>ONYP01000144.1 GCA_900322135.1 uncultured Prevotellaceae bacterium
GCGTTCCATGATTTCAAGACACATGCGCGAGTTGTGATAAGGGCATTTCCAGAAGCCCGCCTTGTCGTCGCGGCGGTTGATGTTGCCCTGGGCATCGCGGCTCCAGAACCACTCGCCGCCCTCGCGGTCGATGAGGTTGTCCTTGATGTACTGCCAGCAGTGCAGCGCCTTGTGCAGCGCGCTCTCGTCGCCGAAGTGCTGGTACAGGTTAATAAATCCTACCACAGTCTCGGCCTGAACCCACCAGTGGCGGTCGTCATCCACATGGCCGGTGTCAAGATTGGCCTCGTGTACCATCGACCCGTCGGCATTCAAGCCTTTCTCGCTGGCTTTTGCCACGAGTTTCACGATGGGCTCCACTTTGTCAAGCACCGTCTGGTCTCCCAGCACCAGTGCCGCCTCGTGCATGAGCCATGAGCACTCGATGTCGTGTCCGTAACTCTCGAGAGCGCCAGCCTCGCGGGTCCAGTCCATGGCAAAGAACAGGTCCAGATGATGCGTCTCGGGATTCAGGATTTTGTCGGTGAAAATATCGATGAGGTTGCGCAGGGCTTTCTCCACACGCTCCACAATGTCGCCCGGGACTGGGCTGTCCTCGCGTTCCATGAGGCAGCGGTACAGGTTGGTGTAGGGCTCGATGATGTGTAGATGGGTGTTCTGCGACTTGGGAAAGTTGGCGTCGAGTTCCGACAGGCGCATGTCGGCAATCTCGTTCCACTGGCGCGTCTGTGCCTCGATATAGCCGTTGTTCACCTTGTCCAGCGAATGCTGCTCGATGCAGTCAAACAACTTGATGGCATAATCCAGCGCCTGCTGGTCGCCGGTAGCCCGGGCATATTCGCTCAGGCCATAGATCATGAATCCGATGGCGTAGAACTGCTTCTTGGTGTCTTTGGGATTGCCCAGATAGTCCACCGACCAGTAGGTGCCGCCGAACTCGTTGTCGTAGAAATACTCAATAATGTAGTCCTTGATGAGTGTTGCCGCCATCAGGTACTCAGGATTGCCCAGCACGCGGTAGGCAGCCGAGAAGGCCCACAGGATGCGGGCCGAGAGGATGCCGCCCTTGTCGGCGTCCTTGACGAGCCGGCCCTCGCCGGTCATCTGGCCGTAGAAGCCGCCGTGCTCGTCGTCTATCATATTGGACAGCCAAAAGTTCAGGATGTTGTTTTCCAACACATCCTGAACTTCGGCTTTCAGCGTCTTGATATCGTCGTTCATCTTACTTCTTGATGGGATACAGATGGAGCAGGTAAAATGGAGCAGGTAAAGCATGATGATGATAATGGCAGCAGGGAAGAGCGAGAACAGGGCCCATACCATGTTGCGGACTGATTCCTCGTCGGTGATGGTTACCACCGTCTGGCCCGTGGCGGGGTCAGTGCCCGAGATGAAGCCGGCGATGCCCAACAGCAGGGCAACCAGCGAACCCGAGATGGCCGTGCCGAACTTCTGTGCCATCGTACCCGACGAGAAGATGAGGCCCGTCGACGAGGTGCCGTTCTTCTCGGTGGCATAGTCGGCCACATCGGCATACATCGACCACAGCAGCGGGGAATAGAGGCCTACGCCAACCGAGGTGATGATAACGATGCCCACCAATACCCAAATGTACTTGGGATCCATCGGCACAAAGAAGAAGGCGATGGAGGACACCATGCAGATGATGGCTGCAACGACAAAGGCTTTGCGCTTTGAGCCCATCCACTGGGTGAACTTGGGCGACAGACCGCCAAAGATCATGCAGGTCACCTCGCCAAAGGTCATGAACACCGTGTAGTTGATGATCAGGCCGCTCACTGTCACATCACCGTGCAGGCAGTATTCCATCAGGTAACCGGCCACGGCATAGCGGAAGCCGTTGAAGAAGTTGGTGCAGATGCCGATGAGCGTCAGGTAAATCCAGGGCTTGTTCTTGAACAGGTCGGCAAAAGGCTTGAAGGAGAATTTCTCGGCACGAATGGGTTTCAGGCGCTCTTTGGTCAGCAGACCGCAAGCCAGCGTCATGATTGTGGCCACGAAGCCGAGGCCAGCGCCCAGCACGGCATATTGATGCGCTTCGGTGCCGCCTACCAGCTTCTGCAGATAGGGGAACGAGAGCAGGGTGATAAAGCCCATGGCATAGGCGCCTACCATGCGGAACGACGAGAACTGGTTCTTCTCGTTGTCGTCATCGGTCATCACGCCCAGCAGTGAGCCGTAAGGCACATTGACGGCAGTGTAAACGGCCATCATGAGCAGATAGAGCGTGTAGGCATAGATACGCTTGCCCACGGGACCCAAGTCGGGAGTGTAAAGCAACAATGCGAATACGAGGCCCAAGGGGATGGCGCCAAAGATGAGCCAGGGACGATAGGTGCCCCATCGCGACTGGGTGCGGTCGGCCAGACTGCCCATCAGGGGGTCGGTGATGACATCAAACATGCGGGCGATGAGCATCAGCGTTGCCGTGTCGGCAACCGTGAGGCCAAAGACATTGGTGAAAAACAACGGGAAAGCGATTGACATGACTTTCCAGGTAATGCCCCCGGCAGCCGCATCACCAAGGGCGTAGCCGATTTTTTCTTTTAAACTTGCCATTTCTCTTAGTTAGAAGTTAGGTGTTAGGAGTGAGCAGTTAGCAGTTAGGAGTTGCTTGCAGTTCCTCGTTTATGATTCGTTATTATTTATTCTTTATTGGCTGACCGGTTTTTCTCGATGAGTCGCTTGATGGTCTCCACGCTGGCCGTGGTGGTCAGGCCGTCTTGCGGCGTGTTCATGCAGTAGTCCACCAGGCGGTCGATGGTCGAGGTGGCCACATGCAGGCGGGTGTCGCTCGAGGCATAGTAGATGAAGACGCGTCCGTCCTCGTCGGCAATCCAACCGTTAGAGAAGACCACATTCATCACATCACCGATATACTCGCCACCCTCGGGAACGAGGAAATAGCCGCCGGGTTGTGCGATGACGCGCGTGGGATCGTCGAGTGCTGTCATGTACATATATAATACATAGCGCAACCCCGAGGCGCAGCCGCGCACACCGTGGGCAAGATGCAGCCAGCCTTGCGGTGTCTTGATGGGGTGGGGACCCTCACCGTTTTTCACTTCCATGATGGTGTGATAGTGGCGCGCGTTGATGATTTTCTCATCAACGATTTCGGCATGGGTGATATCATC
>ONYP01000143.1 GCA_900322135.1 uncultured Prevotellaceae bacterium
GACCGAGCACTTGAAGGTCAACAAGAAGGATCATACGACTCAGCGTTCGTTGAAGATGCTCGTTGGTAAGCGTCGCAAATTGCTCGATTACCTGATGCGTGTCGACATCAACCGCTACCGTGAGCTCATCGCCAAGAAGGAGCTGGGTATCCGCAAGTAATCAACTCTGCACGAGATCGTAACAACAACACCGCCGCACCACTGGATGCGACGGTGTTTTGTTGTATACGCCTTCTCGAATGCCGTTCATCACAACTCGGCCGGGTCACCGAACAGGGCAACCATATCCTCAAAGCGCTTGAGTGTGGCTCCTCCGAACTTGGCCAGCGAACGGCGGGCGTGCTCAAGCGTCTTGGGCGGCTCATCAATGCGGCTCTTGCTGAAGAACTTGTCGGCATAGCAGATGACCTTTTCCTCCAAGCTCTCGGGCAACAGGTCACGCGGTGGCGCGATGGGCAAGCCCTGGGCTACAATCTCGTCGGCAGTAATGCCCGCGCCAGTGTGCCGCTCGCACACCCTGCCATGCCTAAACAGACCCATCGAGTCGAGCATCTTGCGACCCAAGATTCCGTGCAGTATATAAGGCTCAGAACCATGGCAGTGGATGCCCGGGGCATCGGTGCGGCACATGCCGATGTCGTGCAGCATGGCGGCTTCCTCGACAAACTCGATATCGACAGGGATGCCACGGTCAATCAGCCGCTGGCTCAAGGCGACAGCCAGGTCGGCCACCTTACGGCTATGAGAAACCAACACCCGGTAATCGTCGTTACCGGGTGTGTAGTATCGTTCAATAATGGATAGGCAATCCAGCATCAGTCAACAAAGACTACCCAGCCGTGCTCATCGGGATAGTCACCCATCTGGATGGCACGCAGGCGGTTATACAGAGCTGTCACCTTGGGGCCTACACTGCCGTCCTTGCGGATGACATAGTGCACATCCTTGTCCATATCAACCACCTCGCTGATGGGAGCGGTAACGGCAGCGGTGCCGCACTCGGCAGCCTCATCGGCCTCGGCGGGCAGGATGGAACCCGACTTAGGCGTGATGTAGGTATTGCCCTTCACGATAAAGAAGTTGGCGGGACCACACTCGTCGAGATACTTCTTCTCCTTGGGATCCAAGAACAGGGCTGCGCTGAAGCCTGCTTCCTTGGCACGAGCGGTAGCGCCCATACCTGCAGCATAGTTGCCACCCACTTTCCAGCGACCGGTACCGCAGGGAGCAGCACGGTCATACTCACGGTAAACAGCGACCTTGGTGCACTGGAAGCCCTCCTTGAAGTACGGGCCCACAGGGGTAACGAAAATGATTACCGTATATTCATCGGCGGGGCTCACACCCACGCGGGGCGAGATACCGATCTCGAGGGGACGCAGGTAGAGCGAGCTGCCACTGCCATAAGGCGGGATGAAGCGCTCGTTGAGCTTAACGACCTTCTTGCACATCTCCAGGAATATATCTTCGGGAAGCGGCTGCATCTTGATGCCCAGAGCACTGTTCTGCAAGCGCTTGGCATTCTCGTCAGGACGGAACAAACGGATTTTGCCATCCTGGCCACGGAAAGCCTTGAGACCCTCAAAGATTTCCTGACCGTAGTGCAGACAGCTTGCAGCCATGTGCAGGGTAATGGTCTCGTCCTGGGTGACTTCAATCTCACCCCACTTGCCGTCCTTGAATGTGCAGCGCACATTATAGTCAGTCTTCATGTAACCAAAAGGCAGATGTGCCCAGTCAATGTTCTCTAAATTAGTCATACTGTTTGTTTAGTTAAGGTTATTAAATGGTTTTTAGTCATTTTCATTATTGATAACGATAGAGGTTGCCGTGTCAGATTGCCACTTTCTGCGTCAGGTTGCCGATGCGCACCAGGTAGATGCCGTGTGTGCCGAGCTTCAGCTCCGAGGTGCCCGGCTGCAGTGTCGCCTGCGACACCATCTGGCCCAGGATGGTATAGACGCGCACAGTGATGCGCTTGGGTGTGACAATGGTTATCGTACCATTGCGACCATAAATCTTGATGCCATCGCTTGTGCTGGGATCATTCCATGTTTTACCCTGCACTTCACGGTTAGTCTCATGCCACTGAATCTCGGCCAAGGCTGTATTTCCCAGTCCCAGCGTGAACACAAGTGCCAATATGACCAACAATCGTCTCATCGTTTTGAATCAATCAACAAAGTTATAACTATTTTTTTGAGCAGACAAACCTTTAAAGAAAATTTTCTTTTTTTACCGTTTTTTACCCCCCTGCCCACACCCGCTACTGTTCTCTTACCCGCCTCCTGCCCTGCCCGTCCAGTGCAGCGGCCACTCTCGAGCACTATCCTGCCCGTCCAGTATGTGGCGTTGTCAACGCCACCTCCAGTTTGTCCAGTTGTCCAGTCCCTCCAGCCCGTCCAGCATGTCCAGCATGTCCAGCATGTCCGTCCCGGCGGGGTATAAAAAACGAGGGAGCCAACCTTGACGATCGACTCCCTCTTAGGGTGCGGTTACCTGCGCCTTCCCGCGTCGCTGACCACCGGCGTGGTGACGCTTAGGGCTCTGTGCCAGGAAGGGAATGTGACGCGGGGTATAAAAAAAACGAGAGGCAACATCATTGCTGACATTACCTCTCTTAGGGGGCGGTTACCTGCGCCTTCCCGCGTCGCTGACCACCAGCGTGGTGACGCTTAGGGCTCTGTGCCAGGAACGGGAACGGGGGGACTCTCACGCTTTGCCCGGCAACAAAAAAAACGAGGGAGCCAACCTTGACGATCGACTCCCTCTTAGGGGGCGGTTACCTACTCTCCCACTTTCGCAGTACCATCGGCGTGGTGAGGCTTAAC
>ONYP01000140.1 GCA_900322135.1 uncultured Prevotellaceae bacterium
GTCGACGGTGAGATTTTCCCCGTCAGCGAGGGTAGCGTGATACGCGTGTCGCCCAACGGCAAACGCGCGTTGAAGAACACGGGCAACGAGGACCTGACGATGCTCTGCATCCAGTACAAGGCCACCCCGTTCACCGAGGCCGACAGCCCCATGACCGACGGCATCATCCTGCAAGAGCCCCTCAACTGGTAAGGCTCCCTTGCAAACGGATTCGAAACCACGCCGGGCGCTCCTTTAATGAGGAACGCCCGGCTTTTGTCTTTTACATGGGTTAAATATTCATTGGTGGCCTAGGGGGCGGTTAAGATAAACGGCTATTCTATCGGTATCTGAACGATTGAAAGCCATTTCTCGGGGTCCTCCTGGTTCCAGACTCCATCAACGTAGCAGGTGCGGAACTGACCAACAGGCTTGTAACCATGCTCCTCGATGTAACGGAAAACCTCTATGTATGATTCGTAGAATCTTTCATACGGGCCGACGTGCTTCATGCAGAGAGCCTTGGGCACTGCGGGCAGACGCTTGAACTGGATGATGGCACTGTCCTCTCCCATTTCCTCTACCTGTTCGCAATACTCAATGTCCACGTCCGTCGGCTTGTACTCCATGTCATGTTCAACAGTAAAGCAGTAGCCCGGCGGTGGGCACTTGCAGCCGAGACGCTGCATCTCGGGAGCGATTATCTCTACACACCTGAATGCTGAATTTTTCCATTGTCTTCATCTCTTTGCGAGTGTTCCTCCAGTCGAGCAGTCGGTTGCGGCGGGTTATCAGCTGCTTCAGCAGCGCTTCCGTTTCCTTGATTTTCTCGGTCAGTTGCCGGATGCTTGGGATATGCGAGTTGTCCTCGAACAAGTCCTTGATTTCATCCAGCGAGAATCCAAGGCGCTGCAGGTCGCGGATGGCTTGCAACTTCTGCATCTGGTCGATGCTGTAGTAGCGGTAGCCTGTCCACTCGTCCACCTCGTCAGGCAACAGCAGACCCTTCTGCTCATAATGACGCAAAGTTTTTACTGTGACTTGCATCAACTGGGAGAATTCTCCGATTTTTAACCTTGTTTTCTTACTCATTTCACGCGATGTTATGAAGCAATTGCTAAGTGAAAGCAAAGTTAATGTGTGCCCTTAGGGACGAGTCAAGAGAAAATGACAATTTTAACATGACTTTAACAAATCGGTGACCCCGCCCTCTTTACTCCCAGCCGGTAGCTCTATGCAATAATGGCGGGAACGAGAGATAAGATACATCGAAGCCAATTAAAGTCAAAGATACAGATATTGCCTTCAATCAGAGCGCAAAATGCCTTATCGGGAATTGTTTGACAAGGACAGGCCTATGCTGAAGATCAGGTTTACATTGGACAATGTGCCACTAAGGTCCCAGTCCTCATGATACTCGTCACAGGGCTTGTGATACCACACCGGCATGGGGTATTTATTGGGCTTGCTCACATCCACAGGATGGAGGCCGTTCTCCAACACCACGGCACGCACGCCCTTTTTCACGAAATTATAGTGGTCGGAACGGTAAAACCAGCCGTCGGAGTTGTCGTCGTCGAAGTAGATATACCTGCCCTGGGCAGCGGCGGCAGCCACATAATAATTGTCCAGGTCGCTTTCCCCACCACCCAGAATCACGACATCGCGTGTGAGTTCGGCAGGACCGATGCTCTCAAAATTAAGGCAGGCCACAGTCTTCGCCATCGGTACGGCAGGGTGGTCACAGTAATATGCCGAACCGAAAAGTCCGCTCTCCTCCGACGAGGGGAAGATGAACAGCAGGTCCCGATGCGGCTGGGGCATCTCCTTGAACTTCTTGGCGACGAGCAACGCCCCGGCCATGCCCGATGCATTGTCGGCAGCACCGTTGTATATCGTGTCGCCGTGCTCATCGGCTTTCCCGATGCCCAGGTGGTCCCAGTGGGCACAGAACACGACGGCCTCACCATTCTGATCGCTTCCACGAATGATACCGCCCACATTGCGCGTCTGCTGAATGTCGTAAGTCACATCCATCTTCACATCACCTCTCACATTCAGGGGAAAACTCTTGAAGCCCGGCTTCTTGGCAGCAGCCAGCGCCTTGTCCATATCCATGCCGGCCGCAAGAAACAGTTTCTTGCAACCGTCCTCGTGCAGCCACCCCCTGACGGCCAATTCGTCGGCATTGCGCGTATCAGGATTATAGATGGCGAGATTGTCACTCAGGTGGCCATTCACACAGACATGCCATCCGTAACTGGCGGCTTCGGTATGGTGGAGCACCAGACAACCGGCAGCGCCCTGGTGCTGTGCCTCTTCAAACTTATATAACCAACGGCCATAGTAGGTCATATTGTGTCCCCTGAATAGTTGAGCGTCATAAAAGCCGGGGTCGTTGACCATCACAACCACGATCTTGCCTTTCACATCGATGCCCTCGTAGTCGTTCCAGCCGTATTCGGGCGCATTGATGCCAAAACCGCAGAATACATACTCCGCTTTCTTCAGATCAACCTTCTTGGTGGCGCGAGTCGTCCAGATAATCAAATCGTCGGGATAGCGGAGCGTTGATTTCTTCTTCCCGCTCACCGTGAGCCTGCCGCCCACGGGCTTGGCTGTTACAGCAATCATTTCAAAGGGCTGGAACCAACTGCCGTCGAAAGCAGGCTCCAAGCCCATTACCTCCAACTGCCTGGCAAGATAGTCCACCGTTTTGTCCTCATAGGGTGTCATGGGCTTTCTTCCGCCAAACTCATCACTGGCAAGCACCTTTGTCCATTCCCTCAGCAGTTGTTCATCGCTTCCGGTCCGC
>ONYP01000137.1 GCA_900322135.1 uncultured Prevotellaceae bacterium
GACCGCTGAGGTCAATTGGAATCCCATAAAACCATGGACTATGAAGTTGTCAGGACGCCTGTGGATTGAGTGCGAAAATGTGACTTTAGGTGATGTATATTATGGCAAGACAAGGCTTCGCCCATTTTATATGATGAATAACAACTTTAGATTTCAACATGGTTGGGGTGGTATGCTAAACTTCTTTTGCGAACCAACATTCACAAGTTATGACTGGACATACCACACCGTCTGGGAACTCTGGGGCGAGATTTACAAATCCCTGTGCCAGGACAAGTTGCAGTTGACCCTGTCTTTCACCGCCCTTGGAGACCGTCGCAGGGTTGACAGACAAACCAATGGCATAACAGTAACGTATAACTACACCACACCAGTCCAGAGTATCGGCATCTCTGCTAGATGGAAATTCTCAGGTGGAAAGAGCAATAACTTCAATGTTATTAAAAACGGCTCACAATACTATAACGAGATTGTGGCTCCAAAATAATAAATTGAATGGCGAAAGCCCAAAATGAGCGCAACCGCCTGTAAACTGAATCATATACAGCAATAGCTTCAATACCGAGTTCAGCCGAGGATGCATTGTGCCACCCTCGGCTGAGCCTTAATTTTTCAATGTGCAAAAAGAAGAACCGCCAAACAGTTGATAAACAACCATCTAGCGGTTCTTGCTGTGATCCCTACAGGATTCAAACCTGTAACCTTTTGATCCGTAGTCAAACGCTCTATTCAATTGAGCTAAGGGACCATTTTTTCGTTTTAGCGGTGCAAACACAATGCCAGCCATTTAGATGAAGTCACAAAAATTAGTTCAGCAACCAGGTTGCAAGTGCCCAGATAATGAAAATCACCAGCGCGATGAATGTGGCGGCCAACAGGGGCTTGTACTTGACCACATAGAGCGACAGCTTGGGGACATCGGCCTTCTCGGGCTTCTGGTCGGCGATGGCCAGTTTGTGCTCATCGATGGGCTCGATGGGCTCGGACTCTTCTTTATATAAATATGCCTTCATTGTCTTGTCTTGTTTTTGGTTTTTACGCTGCAAATGTACACTATTTCCCGCAAACGACCAAACAGCACACTTTTTTTTAAAAGAAAAAGGGGACCGAGTGCCGTGTCGTGAGCATTCAGTCCCCTATGAGAAGCCACACCAAAGGATGTGATGAAACTCCGATAAATACAGGATTTGAGGGCGCCACCCGCTTTGTAATCCTCCGGCTGTTAAGCACCTTGCGGTCGAGGCCCGCCATTACGGACAGCGCTTTACTCGGCATTTCATAAAAAATTTGAAGAGTATCCCGATCTACTTTGATGTGGACAGTTTTTCAATGAGCGTTTCGTCTTAACGACACGGCAAAGATACACACTCCCGACGATAGATGCAAGAAAAAGACCCATTTTTAACACACGATTTTAACATCTGCACCCTATTGAATTCAGCCAGTAAAAAAGGCTGGCTCTGCTAAGGGCCATGTCGCCAATCACCCGTGTTAATAAAAAGATGTGAAAAATGATGTCAGGTTGAGGGAATTTGCTTACCTTTGCCCCAAAATTGGCGAAGGCAGGCCGCGCCGCGGCATAATGCAGACAAGTTTGCTTGTGTATCTGGCTTGCGCTGCCTTTGCAACCGAATTTGAAAATCCATAACATAAACAAGAACGCAATAATTTCCAAGTCATGAGAGGTATTCATGTTACTAGTGAGATAAAGCCTTTGAAGAAGGTTTTGTTGCACCGTCCTGGTCGTGAACTGCTCAACCTGACACCCAACACACTGGAAGAACTGCTGTTTGACGATATTCCCTATCTGAAAGTAGCCGAGGAGGAGCACGACGCCTTCTCGCAGGTGTTGCGTGACAATGGCGTTGAGGTGGTTTACCTGGAGGACTTGATGGCCGAGGTGCTGGACCTGAATCCCGACATCAGGGAGCAGTTCCTGCGCCAGTTCATCGAGGAGGCCGGAATCTGTGCAACGAAATACCACGACATCATCTATAACTACCTGAACGGCATCACCTCGAGCAAGGAACTGGTGCTGAAGACGATGGAGGGCATCTACCTGCAGGACCTGCCACGCGACCCGCGCGAGGTGGAGAATTCGCTGGTGGACCAGGTGCGCGGCGACAGCCGCTTTGTCGTCAAGCCGATGCCCAACCTGTACTTCACGCGTGACCCGTTCGCCTGCATCGGCACGGGCGTGAGCATCAACCGCATGTTCTCGGTGACCCGTTGCCGCGAGACCATCTATGGCGACTACATCTTCAGGTACCACCCCGACTTCAAGGAGGTGGAGCACTACTACGACCGCAACCTGCCCTATCGCATCGAGGGAGGAGACATCCTGAACCTGAACGAGCACACGCTTGCCATCGGCATCAGCCAGCGCACCGAGCCCGACGGCATCGAACTGATTGCCAAGAACATCTTCAAGAACGGCAATTCGGCCATCGACACCGTGCTCGCCATACATATTCCTGAAACGCGTGCCTTTATGCACCTCGACACCGTGTTCACCCAGATTGACCACGACAAGTTCACCGTCCACCCCGGCATCCTGGGGCCGCTTGAGGTGTTCAAACTCACACGCGGCGAGGGCGAAGACATCAAGTTGGAACGCAAGGAAGAGACGCTCGAGGAAATCCTGGCCGAGTCGCTGGGACTGGAGCATGTCACGCTCATCAAGTGCGGTGGCGGCGACCTCATCACCGCCGAACGCGAGCAATGGAACGATGGCAGCAACACGCTGTGCATCGCCCCGGGCAAGGTCATCGTCTATGAGCGCAACAATGTGACCAACGCCATCCTGCGCGACGAGGGCATCACCGTGCTCGAGATTCCCAGCAGCGAGCTCTCTCGCGGCCGTGGAGGACCCCGCTGCATGAGCATGCCGCTGTGGCGCGACTGATGGATTCAGTTAGGAGTTTTTCTATCCAGCGCATCCAGTCTGTCCAGCTCGTCCAGTCATTTTTTAGAATCTTTTTTTAATACAATTAATATATTAATCTTTAACAAAACACTTTACTACAATGCCAAGAAGTTTATCTGGAAGAAGTTTCCTGAAGTTGCTCGATTTCTCTACCGAAGAGATTCAGTATTTACTCGAACTTGCTAAGGATTTCAAGCGC
>ONYP01000136.1 GCA_900322135.1 uncultured Prevotellaceae bacterium
CTTGCCGCTGCCGTCCAGGCCGGGCACCTTGACGGGCGCGCTGCCGAAGTTGAAGTTCTGCGGCTCGTTGAAATAGTCGACCTTGTAGAACGAGTTGAAACGGCGGGCAAAGCGGCGTGTCAGCTCCAGGTGCTGCTCCTGGTCCTTGCCAACGGGCACGAAGTCGGCACGCTGGATGAGGATATCCACTGCCATGAGTGTGGGATAGGTCAGCAGACCAGCGTTCACGCGCTTGTTGGTGCTGGCACCGATGATTTCCTTGGCTACATCCTCGTCGTCATCGCCCTGGGTGGGCGCCGTGATGCCGAGGGCCTTGCGGGCCTTGTCCTTGAAGGCGGCGGTGCGCATCAGTTCACCGATGCCCACATGCATATTCAGCAGCAGGTACATCTCGCTCACCTCGGGCACATCGCTCTGCACAAAGATGGTCGACTTCTCGGGATCGAGACCGGCAGCCAAGTATTCAGCCAGGATGTGGCGCACATTGGTGTGCAGTTCCTTGGGGTCGGGGTTGGTCGTGAGTGCATGCAGGTCGGCAATGAAGTAGTAACTGTCATACTTGCCCTCGTTCTGCATCTTCACAAAGTTACTCAACGCGCCCAGGTAGTTGCCCAGGTGCAACTGTCCCGTGGGGCGGATTCCGCTTAAAACAATCTTCTTATCCATATTCTGATTTCTTGTATTTTCAATAATTTGACTGCAAAGGTAATCATATTTTTTGAATCGGAAAAAATGTGTATCTTTGCATTGGGTTAAAACTACTGTAATGCGACCATGACAACCGACTCGGGATGGCAAGATGAGATATCAACGACCGATGAGGGCAATGCCTTCATCGACATCACTGTGCTGGGAGGGCACCGGCATGGTTATTGCGACCTGTTCCGCGCCCGCAGGCACGGCAAGTGGCATGTGCTCAAGGCCTTGAAAGCCGAGTACCGCGACACGCCCGCCTGCCAAGCCATGCTGCGCAAGGAGTTTGACATCGGTTATCACTTGAACCATCCCGGCATTGCTGCCACTGTGGGCATGGAGCGGGTGGAGCCCCTGGGAGAGTGCATCATCGAGGAGTGGGTCGACGGCATCACGCTCGACAAGTTCATGCAAGGCCCCGACTTCACTGCCGCCAAAGCACGCCACATCACTGCACAATTGTGCGAGGTGCTCAACTATATCCATGCCCGCCAAATCGTGCACCGCGACCTCAAGCCCAGCAACATCCTCATCACTGCCGACGGTGGCCGGGTCAAGGTCATCGACTTCGGCGTGAGCGACACCGCCAGTCATGCCATCTTCAAGGGTCCAGCCGGCACCCGCGCCTATACTGCCCCCGAACTATTGGCTGGCGCGACAGGGGACTCCCGTGCCGACATCTATTCATTGGGCATCATCATCAACCTGATGAACAAGCACTTGCCCAAAAGCAATCGGCAATTAGCCGCCATCGCACAATGGTGCTGTGCAGCCGACCGCGATCAACGGCCTGCTACAGCCAGCAAAGTGCTGGAAGCGCTCAGCCGCAAACCTGTCGCGAAAATCCTCATTATTGCCGCATCCATCCTTGCCACAATCATGATTGTCACGACAATAGCCATAATCGTCAGATACTCCCTCCCCAAACAGCAAGAAACCCCTGCCCCACCAGCTATCACTGACACCACAGCCCTTGTAAACCCTACCGAAACACCCGTCCAGTCAGTCGAGCCCGCCCAATCTGTCCAGCCAGTCGAGCTCGCTCAGATCAACCAGTCAGCACAACCTAACCAACCCAGCCAATCAGTCAATCAGCCTAGCCAGCCAGCCCAACAAGAGGAATCAATCAAGTTGTCTCCCAGCCTGCGGCAAATGTTCCTAGCTAAAGCCGCCAGCGTGGGTTTGCTTGATGTGAAAAACTATGAAGAATCCCTTAAGGAGTATCATGACAGGGGGCAACGGGATCTCTTTGAACGGCTAATTACCGAATCCCTGAAAAAACATCTCGAGAGCAGACTCAGGTCTGAAGCTTCCAAGATGTTCAACGATGACTTGGGCCACAACAAGGCCATGCGCGAGTTCCTGCTCACACCCGAAGGCAGCAAACTGATGGATGCAGGCCGCAAGGTGGCCTTTGAATACGCTCATGACCAGTTACAGCAACTCTTCCCCGGAGAAGAAATCCCACCCTTCCCCAACGACAAAATCATCTGGTTCAAGTAACAATCCATCCTAGTTCACCGCCCAATAAACTCATTAATTGCACACTGTAGTCACATCCTCCTAAAAATACACGAGTTCAACGAAAGTAAAGTATTGATACTCACTTCATCAGCACTGTAGAGACGCAAAATTTGGCATAAGGTTCATTTTGCAGGATGAAAATCACACATAGTGGTTCTAAGGTTCAATTTGCAGGATGAATTTTCGCACCGGGTTTTGCATAACGGGTAAGAGTTGCTATCTTTGCCGTGCAGCCTGAAGCGTAATATGGCTCTGCTGGGGAGCAACCATGCCAGGAATAGGGCTGCGGCGCAAGACGCAAGAGACTGGGCGGATCGGATCCGCCCTTTTTCTATTGCGGATTGTTGCCCAATGCCAAGAAAAACCCATTGATGAGGCGTTCCCGATTCTTGCGGCTCATGCCGCTATGGTTGTTGATGTTGCGTT
>ONYP01000135.1 GCA_900322135.1 uncultured Prevotellaceae bacterium
TGGAACTATGTGCAGGGCAACGTCTTCGGCCTGGCCGTCTCAGGCATCAACATCGGCGACGGCATGCTCGCCACCAGCGTCAACGGCCCTGACATCATCACGGGCGGCGCCTTTGGTCCCGAAGCCTCAATCATCACCGTCGTCCTGGGTGCCCTCTACACCCTCGTCTTCCTCGCCAACCGCTACAGCATCACCCGAAAACAATAAAGAGTCAACAATCACGTTTACAACAATAAATTAGTTAACCATGAACAAAAAAAATCTGATTAAAGTCGCAGCAATCATAATGCTGTGCGGCATGATGACGGGTTGCAAGGGCAATGCCCAGCGCCCTGTGAACGGAACAATGGAAGAGGCTGTCGCTCTTGCCCAAGCACCCCAAGCGGTGATGGACGTGATGAAACAGGTCACCATCGACGAGCGCTACGAGACGGTGATGGAGGACAAGAACACGGGCGTGGCCGTGTGGAGCCTGCTCAACTGCGGCGACACGGTGTCGAGCGAGGGCTACGGCATGGTCATCGGCAAGGGTGACGTGAAGACAGCCCTGCCCCAACTGCGCCACGGCCGCATGCCGCGAGCACGCTATGACGCCGCCACGGGCGACCTGTGGATCATCGGCAGCGATACCGAGGGCACCGGCGTGAATGTCGAGCGTCCCTACCTGCTGCGCTTCGGCGACGACGGCTATGCGAGCATCGTGAAATCTATCGACCCCTACGAGATGCAACAGGCCTTGTGCAAAGCGCTGACCTACAGCATCGACGGTCAGGAGATCACCTTCTATGCCGATGGCAAGGAACTGGCCAAGGCAACCAACAAGATGGAGGACATGGGCGGCTTTATGGACGACGCCATCTACATCGGGGAGCAGATTGCCTACGGCATCGAGGGCCCGCTGACGGTCCAGGTGACCCCGGGCATTAACTTCGTGGTAGGCAAGGTGTTGCAGTATGATGACATGCCCACCATCACCGCCACGGTCACCCTCGGCGAGGACGGCAACATCACCCTGGGCGACTTCAAGACCCAACAATAACGACAACAACGATCAAAGGAAGACAAGGCCATCCGGGGCAATACGTATTTTAAAGACAACTCGGACAACTTGTACAACTTGTCAATGACAACTGAATATTCTGAAGGTGCTGATTTTCAGACTTATCAGAATATTCAGTTGTTTTATTGACTCTAGCGGGCCATCCGGGGGGGGTGATTCCTGTTATTAAATCCACGAGAGTGACTCGTCCTAAAATTTTTTGACAGATTGTTCTTTATTTTCCTATCAAGACGGGTAATGCTGAGCCGTCATTGTTGGTGCTAAAGTCTGTTGGGGGCTCGATGCCCCCACAGGCTTTTTTTGACGGTCTAAAGCGTCGCCGCCATTGTTGGTGCGTGGCAAAGTTAGTCAAAAGCATTGACATCCTGGTAATGTGGATAGTAATTTTTCCACAATCTGTTGACCGGGCATCCTGTACGATAGACGTGTTCGGGAGTGAAGCCGCCCAGGCTCAAGTGCGGTCTTTCGCAGTTGTAGCTTCTGATGGCCTGATAGACCCTGTGCTTGAGACCAGCAGCTCTGACCTGCAGAGGATACAGGTACTCGTTCTTGATGATGCCGTTGATTCTTTCGGCCACGGGATTGTCCCTCGGGTCCCCTGTCTCGGTCATGGAGATGATGCTTCCATGCTTGTCCAGCAGCGAGACATACCTGTATGAGCAGTACTGGCTGCCCCTGTCCGAGTGGTGTATGACAGGCAAGTGCCGATAGTCGGGATTCCTGTTGTTGAACGCCTGTCTGAGCACTTCCAGGGCATTATCTGCACGCATGTTGTCACTGACGGTCCACCCCACAACGAACCTTGAATAGAGGTCGGTCATCAGGAACACGTAGTAACTCCTGCCCTCCACGAAAAGGTAGGTGATGTCTGTCACCCAGACCTCATCGGGACGGCTCACCACGAGTTCCTTGACGCAGTCGGGATATGTTCTCAGGCCATGCCCCGAGAAGGTCGTTCGCCTATGGCGGATGCGGCGACGCAACAGCAGACCGTTGCGGTCGAGCATCTCGAACAGCCTGTCACGTCCCACATCGACACCGTGGTCTCGCTCAAGCATGATCTTGAGTTTGCGCGTCCCTATGCGCGGATGGCGGGATCGTATGTCATGCACCAGGCTGAGAACCACGTCTTCCTGCAACTTGCGCTCACTGGCCTTATTCAGATGATAATGGTAGGTCTGCCTTGTATAGCCAAACAGACCGCACAGGCCATCTACGCTTTCATGCGGATGGCTCTGGCGGAGGCGACTCACTGCTTGGCTCCTGATTTTTTTCTGATCGATATGCCCAGCTCTTTCTCGGCAATGTCTATCATGATGTTCAGGGCCTCCGACCGCAAGCGCTCCCGTTCAAGTTCCTTGCGCAGGCGCTCGTTCTCCTGCTCCAGGGACTCATCGCTCATGCTGAGCTGGCTGGCATCTAGTTTGCGACCCTTCATGTGAATTGATTTTCTGATTTTCGGGTCCACAAATTTACGAAACCAATACGACAATTGGCTACTGCTGCTCAGATAATATTTTCTCTGCAGCTCTTTTCCACTGATTTCGGTCTCACAATACTCCTTGAGTATCTCCAAAATCTCATAATCCGTTCTTCGTTTTACTGTTCTCATTTTAGTCCTGATTTTATCTGACATTTTTGTCAAACTATTTCAGGACGATACA
>ONYP01000134.1 GCA_900322135.1 uncultured Prevotellaceae bacterium
AGCGGTGACCTCGTGTGGAGCAACAATTCGCGTCCGCCTGTAGGCCTGCGTGCCGGTTTCATCGACTTCCAGGACATTCCGTTTACCCGGGGTTGGGTGCAAATCAAGGGCGAGTTCGGCTACTTCCGTGAGTTGGACGACAAGTGGCTGGAGAACCACTACAACTACTACAACCATTTCATCACAACGGACTCGTGGCTGCATTACAAGAGCCTGCACCTGCGCACCAAGCCCGACCAGCCCTTCGTGTTCACCATCGGCGCCCAGTCGGCATGCCAGTTTGGCGGCACTGCCAAGTACTATGAGGACGGCCAGGTGACGCGCACCATCAAGATGGATGCCGATGCCAAGGCCTTCTGGCGCACCTTTATCGCCGGCAGCGGCGGCAACAGCGCGGGCGACTCGTTTGTCGAGGGCAGCCACCTGGGCACCTGGGACATCGCGCTGGAACACAAAATCAAGGATACCGACAAAATGCTGCGCGCCTACACCCAGTGGCTGTGGGAAGACGGCTCGGGCATCGGCAAGATGAACGGCTTTGACGGTCTGTGGGGACTGGAATACCGCAATACGAGCGGACTTCCGTTGATTTCAGGCGCTGTCATCGAATACATCGACTTCACCAACCAGAGCGGCCCCATCCACTGGACGCCCAACGACCATCCCGGCACGCCCATCATCAGCCATTCATCGGGCGCCGACGACTACTACAACAACTACATCTACAACGGCTACCAGAGCCGCGGCATGTCCATCGGCTCGCCCTTTGTCAAGTCGCCGCTCTACAACCAGGACGGCTATATGCGCTACCGCGACAATGTGATGCGCGGTTTCCATGCCGCTATCGAGGGCTTCTTCTCCCATGAATGGTTTTACCGCCTCAAGGGCTCTTACCGCAAAGCGTGGGGCACCCCCATTATCCCGCGTGCGGGCAGCGTCGACGATTTCTCGATGGCCCTGCGGGTCTATTATACCCCCGACTGGTTCCCGTGCTGGAATGTTGTTGATCGCTTGACGATAAATGCCACGGTGGCTGTTGACCACGGCAAGTTATACGGCAACAACTGGGGCGTCCAGTTAGGCATCTACTATAACGGCTTCTTTAATTTCAAGAAACGATGAAAAAGACATTATTATATATCATCGCATCGCTCGCTATGCTGTTGACCTTGGGAGCCTGCACGCGCAATCACGGCGACATCGGCATCTGGTTCGGCACCTGGCATGTCGAGCAAATCACGGCCGGCGGCACGCCCGTCAATGTTGTTGGTGACTACTTCTTCCAGTTCCAGAGCAAGGTCTTCAGGGTCTCGCAGGTCTATGGCCACGAGCAATTGGTCGAGAGTTTCGGCAGTTGGGATGAGAGCGAGGACGGCGACGGGATGGTTGTTACATTCCCCGACCCAACGGTCTATTACATTGAGATGCCGGGACTGGAAGCCGAGAACCTCTTCACGGTGACAAGGACTTCCTCCCGCGAAATCACATTTGCCAAGACCGACAAGCAAGGAACACTTTATACTTACCACCTCAAGAAACAACCTTAATATGAAGATATGAACATGAAACGCTTTTACACCTCTGTTCTCCTCGCCCTGCTTGTGGGGTTCACCCTCATGGCAGGCGTGCGCGAGGACTTCAAGGCCAACCCCAAGTTGAGCGCCAACAACTACCAGGCCTATCCCACCAGCGGCTTCCCAGCCATCACCGCGCCCCCTGCGGGCTACGAGCCGTTCTTCATCAACCACTACGGCCGCCACGGCAGCCGCTGGCTCATCAACGAGAAATCCTACACCCGTCCCATCAACATGCTGGAGATGGGCGAGCGTGACGGCAAACTCACCCGCCGTGGTGCCGAGGTGCTGGCCATCCTGCGCGAGGTGCACGATGCCAGCAAGGGCCGTTTGGGCGAACTGAGCGACATCGGCCACGAGCAACACCAAGGCATCGCACGCCGCATGTACCAGAATTTCCCGCAAGTCTTCAAGGACGGTGCCCCCGTCGTGGCACGCTCGACGGTCGTCATCCGTTGCATCCTGTCGATGCAGAACGAGGTGGATGTGCTGGCATCGCTCAACCCGCGCTTGAAAATCACCACCGACGCCAGCCAGGCGACGATGTACTACATGAACTACAGCGACAGCGTGGCAAGGACGCTGCGCGCCTCGATGCAGGAGACCATCGACCAGTGTCGCGACAAATGGGTCAATCCCAAGGGACTGTTGAAGAAACTGTTCAGCGACCAGCGCTGGGTGAAAGCCAACATCGACGAGGGCGAAGCCCGCACGATGATGATCAACCTGTTTGAGGTGGTGGGCAACATGCAAAGCCATCACCAGTTCGAGAATGTGGACCTGTATGACCTGTTCAGTGCCGAGGACATCTACAGCGTGTGGCGCTATAACAATGCCTTCTGGTACATCAGGTCAGGAGAAACACCGTTGACACAGTGCCGCGTCGACTATATGGAGGCCAACCTGCTGCGCAACTTCATCGAGGATGCTGACAAGGCCACTACCGACGACGACCCCGCACCCGGAGCGTCGCTGCGCTTCGGCCACGAGAGTGTGGTGCTGCCGCTGTGCTGCCTGATGGGCCTGAACGGCGCCGACTACCACACGACCGACCTCGAGACGCTGGATAAATACTGGCAGACCTACAAGTTTTTCCCCATGGCCGCCAACATCCAGTTTGTGTACTTCCGCAAGGCCGGCAGCGATGACATCCTGATGTTGCCGCTGCTCAACGAGC
>ONYP01000133.1 GCA_900322135.1 uncultured Prevotellaceae bacterium
ATCGCCAAGGAAATCCTGTTCTCGCTCGACCCGAGACTGAGGGCCCAGGATCTGATCATGTACTGCTCGCAGGACTTCGCCGACAAGTACAACGAGGCCTACCTGCTCACGCACGGCGGCATCGTGTACAACAACAAGTACGACCAGACCACGGTGGAAGGCAGCAACGGCCGCCTGACCATCGTTCCCCTCTACAACAAGATGGACAGCAAGTTCATCCATGTCACCGCCAAGAGCAACATGCTCGTGGGCTACGACCAGATGAGCGACGTGGAGTCCATCCTAGTGAAGGAGTACGAGCCCTTCATCCTCTCGTACATCGCCACCATGTTCTTCGGCGTGCAGTTCGAGTCCATCGACTACCGCCGCATGAAAGTCATCGAGCTGGCAGCCTGATGACCGGCAATCATGTTTAACCCTCAACAACGACTAACAAAATGGCAACCGTTTGTTCAACCATCCAACAGTCGCTCGCCTGGTGCCAGGGAACTCCCGAGCTCCCCGGCATCAAGCGTCGCATCTACTACATCAGCAAGGACCAGATCGTGTCGTGGCCCACGCTTACCTACGACGCGCTCGGTCGTCTTACCAGCGCGGCCTACTCGGGCAGCTTCGTGCTCGCGGCCGACGCCACCTGGAAGTTCATCGACATCCTGACTGACAAGTCGCAGTTGACCAGCGACCCGCAGGGCGAGTTCCCCAGCCAGACGCAGCTCAACAAGCTTGTGGCCGTCCACCCCAGTGTGGGTGTGGAGGCATCGGCCCTGTCCGCCTACGTCAACAACAACGACTGCGTCTATCTCGTTGAGACCGTCCGCGGCAAGTTCCGTGTCGTCGGCAGCGAGAAGTGGCAGGTGAAGTCCACCGTTGCCCAGGATCTGGGCCAGGGTGCCACCGGCACGACCAGCACCACCCTCAACGTGGAGGCCACCGACGAGTGCCCCGCTCCGTTCTACGACGGTGAGATTGTCACCGAGGACGGCATCATCAACGAGAAGGATGATGGTGGCGGTGGCGGAACCATCATCCCGTGGAACCCCCATGATGGCGGCACCAGCGGTAAGGACAATGGACTTGATGACGGCAGCAACACCCTGAATCCGTCCAACAATCTCAACCCTGCGCCTGCAAAAAGTTCTGAAGGCGACGATGATGGAGGCGGTGACGATGATCCTAATGCTTACGCCGCAAGGTAATCCGTAATGGATGACGATAGCAATGACACCGGGAGAACTTCGGTCGACTTGGGAGGACTGATGAACGACATCACCTTCCCGACAGCCGACCCGGGTTCTCTCGATGTATCGTTGCCGAGCGTCGAGACACACCCCGGACAAAAGGATTTGTTTGAGGTGCAGAAACGCAAGTCGTGGGACAAGTCAACCGAAGCGCGGTGTGACTTCTCCTACAGACTGCGCCTGACCCGCCGCTCGGACATCAACTTCATCTCCATCTGGCAAAAGACCGTCTACGGACGGACGCTCATCGACATCAAGGGCGACCCTGACATGGTGGCGTTTTTTGCCGACAACATCTGCCCAGTGATCAAGGAGATGCTGGGCTATAACCTCCACTTGGGCTCCTGGTGCATCTGCACCTCGCCCAAGAGAAGGCATAAAGTCAAGAACTTCGCCACGCTCATCAGTGAGAGACTGGGCCAGATGCTGGAGATTCCGTTCTACGAAGATGTGGCATTTTGCCACACCAAGCAACGAGTGAACGCGGTTTTTGAGCTGAATGTGCTGCCCAAAGAGCCCAACGTCATAGTTTACGATGACTTTGTGACAACCGGGCAGACATTGGCGGCGATGAAGCGTTTGCTCAATGCCCACAATAAAAATTGTTTTTATGTGACCAATGTGAACAATAAACTTTGAATCTAAATAATTATGAACCAGAAGTTTACAGAGAAGGTGCAGAACTGGCTTGCCCAGGACGCTGAGCAACGAGATTACGCTGAGGGCGCACTCCTGTTGCTCCAGCTTACGGGCAATCAAATCATGTACCGCAACCTCATGGTTAATCCGAAACGCAGGGCCGAGTTCATCGAGTACCAGCTGAAGAAGCGCCTGTCGTTCCGCCTCAACCAGGTCACCCATGAGCAGGTCGAGGCGATGCAGGCGGAGGTTGACAAGATTGTGGTCAACCGCAACCTTGAAGTCAAGCAGCAGCAACCTGCCAATGAGTTCAAAGCGGGCAAGCGTGCTGACCACGACCAGCTGCCCGATGAGATCCAGGCCCTTTATGTGGAGAACCTTGGCATCGTCCAGAAGATGCGTGAGCTGCACCTGAAGCTTCGTACGCTCTCCCTGGAGAACGCCACCTGCCCCGACAGTGAGCGCTACCCGTTCCTCAAGGAACTCATCGCCCTTGATAAACGGCTGCACTCCAACTGGGAGCAGTACGACCACTACACCGGCATGGACGGCGAGCAGCGACTCTCCGCCGATGTTCGTGAGGAGAGCAAGAAGGCCGTCCGTTTGATCAACCTTGCCAAGGGACGCTATCGCAAGAATCCCAGTGAGGAACTGAAGGCTCAGATCCTCGCCAACTATGCCAAGGTCATCAACCCGGCCGACAAGCTGACCAATGAACTCAAGGAATTGGGAATCCTCTAAAGAAGTAAACGGACAGCCTTTTCGGGCCATCCGTTTTAGGGGCAGTATGCGGGGGCATTACCTCCCTCACTCATCCCGCGCCACAAAAGTAGTACAATTCTGTGAAACGCACCGCCGACATATCGGATTTTTTGCAGCCGTTGAGAGATAAACCTTACCAGGCTTATCTCTCCAACGCCCTGCAGGTGGCCGACGTACTCG
>ONYP01000130.1 GCA_900322135.1 uncultured Prevotellaceae bacterium
ACAGGCGACTTCGTCTCGGCGCAAGCCTTGATGATAGCCTGTAACTGCTCCATGTTGTTGAAGTTGAATGCGGGGATGGCATAGCCGCCATCGACTGCCTTAGCAAACATCTCGCGAGTGTTCACGAGACCTAAATCCTTGTAATTTACCATAATGCTTTAAAAAATACTGTTTGGATAAAACATTTATCTTATCTGCTGCAAAGGTAGGTGTTTTTTGCGGGCTTGCAAAGCACAAAAGCATTATTTTTTCAACATCATGTTCCATCAACCCGGCAGTAACCCACAAATATCGGCGACTCACTACCAAAATGCGTAAAAAACAACAAAAATGTGATAATAAACATTAATTGATTGATAATTTGTCATGAAATTCCTATATTTGCAATCGATTGTTCAGGCATCATTTATATGTTACTGGATGAGTACCAACGCAACTGTTTAACCGCATATATTAACATTAAAACATTACGGGCTTATGAAGAAATTACTATTACTGGCTGCTATGGCAGCATTGGCTCTTGGCCTTCAGGCCGAGAACTACAAAATCGAGAAAGTGTGGTCATACACCGACCTCTCAAGCATCACGCCGGCCAACTGCCGACAGGGCTTGGGCATGAACGGCAAGTTCTACATCAACGACAGGGTAGAATCCACCATTTACATCTATGACGAGACCGGCCGGATCGGTACTATGACAGGCAGTCCCAACATGACCATCACCCGCGACGAGGCTGGCAATATCATCTACAGCAATGTCGCTTTCCCGGGCAACTGGAATACTGGAGCATCCATCACGGTAGTGAACCCCGAAACACGCGACTCAAAGGTTTACACGATTCCTGAAGAATGCGGCAGTCTGGGCCGTTGTGATGTGCTGGGTACCGCCAAGGGCGACATGATGACCGATGGTGAACTCTACATCACTACCAATACCAGTGGAACTACCATTGCCAAACTGGTCATCACCGATGGTGAAGTAAACACCGATGAGTCATACGCTCCCCAGTGCAGCAATGTGACCACATCGACCACGACGCCGATCTACCCCTATGTGGACCTGAACGGCAACGACGCTTTGCTGTACTATACCCGCACACACAATCCCGTCAAGTTACTGCCCGACGGTGACAATTACGCAGGCACCGTTTTCGGCCTTCCGTTTAAGGGTACTGATATGAGTATGTTCCCCTTTGTTTGGGACGGCAAAGAGTTGTTCCTTTATAACTACAAGGGCACAGGATATGCCGACTACCTGGACGGACTTGCCGTCGCCGAGGCGGGTGCATCACAACCTCTTGACTTTGTACCCGCTACTGTAACGACAAGCGCTCACGGCACCCTTGGCATCAACTGGCTGTGGGCCGAAGTTGAGCAGGACTATGTAACCCTCTATCAATACTATCCTGGCGAGACTGGTGGCCACTTGTCGGTTTATCGTCTGGTTAAATTGCCCGATTACACCGTTGCCGGCAACATTCTCAACAACTGGGAGATCAATCCTGCCAACAACATGACGCTGGGCGAGGACGGCAAGTACACCCTCACCGTAGACAGCGTTGCCATCGCCGCCAACTACCTGATCGAATACAAGGTGACCTCCGACGGCACCTGGTGGCCCGCCGATTTCAATGCCGAGTACCTCATCAACGATGCGGGCTATTACAAGCTCGTGTTCACCTTTGACCCCACGACCGGTAATGTGAGTCTTGAAGCCACCTGGCTTGGTAATCTCCACTACGAGGGTCCCGTTTATGTCATGGGTGAAGTGAACGGTAATGGCTGGCAGACCAATGTCGGTGAAGAGATGACACGCGACAGCAACAACAACATCTACACCTTGACCATCACCACCGAGGGCAAGAACATCGACCCCAATGACGGCATCGGCTACAACTACTTCAGTTTCACCAAGATGCTGTCGGAGTACGAGAATGACTGGAGCACTATCGCTCCCTACCGCTTTGGTGCTGTCACCGAAGGCGGCGACTTCCTGGTAACCGATGATCAGCTGAACAAGGAACTGAGCCTCGAAATGAACGGCGATCCCCACGCCTTCAAGATTCCTGCCGGCCAGTGGAAGCTGACCGTGGATGTTGACAACATGAAGCTCATTATCGAGAAGGTCGTTCCGGCATTCATTCGTGGCGATGTGAACATGGACGGCGAGGTGGACATCAACGATGTTACCCGCCTGATTGATGTCGTGCTGGGTAAGGATGTTGTGTACGATCCCCTTGCTGCCGACTGCAATGTTGAGGGCGGTGACGACAGCACCGACATCAACGATGTGACCGCACTGATCAACCGCGTGCTGTCCGGTAGCTGGCCTAACTGATAGGGCTAACCGATGCAGTAACCCAATAGAATAATAGACTCTCGAGGCGGGTGTGTTGCCACACCCGCCTCCTTTTATCATGCTGCATCGCCACAATCCCTAAAAAACCGCGTTAGTATTGCCATTACCAATAAATATGCCTAACTTTGCGCTCGCATTTATCCGCATTGTACCACCGACTAATAATTACTAAGCCGTGTCAGCAATCAACAAATGGCGCATCGAGGACAGCGCCGAGCTCTACAATATCGGAGGCTGGGGCCTCAAGTATTTCTCCATCAACGAGAACGGACATGTCACCGTGACGCCCAAGGGCAGTTGTGTGCCCGTGGACTTGGCCGATGTCATGGACGAGCTGCACTCCCGCAAGGTGACAGCCCCCGTGCTGTTGCGCTTCCCGGACATCCTGGACAACCGCATCGACAAGATTTCCAGCTGTTTCAAGAAGGCAGCCAAGGAATATGAGTACCAGGGAGCCAACTTCATCGTCTATCCCATCAAGGTGAACCAGATGCGTCAGGTGGTGGAGGAAATCATCGGACACGGCAAGAAGTTCAACATCGGTCTGGAAGCCGGCAGCAAGCCCGAACTGCATGCCGTGCTCGCCAGCAACATGACCGACCTGAATAGAACTCGCCCTGCTGGCCCAGAAGATGGGACGCCGCATCTTTGTCGTTGTTGAGAAACTCAGCGAGCTGGAACTCATCGACCGCGTGGCCCAGCGCCTGCACATCCGTCCCAACATCGGCTTCCGCATCAAGCTATCGAGCAGCGGCAGCGGCAAGTGGGAAGAGAGCGGCGGCGACAGCAGCAAGTTCGGCCTGAACACCAGTGAGTTGTTCAGCGCCATCGACTACCTGCACGAGCACAAACTGGAAGACTGCCTCAAACTCATCCATTTTCACATCGGCAGCCAAATCACCAAGATACGCCGCATCAAGAATGCCCTGCGCGAGGCGGCACAGTTCTATGTCCAGCTGGCCAAGTTGGGGTTTGATGTAGAGTATGTCGACATCGGCGGCGGCCTGGGCGTGGACTATGACGGCACCCGCTCCAGCGGCAGCAGCCACTCGATGAACTACAGCATCCAGGAGTATGTCAACGATGCCGTCTATACGCTCGTCGACGCCAGCAACAAGAACGGACTTAAGCACCCCAACATCGTTACCGAGAGCGGCCGTTCACTCACCGCCCACCACTCGGTGCTCGTCGTTGATGTGCTGGAGACGACCTCATTGCCCGAATGGGATGAGAAGGCAGACACCGTGAGCGAGAATGACAACGAGCTGGTGCGCGACATGTATGAGATCTGGGACAAAATCAACCAGGCCCGCCTGCTCGAGGACTGGCACGACGCGCTGCAAATCCGCGACGAGGCGCTCGACCGCTTCTCGCTGGGACTCATCGACCTGCGCACCCGTGCAATGGTCGAGAAGCTCTTCTGGTCCATTGCCCGCGATGTGGACAACATCGTGCGCAACATGAAGCATGCCCCCGATGAGCTGCGCTCGGTGAGCCGCATGCTGCCCGACAAATACTTCTGCAACTTCTCGTTGTTCCAGTCGCTGCCCGATGCTTGGGCTATCGACCAGGTATTCCCCGTGATGCCCATCGACCGCCTGACCGAGCGTCCCACCCACTTTGCTACCCTGCAGGACATGACCTGTGACAGCGACGGCAAGTTGAACAACTTCATCTCATCTCAGGGCATCGCCCACTCACTCCCCGTCCACAAACTCAAGGCTGGCCAGCACTACTATCTGGGCATCTTCCTGGTGGGCGCCTACCAGGAAATTCTGGGCGACATGCACAACCTGTTCGGCGACACCAATGCGGTACACATCAATGTCTTCAAGGACCACTATGAGATTGACCAGGTGATTGACGGTGAAACCGTTGCCGAGGTGCTCGACTATGTCGAGTTCAATCCCAAACAACTGGTGCGCAATGTCGAGACCTGGGTGAGCGAGTCTATCCGCTCGGGCAAGATTACCAGCGAGGAGGGCAACGAGTTTGTGCGCAACTTCCGCAGCGGCCTCTACGGCTATACCTATCTGGAGAAATGATTCCCAACAACCTCACGCTAAGTCGCTAAGAATTACTTAATAAAAAACTTAGCGCCTTTGCGTTTTAGCGTGAGGTCAACACGACAGGCAATGCGTTTTTTTATCAGGCTTGGTTACAAGGGAGCGACCTACCACGGGTGGCAGGTGCAGCCCCACGACACCTCGGTGCAACAGGTCATCGAGGAAGCGATGGCTACGCTCCTGCGTGTGCCCACGCTCGTCACGGGAGCTGGACGCACCGATGCGGGCGTGAATGCCCGCCTAATGGTGGCCCACTTCGACACCGAGCAGCCCATCAATGATGTCAACAAACTCGCTCACAGCCTCAATGCCCTGCTGCCTGCCGACATCGCCGTCTACAGCATCACGCCCGTGCACGAGAATGCCCATGCCCGGTTTGACGCCACGAGCCGCACCTACAGATACTTCGCCGTCACCCGCAAGGACCCGTTCCGGTATCCGCTGAGTTGGAAATGCCCTCCCGACCTCGACTTCGACCTCATGAACAAGGCGGCTGCGCGTCTGCTGGATTACACCGACTTCACCTCGTTCTCCAAACTGCACACCGATGTCAAGACCAACAACTGCCGTGTCACCCATGCCCAGTGGACCCGTGAAGGTGACCAGTGGGTGTTCACCATCACCGCCGACCGCTTCCTGCGCAACATGGTGCGCGCCATCGTCGGCACCCTCGTCGAGGTGGGTCGCCACAAGATGACCGTGGAGGAGTTCTGCCAGGTCATCGAGCGCAAGGACCGCTGCGCCGCCGGCACATCGATGCCCGGCAATGCACTGTTCCTGTGGGACATCACCTATCCCTACCCTATTGGCTAACCACCCCATTGGTCGTGATGGTCATCTCAAGCCATTTCTGACCTATCCAATTTTTTTTGCGTTAAGTGCTTGTCAGTTCGGAGAAAAGCATTACCTTTGCACCCGCATTAGTGCCCGCGGGGCTCAGGAAAGTGCTGGACAGATAATTCTAGCCGCCTCAGGGACAGTTATTTAAACTACAAGATTAACAAATGTACGCAATTGTAGAGATTCAGGGACAACAGTTCCGTGTCGAGACCGGCAAGAAGTTGTATGTCCACTACCTCGGCGACGAGCGCAAGGAAGGCGACTCTGTAGAGTTTGACCGCGTCCTTCTCGTGGATGCCGACGGTGCCGTTAAGGTTGGCGCACCTACCGTCGAAGGTGCAAAGGTTGTTTGCGAGGTAAAGGCTCCCCTCGTGAAAGGTGAACATGTGATTGTCTTCAAGAAGAAGCGTCGCAAAGGCTATCGCCGTCTGAACGGTCATCGCCAGCAGTTTACTCAACTTGAGATTAAAGAAGTCATTGCTTAATTAACCATTTAAAAATCCAAACTCTTTAGATTATGGCACATAAAAAAGGTGTCGGCAGTTCAAAGAACGGCCGCGAGAGCGAAAGCAAACGCCTCGGCGTGAAGATTTTTGGTGGTCAGTTTGCCAAGGC
>ONYP01000129.1 GCA_900322135.1 uncultured Prevotellaceae bacterium
CATGCATGAAGAGAAACGCGTGTGCCACTACGATATCAAGCCTGCCAATATCTTGCTCGATAAGAAGGGAAATGCCGTGCTCATCGACTTCGGCATCAGTAAGAACTACGACAGCGACGGCAACGAGACCAGCAGCACGCCTATCGGCAAGAGCGCTGGTTTTGCGCCGCTTGAGCAGTATCAGCAATTGGTCAACGAGTTCTCTCCAGCCAGCGATGTCTATGCCCTGGGTGCCACGCTTTACTACCTGGTCATGGGCAAAACCCCACCCACTGCTGTCTCGCTATCGCAGGGCGAAGACCTCACTTTCGACAACCGCGTTTCGCAGGGCACCCGTAGCCTCATCAAGGACACCATGCAGATTTCGTCCCGCAAGCGTCCCCAATCGGTCACTGCCTTCCTCGACTCCCCGTCCGATGACACGCTGCCTGCCGACGATGAAACCCACCCTTCCAACTGCGATGCCCGAGATAATAAAAAGGGGAAAGCCGAAGTTAAGGCTCTCGCTAAACCCTCTGCGAAACCAAAGGAATCCATTTCTCTAGAAGACCAAATCTCGAAGAAAAATCGCTCTGGAATTAATTGGTTAACAGTGGCTTTAGTGATAGTTCTTCTGACCTTTATAGGGTTATTGCTGATTATTCAACCATGGAATACATCATCGACAACCTCGTCTGTAGAGCTTATTGATTCCCTACAAGTGTCGCCTGTATATACTGCAAAACATGCCTTTGAATGTCTAAAAAACGGCGATGAAGAAGGCTTTAAAAGCTGTCTTATCGAATTTGACGACGAATTATCTCAGGAAATTACTATTGTTGATGGCAAAATGCCAAGCGAAGTTAGAGATGAATATGAGGCATTGTTTTTCCATGGAATTGAAATCTTTTACATAGATTACAATACTTATAACAATTATTTGGGTAGAACAGGCGAGATTATTCAGGACCAAGGTGGAGATCTTGTTCTAAATGGGGATATTATCCGGTTAGTATCATTTATGCCGGATTTTATTAGAGAGGGTAATGGCTATGGTTTGAGTACATATTTAAGATTCATACAGAATTCAAAAGGTCAGTGGAAAATGTCAATCCCACTAACAAGCCATTCGGGCGAGGATGTTGCTATTTCACAGTATGTTGTGAATTTAACACCTGACGAAGCTATTGATGGAGCAGCCAAAAGTTTTGCCTTGAATCCGCCTGCAACCGAAGCAGTGGCAGAACCTGCAGCCGAAGCAGTAGCAGAACCTGCAGCCGAAGCAGCGGCAGAACCTGCAACCGAAGCCGATGAACCTGCAGTTGAAGAAGCAAAATAAGTTTCTCCTGCTGAGTAGAAATATATCCAGGATCCAGTAATTGATACAGTTAGCATTATATTATGGCGAGAAATATTGACAACGATGCGATGTTGCCCAAGGGGACGATTCTCCATGGCAACCTGCGCGTCGATGAGTACTTGTCGAGCGGAGGCTTTGGCAATACTTATGTGGTGACGCACACCGGCTTTGACAAAAGGCTTGCCGTCAAGGAGTTCTTCATGAAGAATGTGTCCGAGCGGGACAAGTCAAGCAATGCGGTTGTGGTAAATACGGCTGGAAAGGTCGATGAGTTCAATAGCCAGTTGGAGAAGTTTAAGAAGGAAGCACGGCGTCTGTTCGATCTGGACAACGAGCACATCGTCAAGGTACATGAGCTGTTTGGTGAGAACAACACGGCTTACTATGTCATGGACTATATCGAAGGCGAAAGCCTTGCCGAGCGCATCCAGCGCACCCATGCCCCGATGACCGAGCCACAAGTGATGGATGTGCTCACCCAGGTGCTTGACGCCTTGCGGGTAGTGCATTCCCGCGGCTTGTGGCACTTGGATATCAAGCCGGGCAACATCATGATGGATCGCCAGGGCAAGGTCAAACTCATCGACTTCGGGGCCAGTAAGCAGCTCGATGCCGACAAGGGCGGAGCTGCCGCGACCTCTGTCATCGCTTTTACCATGGGCTATGCCCCGATAGAGCAAATGGACAAGATGTATGACCGAATAGGTCCGTGGACCGATTTCTATGCACTTGGTGCCACGCTTTTTCATCTGCTCACGGGGAACATACCTCCCTTTCCCAGCGAGATAGTGGACGACGAGTCGGTCGGCAAGCAGTCCGTCTTGCCCATGCCGCAGACGAGCGAGATGATGCGCAGCCTGATTGTATGGATGATGAATCCGAGTCGCAGTAGGCGCCCGCAATCGGTTGCCGAGATTCAGGCCTACCTGAATCAACCTGCTCCCGCACCCATTCAGCAGCCCCGCACCTATCCAGAAGACACCCAAACCACCCGATTAGATCACCCAGTTGCCCCAACTCCGCAACCTGTAGCTCCAACTTCGCAGCCAACGGCATCGCAGGACCCAGCGCAACAACCCTTTAGGCAACCTGCAGCGACTAATCAGCCCCAGAATAACAAAAAATTCAAGTTAACAGATCTCAATCGTCAAAACTGGCAAATCACGATTACCGAATTGCTGGTGATGTTTGCTGTCCCTATTATTGTTTCACTTGGAGTTTTATTGCCCAATGTGGGTGAATGGAATGGTTATCCATTGTTTTATGAACCACTGTATTCAGCATTCGGTAGATATGGTGCTGTTATATGCCTTGGCATCATCTATGGAGGATTATTTGGTGGCGTAGGCTTGTTGATATTAAAACAGGTATCTCCTAAAAGTCTCCCCAAAAAGATTATTATTCCTGAGATGCTTTTGTTTGTGTCAGTAGCGACTTTAATAATTGCATATTCAGGTTTTGGTGTTCGGAACAGCCTTGGTTTAGTTGCGGCTTTCAATATTGCGATGAGTTTTTGGGACAAACGGATGACCAAGAAATATATTCTTTGGATGTTGTTGATGATTTTTGTAATCGGTATCATTTATTGCACAATTAAAGGTTCGCTAAATGCATTCGCCGTTACTTTTGAACAAGGTGTGATGGTTAGTTTGTATGCCGATGTTACTTGCGTCATCCTGATTTTGGCACTGGCCTATTTCTTGTCGAAGGCGAAGAAGGTGAAGAAACTGACGGAACTGAAGGTGAAGAAGGTAAATTGACAACATGAATCTGACACTACATTCCGGGACGCAATTGCAGGATGGCAAGTATGTCATCAAGCGGGTGCTGGGGCAGGGCGGCTTCGGCATCACCTACCTTGCCGAGCAGGTCCTTCTCAAGCGC
>ONYP01000126.1 GCA_900322135.1 uncultured Prevotellaceae bacterium
TGCCCATGTAAGACGGCAACTGCAGGTTCATCAGCATGTCCTTCGACTCCTTGCGATACCAGTCAACAACCAGGCTGATGCGGTCGTACAGGAAGCCCAAGTCCAGACCGACATTGAACTGCTCCTGCTTCTCCCACTTCACACTCTCGTTGGGAAGGTTCTGGGGCTTGTAGCCCGTGCCCAACGAAGACTTGATCATCGCGATGGTGGTGCCCCAAAGGTAACCACCGATGTTGGAGTTACCGGTCTGACCCCAACCCAGACGCAGCTTACCGTTGGTGAGCCAATTCACATTCTCCATGAACTTCTCGTTGGTAAAGCGCCACGAACCGGCGAGCGAGTGGAAACCTGCCCAGCGGTTAGAGGGACCAAAGTTGGAACTACCGTCATAGCGGTAGGTGTAGGTCGCATTGTAACGGTTATCGTAGCTGTAGGTCCAGCGGGTGAAGAACGATGCCATCGCCGAGCTGCCAAAACCGTAGTTGATTTGGGGCGAGCCCTGACCCAGCTTGGGATTGTGGACCTCGTCCGAGGGCAGGTTGGTGTTGGCAATACTCGAGTAGTCATATTTCGACTCCCAGCACTCTTGACCGAGCATGGCGGTCAGGTGGTGGCGGTCGACGATGGTCTTGGTGTAGGTCAAGTAGTTCTTCAGCTGCCAGAAGGTGCTTGAGTTCTTCTGAACCGAACTTTTGTTGGTGGTGCGGTGCCAGGTGCCCAGGTCAACGGTGGGTTCCCACTGTTCACCCTTTGACGACGAGATGTCGTAGCCCAGCTCGGCGTGCCACACGATATCTTTCAGGAAATTGGGGTTGACTTCAAAGAAGATGTTACCGGTCAATTTCTTACGGTTCAGCAGGATCTCGTCCATCAATGCCAGAGCCACCGGGTTGGGGTTGGTGTAACCTTCCTGCGAAATGCTGCTGTAGCTGCCGTCAACATTATAAATAGGAATCGAGGGGATGGTGGTCAACGAGTAGTTGATGATACCCTCGTCGCTGTCGGCGAGCTTCAGGTTGTCGTTGGTGTTGGAGAAGGTGGCGTTCAAACCTAACTTCAACCAACTGTTGAGTTGAGCGTCAAGGTTAGAACGAACCGAGAAACGGTCGAACTTGGAACCGATGATGGTACCTTCCTGGCTCATGTAAGAACCCGAAACATAGTACTGGATCTTGTCGGTACCGCCCTGAGCACTGATCTGGTGGCTGTGCTGGATAGCGGTGCGGAAGACTGCATCCTGCCAGTTGGTACCCTTACCCAGCATCATGGGGTCGCTGTAGTTGGCATTGGCCTGAGTCTCGCCCTGCTCAACCAGGTTGTTGTAGAATGTGGCAAACTCACGCAGGTTCATCATGTCCAGGCGCTTGGTCTGGCGGTTCATGGCCACCATACCGTTGTAGGAGAACTTGGCCTCGCCTGCCTTACCGTGCTTGGTGGTAATCAGCACAACACCGTTAGCACCCTGAGCACCATAGATGGCGGTTGCCGAAGCGTCCTTCAAGATTTCCATCGAAACGATGTCGGCGGGGTCGATGGTCGACAGCGGGGAGATGGTCGAAACCGAACCGTTACCCAGAGCGTCGCCCAGACCGAAGTCGGCACCCGACGAGCCACCGCCTTGAACAATGACACCGTCGATGACATAGAGAGGTTCAGCGTTGGCGTTGATAGTTGCGGTACCACGCACGCGGATTGAAGAACTTGAACCGGGAGCACCACTGGTCTGAACAGCGGTAACACCTGCTGCACGACCTTGCAGTGATTGGTCAAGCGAGGTGATGATAGAGCCCTTCACAGCCTTTTCGCCCAGTGACACACTGGAACCGCTGATGTCGCTCTTCTTCATCGTACCATAACCCACTACGACAACCTCGTCGAGAAGTTGATTGTCTTCCTCAATGAAGATGTCGTAGCTGTTCTGCTGGCCCACCTTCACCTCCTTGGCAAGATAGCCCACATAGGTCACTACCAGCGTCTGGCCCGGGCTCACATTGAGCGCGAACCGACCGTCATTGTCGGTGGTGGTGCCGTTGGTCGTTCCCTTAACGGCTACCGTGGCTCCGATAACCGGACCCATGGCATCGCTCACCACACCCGTAATCCTCTTGGTCTGCTGTGCCGACTGCTGAGGAGCGCCCGCTCCCCCGCTGCTGGCTGCAAACGCTTGCGGCGCCACGCTAAGCATAGCTAGCGAGCAAAAGGCCGCAATCATAGATTTTTTACAGTAATTAAAGTTCATATGGTTTTGGTTTGAAAATAAATAAAATTATATATGATTTGAGTTATAATTCTTGCAATCTCAGGATTGTATTCTTTTAAAACAATTCATAATAATATAATCGTTGCAAAGTTAGTGTGAATTATCCTACAAAATAAACTATTTTTTGCCCTATATTGACACTTTCTTAACATTTTGACTGAAAACCGTTGCAGAACAAGGGTCAGGCCACTAAAGCCAAGAAACAGAATGCCCGATGCGTTACCGCCTCGAGGGGATGCCACAATTAAAGTTGATTCAACTAGCGTGTCACGAGAGTTCAAGAACGCTAAAAGCACCTAATTACCAATGAATTACCATATTCATTAGCACTCTAAAGGCTATTTAGTATGATTCTTGACACAGAAGGGCGATGCAACCCGGGACGCAGGATGTCTCGTCGGCATATATCGATAACTAACACATTAATTATTTAATCAAAATAATAACAAAATCATGTTTTCCATGATTGTTTACCAGCTTTTGATTAATTTAAAGGCACGAAAATATTAAAAAAGTACAAGAGTTAGTAAAAATAGTACCACTCCAATTAGGGAAATATACTTAATTTTGCCACATTAAACAACCTAATAACATTATCTAAATGAGACATCAACTATTGTGCTTATTGCTGCTCCTGGTGGTGCTGCCGCTTGAAGCGCAAATCAGAGGTAACAACATCGTGGTCACAGTGGAACCAGACCATCAGGACTGGAACTATGAAGTGGGCGAAAAATGCAAGTTCAATGTCGAGGTGCGCCGCTCTGGCACATTGCTCGACAATGTGGACATCGACTATGAAGCCGGTCCCGAGATGTATCCTGAAGTGAAGAAATCAACCACCCTGAAAAAGGGAACTTTGACCTATACGGGCCAGATGAAGGCTCCTGGCTTTTATCGCCTGAAAGTCACCGCCCATGTGGGTGGCAAGGATTACTCGGCATGGTGCACCGCAGCCTACTCGCCCGATAAACTGAAGCCCACGACAGTTGACCCGAAAGATTTTGACCAGTTCTGGGCCCGCGCCATTGAGGAGGCCCGCTGGACCAAACTAGAGCCCACCAAGACTTTGCTGCCCGAGCGCTGCACACAAGATGTGAATGTCTATCAAGTCTCGTTCCACAACATTCGTTGGGGAAGCCGCACCTACGGCATCCTGTGCGAGCCCGTCAAGCCCGGAAAATACCCTGCCCTGCTGCGTGTGCCCGGAGCCGGTGTGCGTCCCTATCAAGGCGATGTCTATACAGCATCACAAGGTTTCATCACTCTCGAAATCGGCATCCACGGCATCGATGTGACCCTGCCGCAGAGCGTCTATGACAACCTGGCTAACGGCGCTCTCAACTGCTACTGGGAATTTGGTATGGATGACCGCGACAAGAGTTATTACAAGCGCGTCATTGTGGGGTGCGTGCGTGCCATCGACTACATTGAGCAATACACCGACTGGGACGGCAAGAACCTGGGCGTGACGGGCAGCAGCCAAGGCGGTTTCCTGTCGCTGGCAACGGCCGGA
>ONYP01000124.1 GCA_900322135.1 uncultured Prevotellaceae bacterium
CAGCAGCCTGAGGGACATCATCATCCCCAACTCGGTCACCTCCATCGGCGAGTGGGCCTTCTTTGGCTGCAGCGGCTTGGAGGAGGTAACCATGGGCAATCGTGTCATCACCATCGAGGGACATGCGTTCCGCGACTGCTACAGCCTGAAGAGCATCACCATCCCTGCCACGGTCACTACCATCGGCGAGTGGGTGTTCGACGAGTGCCGTAGCCTCACCGATGTGTATAGTTACATCACCGACCCCTCGAATGTGTCCTATGGAACTTATCCTTTTTATCTGCAAGGTGGCAATTATTCAGGCCGCACGCTGCATGTGCGGCACGGCATGGTGGATGCCTACCGGACCAACAGGAACTGGTATCCCTATTTCGGGCGGATTGTAGAGGTGGAACCCGGAATGGACTTGCCCGGTGATGTGAACCTTGACGGCGAGGTAGGCGTCGCCGATGTCAATGCCGTCGTCGACATCATCCTGGGTGGAAATGTCTATACCCCTGATGCTGATGTGAATGGTGACGGCGAGGTCAACATCGCCGACATGAATGTCATTATCGACATCATCCTTGGCGGCCCTGCTTCGGCCCCTGATTGCTTTACTTCTCCAGGCTTCTAGCCAACTGGTCATCCATACAATCGTTGTCGTTGCCAACCCAAAAGGGAATACAACTGACTATAATCAAGGCTTAAAAAATGAAAGACTTTTTGTACAATTATCTTGTAGCTAATGGCGACACTCGCACCGCCGAAGAATACTCAGCGTTCTGCCAACGGGCTAAACGGTGCCTTGGGGAGGAATCAGTATACTCAAGCAACCTTACATCAAGGGTTTTTGCCAATATAGACCTAAAAAAAGCGATGGCAAAGAAAATTGTAAGTGACATGATGGACAAGAGAAATCTTTATGTTGAATCATGCTTCATGGACTCTCGACTCCGTGCTCTTGTTGATTACTATTTTGCTAGGGAACTGTTCTCTCCTGACCCAACGGTCGCAGAGACCGCGCGCAATGCTATAGAAAGATACAGTAAGTGCAATAAGGGTCCTGGAGGAGCCGTTGTAATCATGCGTAGTGAAGATGAAATGTATGATGGCTATCGCTTTTTCATCATCAACATGCTGTGCTTTACCGCCAATCGTTTCGCGATAGGCTTCAGGACCGATGGCGGGCCTGTAAGAGAAACAATGACATATTATAAGGGATGCCGTCCATTAGGTGTTAGGGCAGCAAGCAATGGAGTGGAATGGAATCTGATTGAATGTGATGCTTCTTTAAGTGATGACAATTTTGCTGTATTCAGTAATTTACTTGATGGAGATGGTACAATAGAAATATGCGATTGGATAAACGATGGCAATCAGCGGATTGTCTTCAGGCGTGACTATTGATAATCCAAACAATCAAAAAGCGGAATTCAAAATAGTAACGATACAATCTCTCTATTCTTGTTTTTGAACCTGTGCGGCCGATTTACCATAGTGATAGCAAATATTTAATCGTCTTCAAAAATCGGCTGAATGTCCCAATCTAGAGTAGGATGCAAAGGGCAACTCATAAAGTCACCACTGCAGGAGTCACGGTCTATACACCCTTCGCATACCGAGGGGTAAGGCGGGCCATAGAGGCATAAATTAATTTCAGCAATGTCAACACCATCATCGTCATCGTTATATTTAACAACAATTTTGTCATCGTTTTCTTCAACAATTTTGTCTTCTTCAATAAGCAATCCTCCTTCATTATCGTCAACAATATTATCATCTGGACCATTTACTACAAGCTTCATGTTGTCGATTTGGACCTCATCAGCTGCAGTGATTTCTTCATCACTGCTTGATGGCTGGGCAATCTGAGAACTCGCGCCTTTTTCAGCTGGGTGTGAAGTGCCGATCAACCTGTCTTCAAAGTTAGTGGAATCGCTTGATTCGTTTTTGTTGTCCTTTTTCATAATCGTTTATAGTTTAATATTTTTCAGTCTATTGTAATGGCAAAGCATTAGGTCTCCATCTTCATTGCGCAGATGGAAACCGTTGCCCTGACAGTAGCGGAACGCTTCACAGTCGCAACAGGGACCACGACGCATCCATTCCCGGTCACGGTATTGCTCAAAGCGGTTTTCCCACACATCCCAGAATTGGTCTTGGTAGATATTGCCTTGGTTGTAGTCGCTTCTGATGCTCAGGCAACCTGAGATGGCACCGTTGGCGCGTACACTGGCCACCGTAATTCCTGCCTGGCAGTTAAAGAAATAGTCGCGGACAATTCCCTCGTAAGCCCCAAGATACCCTTCACATGCATAGCTCAAGTGTATTCTCCCTTCATGCCTAGTAACGACGATGAAGTTGAGCAGGTCGCGGAACTGTTCGTCGCTGAGTTGCAGCGTCTCGTCGTGGGTGGCGCGACCCATGGGTACGATGGTAAAGCATCGCCATCGAGTGACGCCTGCGTCGATGAGCTGTTCCTTGAGTTCGTCAAGGTGGCTGATGTTGCGGCTGTTAACGCAGGTGATGACATCCCAGGTGAGGTGGGGGATGGTTTGCACGGCTTCCACGGCTTGCATGGCGAGGTCAAACCCCGTCGCTGAATTGCGTAGCCAGTTATGGTCGTCTCGCGTGCCGTCCACATCGATGGAGAGGGTGTTGATGCCGGCTTGTGCGAGCTCTCGGGCGGTAGAACGGTCGAGCAGGATGCCGTTGGTTACCAGGCCCCACATGAAGCCTCGTTCACGAATGGCACGGCCGCACTCCATGAGGTCGGGGCGTACCAACGGCTCGCCCCCGATGGTGTTCACCAATACCCGTCTCGAGTCGCAATGCGCAGCAACATCATCGAGCACTGGCAAGAAATCTGCAAGCGGCATGTCGGGCACCGTAGACACCTTCTTGCAGTCACTGCCACAGTGTCGGCATGCCATATTGCAACGCAGCGTGCACTCCCAGAAAAGCTGTCGCAAAGGGTGTTTGCGCTTAAGCCGCTCCAGATGTTCACGAGTCTGCTCAAGACATTGTCGTTGACGAGCATTCATTCGACCTGCTGTTTTTTTGCAAAGGTAATGCAAACAAAGTATAATGCAAAAGCATTGTCTGGATTTCTTTTTCCCGGAATCCCTTATGCGTGTCGGCACACATTGGGACAGAACGGGAATCGAGTGGGAAGAAATAAATACATCGATTTTCAGGATGAAAGACGGCTGTTGCCCAAGGCTATCGAGCAATTGGGCATCAGCCGTCTCGCGACATGCCCCATTCTGGCCGCTGAGGAGTTATCGCAGGGTTGACTTGAGCAAATTATTTTGTTTTTCTGTCTGAATTGTTGTACTTTTGTAATCTACAGAATCAATCTTGCCAGACGATTGAAATCACCTTAACAAAACTATACGATTATGGGACTTTTAGATAACATTTTTGGTGGCGGCTCCGGGCAAGGCAACTCGTCCCGCACCATACCCATTCCGTTTTTGCCTGAGAGCGTTGAGCAGATGATGCAGATGCCTTACGCGACACTGCACAACGAGTTTGAGGTGGCGGCGCTCACGTTGGCTGTGCTGTGCAACTATTGCCAGAACCCCCAAGCGACCGTGGAGATGCTGAACTACCTGCGCGGCCCGCGCCCGTTGTCGACCTTTGAGGTGCAGTTTTTGCGCGACTGCCTGCAGGGCAAGCCTTACAAGATGCTCTCTTACCTGAACGGCACCTCTCCGACCAACAACTACACGCCCGCCATGCCGCTGGGAGTGACCGTCATCACCACGCCCACCAGCGTGATCCAGGAAGACATGATACGGCTGTTTATCCGCTCGAGCGGTGCCGACAGCCTGCGTCAAGTGGACCTGCGCCGCAAGCCCAGCACGGGGCAGTGGTTCCTGTGGTCATC
>ONYP01000120.1 GCA_900322135.1 uncultured Prevotellaceae bacterium
GCCCCAGAAGACGCCCGAGTCGAAGCACAACTTCGAGACCGACCCCATCGAGCCCTACATCGACGGCGAGTGGATCAAGGCCCGCGGCACCACGCTGGGCGCTGACGACGGTCTGGGCGTGGCAGCCATCATGGCAGTCATGGAAGACAACACCCTCAAGCATGGTCCCATCGAGGGCCTCATCACCAAGGATGAGGAGACGGGCATGTATGGCGCCAACGACCTGCCCAAGGGCCAGATGAAAGGCGACATCCTGTTCAACCTCGACAGCGAGACCTGGGGCAAGTTCGTCATCGGTAGCGCCGGTGGTATCGACGTTACCTGCACGCGCAAATACAATGAGGTGAAGACCGCTGCCGGCGACACCGCAGTGCGCATCACCCTCAAGGGCCTGAAGGGCGGTCACAGCGGACTCGAGATCCACGAGGGCCGCGCCAACGCCAACAAACTGATGGCACGCCTGCTGCAACTCGCCATCGTGGACCACAAGGCCCGCCTGGTAAGTTGGCATGGCGGCAACATGCGCAATGCCATCCCGTTCAAGGCCGAGACCGTGGTTGTTGTGCCAGAGGACAACCTGAAAGGTCTAAAGAAACTCGTCAAGACGATGAAGGCCCAGTTCGAGAGCGAGTTCAAACTCATCGAGGACAATGTGGACCTGACCCTGAAGGCCATCGACCGTCCCAAGATGAAGATGGCTCTCGACGACCAGACGACCATCTTGCGCACCCTGTACGCCTGCCACGACGGCGTCGTGCGCTTCATCCCCGCCTACCCCAACGTGGTAGAGACCTCGAGCAACCTCGCCATCATCGACATCGAGGACGGCAAGGCCGCTGTTAAGATTCTGGCCCGCTCGGCCCGCGAGGACATGAAGGAATACATCGTCAAGATGCTGATGACCTGCTTCCACCTCGGCGGCTTCAAGGTAGAGACCGGCGGTGACTACATCGGCTGGGATCCCAACCCCGACAGCGAGGCCCTGCACATGCTGCTCGACCTGTACAAGGAACTGTTCAAGGAGGACGGCATTATCCAAGTGGACCACGCCGGATTGGAGTGCTCCATCATCCTGGGCAAGTACCCGCACATGGATGTCGTTAGTTTCGGTCCCACGCTGCGCAGCCCGCACACCACCATCGAGCGTGCCTACATCCCCGCAGCCGAGCCCTTCTGGAAACTGCTCGTCAAGGCCCTCGAGGAGGCTCCCGTAAAGAAGTAAGTAAATTTTTCTATTTCATAAGCATTGCCGCAGGTCGCCGTGAGGTCCCCTGCGGCAATTATTTTAATCGGAAAACAAGAAACACAACGAGCACAAACCAATACGGTGAGCATCAATGATTAAAAACAACTCGAACAACTATCACAACAGAAAAAATAGTTGTAAGAGTTGTTCAAGTTGTCTTTAATTTTCAAGGGCGCAGATACCTTCAGATAATTCAAGCCATTCAGTTGTTTTAAAAAGTAGCACGGATGCCCTTGTTGTCTTACTCGCTGTCGGGGCTGTATTCCAGGTTGTCGCCGGGGGTGCAGTCGAGGGCGGACTTAACCACCTCTCGGCTGAAGAAAGTAAACTGGCTTTCTTTAATGGATTATTTTGTGTTTAGTTGACGATTCCGCGCATCTCCTCGACAGTCATTGTGCCGTAGAGGATGATGACAGCCATTTCCCCGTCTTCAACAGCAAGCATCAGAAAGATGTTCTGCTCATCGCCTGTCTTGATAAAGATTGAGGCTTGCTCTCCCTCCTCGTCAACATCGATAAAATCTTCAAACCCATCCGTCTCGATCCACTGCCCGCAGACGCTCCTCAGGTTTTTAGACGCTTGGGGTGTATTCGCTTTCACGATCTCCAACCTGTCCAGTTTATCGGCCACTGAGCCGACATTTACCCCCATCTTGTCCTGCAATGGCATCATGCTCAGCGCTGCCTTGGAGAGTGTCACGCAAGAGTAACCCGGCTTGCCCTTGAATTGCTTGGCGAACGACGGCTGCGCACTGGCCACAAAACTCATGGTAGCCAACAGTACTAGTATTGAAATGAACCTTTTCATAATCAGTTTATTGTTAAGTGTTGATTTATCGTGTGATTAACATCTTCGATCTTCTCACCGGCTTCGTCCAGTTGATTGAACCCCTTATTGATTACCGTGGAGAACTTCACCAGCGCCATCAGGGCTTCTTCCTCATCGGCTTCCGAGATTTCCGACTCTATATCGGCTTTGACATCGGCTTGAGCGAGATGAACGGCTTTATGCCGTTTAACGGATTTCACTGACTTGGCAGCACGGGCGACCTGGGACCGAGACTCTTCGCTTACCTCATCAACCACGATTACGGTGTCTTCATGATTGGTCGATGGTGCCACAGTGCTATTGTCCGAATTATCTGCCATAACAGGGGCTTGAGGTACAAACTGTGTTTCACCGTGTGAGAACCACCATCCCAAAGTAACAATCGCGGCAACACATGCAGCAATAGCAGTCCAGAAAGCGCGCCGTTTCCATGTAGCGGGAATGACTTTCTCACGCGTTTCCTCCTCTTGCCAGCGGTCGATACTGTCTCTGAGCGATTGCTCTAAATCGGCAGGCACCATCAGCGTCTCGTGGCGCACTTCATCCAGACCTTTCAGGAGCAAGGAGTCAATGCCGTCATCGTTCAAAGCCGTGCGAAGCAACTGTTCCTCTTCGGGCGAGGTCTCGCCGTCATAGAACATTTGAAGCAATTGGTCTATTTGGTTCTTGTTCATGTTGAAAGGATTGTTTGAAGTTGATTCCTTAACGCTTTTCTTGCTCTGCTGAGCACTACTCTCACATTCTCTGCACTCAGGCCGGTGGCCTCCATTATTTCCTGCATCGAGCATTCTCCAAGTTCACGCAGTCTGATCACCTTTTGTTGCTGGGCCGGTAGGCGTGCGATGCACTGTTTAATCAGCCGTGCCGTGTCGTTCCGTTCAATGCCGCTTGAGGTGTCATCCTCACTGAGTATCGGGAGTTCTTCGGGTGGCTTGTCCAGGATATCGGGTGTCACCGTTCTGAGTCGGTCCAGGCACATATTACGCACCACTTTCATGCAGTAACCCAGATCGTTGTTGATGTTGTTGAGCGAGTCGCGCTTGTCCCAAAGTTTGAGATAGGCATCCTGTACCAAGTCTTTAGCATCATCCTCATTGCCCAACAGCAGATATGCCGCTTTATAGAGCCGGGCATTCAGAGGCAGGAAGCGCTGTTTGAACTCGCTGGCGTTCATCCTGTGATGATGGCACTACAGATTAGTTGAACATGCCCATATTCTCCAAATCATCAGCCCGCAGTACACCCTTCAGATGCACTACTCCGACCTCATTCTCTTCGTTGTCGAAAACAATGATGAGCATCTGGGCGATATGGTCACCCTGCTGTTGAGATAAAATGGTCACGTCCTCTTCACCGTCGTTGACAGCCACCATCTCCTCCAAGTCATCGACGCCTTCGTCAAGGATTTGGCGGGCAATGCCCTTCTGCTGGTCGGTCGCATCCTCTATGATGAGAATTTTCACACTCTCGATGATGCTCTTCTCACCATTTTTCTCTTTTGATTTAGCATCTAACTTAGATTGAATCATGTCCAACAAGCCGGGCATATTTACCAGTTGAACATTGTCGGCCTCGGGGAAAGCGTTGAACACATCGTCAATACTCCTGCATAAACCGGTGGCAAATGACAGAGCCACAACCGCTAAAACTAAAAACTTTTTCATTCGTCTATCGTGTTATTACTGTTATCATTTTAGGGCTGGACAAGTGCACTTTGTCTTGCCCTTCATTCATAATGACGCAATACAACCCCAAAATGTTACATCAAAGTAAATAATAATTGTCGCCTGCTCGGTTTTTCCCATGAATCTTTTTCCATGAATCTTATACCTTATTAGAAAAAGCATTGCTCAAGTAAACTTGGCATAGCCTTCGGCTTGCACTATTAATAAAGTTGGTGTCCTGCAGCACCGCATCGAAGAAGATGTCGCCAGTGTCCACGTCCTTGCGGGTGATCATCCCGAAGATGTCGAGGTTCTGCGGACAGTCTGCCAGGGGCAGTTCAATCTCCATGCTGTAGTCATCGGCATCGGTGAAGATGCGTTCTCCGAAAATTTGTGCAAGCATTAAGTTTGCAGCGTCGTTGCAGACGAAGTCTGCTAAAAGCAAACATGATGTTAATGTAATACGAAGAATGCCAGGTAGATTTCTTAC
>ONYP01000118.1 GCA_900322135.1 uncultured Prevotellaceae bacterium
CTCGTCGAACAGGATGAGGCTGCGCTGGCTCATGTTGTTGAGGATGGCGGCGGCCTCGGTCATCTCGACCATGAAGGTGGACTCGCCCAGCGAGATGTTGTCGCTAGCGCCCACGCGGGTGAAAATCTTGTCCACCACACCGATGCGCGCCTGCTGGGCGGGCACGAAACTGCCCATCTGCGCCATCAGGGTGATGAGCGCCGTCTGTCGCAGCAGCGCCGACTTACCCGCCATGTTGGGACCCGTGATGATCATGATCTGCTGGTCGTCGTTGCTCAGGCGTATGCTGTTGGGCACATAGGTCTCGCCGGGCGGCAACTGGCACTCGATGACGGGGTGGCGTCCCATGGCGATGTCGATGTCCAGGCTGTCGTCGAGCACGGGACGGTTGTAGCGGTTTTCCATCGCCACGCGCGTCAGGGCGTTGAGGCAGTCGAGCTGGGCGATGATGGCGCTGTCGTTCTGGATGGCGGGGATATACTCGGTCACGGCGGTCACCAGCTCGTTGAACAGGCGGCCCTCGATGATGAGGATTTTCTCTTCGGCACCCAGGATTTTCTCCTCATATTCCTTGAGTTCCTGGGTCACATAACGCTCGGCATTGACCAGGGTCTGCTTGCGTATCCACTCCTCGGGCACCTTGTCCTTGTGGGTGTTGCGCACCTCGATGTAGTAGCCGAACACATTGTTGTAGGCAATCTTCAGGCTGGGAATGCCCGTCTGGTCGCTCAACGACCGCTGCATGGCCACCAGGTAGTCCTTGCCGCTGCTCGAGATGTCGCGCAACTCGTCGAGTTGGGCATCGACGCCGCGGCAGATGACATTGCCCCGGTTGGTCTGGTTGGGGGCGTCGGGGTTGATTTCGCGCTCGATGCGGTCGCGTATCAGGGTGCAAGGGTTCAGGCGCTCGCCCAGGCTGCGCAGCACCTCGCAGGGCGATTGCCCGCAGTATTGCTTGATGGGCTCGATGGCTTGGAGGGCGTTTTTGAGCTGTACCAGTTCGCGCGGGGTGATGCGTCCCACGGCAGCCTTGGAGGTCAGGCGTTCCAGGTCGCCGATGAGTTCCAGCCGTTCCTTGACCATGTCGCGGCCGTCGGGGTCTCGCATGAAGTGCTCCACCACATCCAGGCGGCGGTTGATGGCCTTGGGGTCCTGCAGCGGGAACAGCACCCAGCGCCGCATCATGCGTCCGCCCATCGGCGAGATGGTGCGGTCGATGACATCGAGCAGCGACTTGCCGTCGTCGTTCATGGGAGCCACGAGTTCCAGGTTGCGGATGGTGAATTTGTCCAGGCGCACATAGCGCTCGGCCTCGATGCGTGACAGGTGGGTGATGTGTCCCAGTTGGGTGTGCTGTGTGATGTCCAGGTAGTGCAGGATGGCACCGCTGGCGATGATGGCGTTGTCCATGCTCGAGATGCCGAATCCCTTCAGGTTCTGGGTCTCGAAGTGCTTGAGCAGTCGGTCGTTGGCCGACTCGATGGTGAACACCCAGTCCTCGAGTTCAAAGGTCAGGTAGCGCGACGAGAAGGTGGCGGCAAACCGCTGGCGGTTGCTGCGCTCGATGAGCACCTCCTTGGGCGAGAAGTTGACGAGCAGTTTGTCGACATACTCCTCGTTGCCCTCGGCGGTGAGGAACTCTCCCGTGCTGATGTCAAGGAATGACACACCGATGAGTTTCTTGCCGAAGTGTACTGCGGCAAGCCAGTTGTTTTCCTTGCGGTCGAGCATCGTGCCGCCCACGACCACGCCGGGCGTCACCAGTTCGGTGATGCCGCGCTTCACGAGTTTCTTTGTGAGTTTGGGGTCCTCGAGCTGGTCACAGATGGCGACGCGCTTGCCGGCACGCACGAGTTTGGGCAGGTAGGTGTCGAGCGCATGGTGGGGGAAACCCGCCATCTCGGTCGCTGCCGCGGCACCGTTGCTGCGTCGCGTCAAGGTGATGCCCAGGATCTCGCTGGCCGTGACGGCATCCTCCAGGTAGGTCTCATAGAAGTCTCCCACACGGAACAGCAGTATAGCGTCGGGATGCTTGGATTTCATCTCGACAAACTGTTTCATCATCGGCGTATTCAGCGGATCCTTTGCCATCGTTCAGCACACTTTTGTTTTAATCACGCAAAGTTAACACTTTTCTCGATAATGACATTCATGGCCCATGCAATTATTCAACAAAACACGCCCTGCAAGTCTCAAGAGAGCGTGCAGGGCGAGATGATAATGTCGGCGAATGGTTACTTCGGGTCTGCGGTGAGTGTGGCGTCGTCGATGACAGTCTTGACCAGTTTGCCCTGGGCATTGTAAAATCTCGTTGCGCCATCGCTGGAAACCTCTTTGATAAGAACTTGCCCCATGTCGTCACGCATTAAACTGCACTCGTTGGAATCTTCAGAAAATACTTTCACGATTTGGCCTTGCTTGTTGATGACGCATTGGCCCGATTCAAGCGTATTCACGACGGCCAGTCCTCCCATGAAGGATCCCGCAAAAGTGTATGCAGGCGGAATGATTGTTTTGCCGTTGGCATCAATATAGCCGTATAACAGTTCACTCTCGTTTTGGGTCAATGCTACTGCAGCCAAGCCTTCACTGAAGCGATAGGCAGAGGGGAATTGCGGTTTCACGATAACCTTTCCATGTGCGTCCATATATCCCCAGATGAGATTATTGTCATCACCCTCGTTTCCCATTTCGGCAAAAGCGGCCCTCCCTTCATAAAAACCTGTCGTGATGATGTGCCGCTTGCCAATAGTAGCATCAAACATATCAAAACTGTGGCCGGTGACATTGTCAAAAATCTCGTCGGACTGTTGTTTACCGTCGAAATCCCAAAAAGCATATTTTGATTTCTTGCCACCCTGCTCTCTTCTTGCCGCAAAGCCAGAGGAGTAATAGTTGTCAAACACCATATCGTTGTAATCCAGCGGCATAATTGTGTTACCTTGCCAGTCAACAATTCCATACCTGCCGTCTTTAGTCACAAGAAGTCGCCAATCAGTGGCAATGTTCACAATCACATCGTACTCTTGGGGAAGAATCACGCGGCCATCGAAATCGAGAAGTCCGTGCTTGAAATCATCAAAGCCAGCGGTGATGATGCGGCCATCAACATCTGTCGTTGATTCGATTATGGGCACCATTTCCATGTTAACATGAGCGAGTGGTATTTTCACATTGCCGCAATTATCCATCAGGCCAAATAGCGCTGTGCTTGCTTCCGTTGAACTGCCCGAAGGGAACTTGGAAACCATGAAGTGTAAGCCATTCTTGTCGGGGCAAGGCCTAATCTCGGAATACTCAACAGGTATGACCAGTTTGTTATTCTCGTCAACGACTCCCATCAACCCGTTTTGGCATACGATAAACAGATCGCCCAAACTCTTGATTTCGTCATACATGAGTGGAATGATGAGCTTGTTGGCAGCGTTGACCACCCCCTTTTTGCCATTCTTCTCGACGACGACATTGGGGTCGAGCGACCACTCAAAGCCAGACACCTCGTCATATTGCTTGCTGAGCAGATTGTATCTTGTCGCGGTTGCACTCTCCTGGCCCCATGTGGTCAACGGGCACGACAAAGCAATTATCAGAAAAGAGATAATGGAAATAAGAGACGGTTTCATCATAGTTGAAAGTATTTTTAAACGACAGATTGGGATAAGTTCAATGATTAATGACTAACGCTGCAAAGATAATCAGTTTTTCTAGAAAACAGTTGTTTCTTGAAAAAGATTGAGAACATTTTTGGGATAATTTCGGTGGCCTTTTTACAGAGGCTTGAGGCACCGTTGGGGGAAATGTTGAGGATAATTGTAAGGCAGTTGGCAAAAAATATGTACCTTTGTCGTTCAATAGAGAAAAGAACTAATCAATAACGATAAAGATAACGAGATGAATTTTGTAGAAGAACTGAAATGGCGCGGCATGATCAACGACATCATGCCTGGTGCCGAGGAGCAACTCAACAAGGAAATGACCAGCGGCTATGTGGGCATCGACCCCACTGCCGACTCACTGCACATCGGCCACCTCGTGGGCGTGATGATGCTCAAGCACCTGCAGCGTGCTGGCCACCGCCCCATCGCCCTGATTGGCGGTGCCACAGGCATGATTGGCGACCCCTCGATGAAGTCGCAGGAGCGCAAACTCATCGACGAGGAGACGCTGCGCCACAACCAGGAGTGCATCCGCAAGCAACTGGCCAAGTTCCTGGACTTTGACAGCGACGCTCCCAACCACGCCATCGTGGTGAACAACTATGACTGGATGAAGGATTTCACCTTCCTGAGTTTCATCCGCGACATCGGCAAGCACATCACCGTGAACTACATGATGGCCAAGGACAGCGTGAAGAAGCGCCTTGCAGATGGGTGGCAGCGACCAGTGGGGCAACATCACCACGGGTACCGAGCTGATTCGCCGCATCAACGGCGGTGAGGCCTATGCCATCACCTGCCCGCTCATCACCAAGAGCGACGGTACCAAGTTCGGCAAGACCGAGGGCGGTAATGTGTGGCTCGACCCCAAGCGCACCTCACCCTACAAGTTCTACCAGTTCTGGATCAATGTGAGCGACGAGGACGCCAAGAAGTACATCAAGATTTTCACCGACCTGCCTCAGGATGAAATCGCCGAACTGACCGCCGAGCAGGAGAAGGATCCCGGCCTGCGTCCGCTGCAGAAACGCCTGGCCAAGGAAATCACCACCATGGTGCACAGTGCCGAGGACTATGAGAACGCCGTCGAGGCTTCGCAGATCCTGTTCTCGAACAAGGCCAAGGACATCCTGCACAAGATTGATGAGGATACGCTGCTGAGCGTGTTTGAGGGAGTTCCCACCTTTGAGGTTCCCCGCAGCGCCGTCGACGAGGGTACCCCGATGATTTCGCTGTTGACCGATGTGGCTGCCGTCTTCCCCAGCAAGGGCGAGATGCGCAAACTCACCCAGGGTGGCGGCGTGAGCATCAACAAGGAGAAGATTGCTGATCCCAACATGCCTGCCAGCGCCGACATGCTGCTCAACGGCAAATACATCCTTGCTCAGAAGGGCAAGAAGAACTATTTCCTGCTCATCGTCAAGTGATTATTAACCGATGTGGCGCTTGAGAAACAAAAAAAATGCGCTAATCGGGTTGTAATTCAAAAAAAAGCAGTAATTTTGCACCGCAATTTTGGCGGCACGCCGCCAGGTTGACATAAGGATTGCCTTGTAGTGTAATGGTAACACAACGGTTTTTGGTGCCGCATTTCCTGGTTCGAGTCCGGGCAAGGCAACCAAAGAAAAAGGAGATAGACCCAGTGTCCGTCTCCTTTTCTTTTTTTTTTTTTTCTGCCTCCCTCTCCTGCGTGAGCATTTTGTCAAAGAAGCGCCCCTGCCTCCCGCCCGTGCGTGAGCGCGGAAGCCCTCTCTAACCTCTAACCCTTATCCTTTAACCAGCGGACTTAGTGCGCATGAGTACAAAAAACACAAAGGCAAAGCGCTAAACTGATGTTAACGCTTTGCTGCGGTAGCCCATAGCAGAATCGAACTGCTCTTTCAAGAATGAAAATCTTGCGTCCTAGCCGATAGACGAATGGGCCGTACCTGGC
>ONYP01000117.1 GCA_900322135.1 uncultured Prevotellaceae bacterium
CAGGGAAAAATGTATGAACTTGCCAAACCATTTAATTCAGTGATTGTTCATGTTTAAACTTATCCACACCAGCGACTGGCACCTGGGCCAGAATTTTTACGGCTATGACCGCAGCGAGGAGCAGCGCGACTTCTTGCGGCAACTGGCTGCTATCGTTGCCCAAGAGCAGCCCGACGCCCTGCTCGTGAGCGGCGACATCTACCACACGGCAGCACCGTCGAGCGCAGCGGTGAGCATGTATGTCGAGGGAATGCTCGACATACACAAAGCCTGCCCCGACATGGCCATTGTGGTCATCGCCGGCAACCACGACAGCGCGTCCCGACTCGAGAGCGACAGCCTGCTGTGGCGCCTGGCGGGCGTGAGGGTGCTGGGCGGCATTGCCCGCGACAGCCAGGGCCTTGCCGACCTGGAGCGCCACATCATCCCCGTGAAAGACAAGGGTATCGTTGCCGCGGTGCCCTATGCCCACAGGAACAGTTTTCCCAAAGTGAGCGACGAGGATATCGAAAGCGGCGAGCGCCAGCGCGCCTACTTTGAGGCCCTGCTCGAGCACGTGAACGCCGGGAATCCCTACGCCTTGCCCGTGGTCCTTATGGCCCACCTCGCCGTCAACAACAGCGACTTCACCGGCCACGACCGCAACATGACGATGGAGTGCGTCGAGATCGATACGCTGGGCCAGGGCTACGACTATGCCGCCTTGGGCCACATCCACCGCCCTCAACAGGTAAGCAACCACGCCCGCTACTGCGGCACCCCGGTACCCGTAAGTTTTGACGAACAGTGCGAGCACTCGGTGAGCATCGTCACCATCGAGGCCCACGGCGCCCTGCCCCAAGTCACCACGACCGCCATCAAGAACATCAAACCGCTGCACACCATCCCCGCCAAGGATCCCGTGGACCTTGAGACCGCACTGACCATGGTGGAACAGCGCAACGATGTCATGAACGCCTACATCAGGCTCAACGTGGCCGTTGAGCACTACCTGCCCAACGGCGCACAGGAGCGCGCCGCCAAAGCCGTTAATGCACAGCAGGGCCGCTTCTGCGAAATCAAGAAGACCGCGCTGAACACCGCTACAGGCCCGTCCCGGCAGATGACGGTGGAAGAGTTCAACCGCAAACAGCCCATCGAGGTCGCCAACCAATATTACCTCGAGAAAATCGGTCGGGCAATGACCGATGACGAAAAAGCCATGTTCAACTATGTTCAACAATTAGTAGAAGAGGAAAGCAGACAATGAAACTCCACCGACTCACCATCGAAAATATCGCCTCCATTGAGCATGCCGTCATCGACTTTGACCAGGCCCCGCTCAACGACGAACGTCTGTTCCTGATCACCGGCGAGACCGGCTCGGGCAAGTCCACCATCATCGATTGCCTGTGCCTGGTGCTCTACGGCAGCACACCACGCTTGAAGGCTGCCCGCAATGTGGCCTATGAAACCGACCGCAACATCGGAGATAAAAGAGAGGAGCAGAGAACCAACAATCCGCGCCAACTGTTGCGGCGCGGCAGCGTGAAAGCCAGCGTTGAACTGACATTTGAGAACAACCAGGGCGTCCCCTACGTCGCCACGTGGGAAACGCACCGCGCCAACGGCAAGATTGACGGCAAAATATCAACGGTTTCCAGAGTCCTGCGCACCGCCGACGGGGTCACACCTGCGGCCTTCATCAGCAACTCTGATAAAATCAATGAAGAAATCGAGAATATCGTCGGGCTTGACATCCACCAGTTTTTCCGTACCGTAGTGCTCGCACAGGTCAAGTTTGCCGAGTTCCTCAACAGCGATGACAACGAAAAATCTTTTTTTTTTAATGATACGGCGACCACCGAGATCTACACCCAACTGGGCAAGAAAATCTATCAGGTCTACCAGGAGAAGAGCGACCGCTGCAAAATCCTGAGCGGCCAGATGGAGAACATCATCCTGCTCGATGAGGAGCAGAAGGCCAAAATCATCGAAGAAATGGGGCAACTTGATGCCCAACACAAGACCATGAACGCAGTGCTGCAACGAGCCATTGCCATGGTCCAGTGGCTCAACAGCAAGGCCCGGATAGAGAAAGACATTGCCCTGAACAGCGAACTGCTCGACAAGGAAGTGGCACGCACCAGCACCGAGGAGCACAAGGCGCAGCAATCGCTGGTCAAGGATTGGGACGCCACCCTCGACGCGCGCCATCACATCAAAGAGAACCAGCGCGCACTGGACCACATCAAGGAACTCGAGGACCAGAAAGCCTCCATACAGCAAGAGTACAACCTGCTGTGCGGTGCCCTGCGCGCCATGAGTGCCGACATCGATGCCACTCAGAAAAAAGTCGATGAAATGGGGCAAACTATCGAGAGCGAAGCCGCGAACAAGTCCATGTATGACGCCATTGGCGAAATCGTTTCGTTGTTTAACCAGTGGCGGGAGAAGAACAGCAACATCAAGGAATATTCCAAGGGACTGGAGAAAGAAGAGAAACGGCTGCCCGAGGCCCAGAAAGCGGTTGAAACCGCCAAGGCCAAAGCCGATGAAATGGGGACCATCGTCGAGAAACTGAAACAGGAACTGGCCCAGTTCAACGTACCCGAAATCAGCGCCAAAATCAATGGCTGGAACAGTGCCTCGCGAGCCCTTGACACCTTCAAGGCCAAGCAAGACCTGGTTGTCCAAGCCCAGGACAGGCTTAAAGAACTGAAGGACCTGCAAGCCGATGAAATCGGCAAATTGGAGGCCATCAAAGCCACCGTCGGTGAGAAACGCGCACGTAAAGAGGCCTGCCATGAGCAAGTCGAGCGGATGACCGACTGGAGCAATCTGCTGGAGCAAGCCCACAAGACCCTGCACCAGGGCGACACGTGCCCCGTGTGCGGCAACACCATCACCAACCTTCTCGCTCCTAAAGCCGAAAGCGAACTCGAGGAATTGAGAAAGCAACTCAAAATGGCCGAAGACGACCTGAACCAGACCCTCGCTCAAATCAAGGGAGCCGAGAAACTGATTGGTAACAATGAGAACCTCATCAAGCAAGCAGGCATAGACCTGGCCAAGCGACAAGACGAGCGCGCCAAGCACTGGGACGCAACCCGCCAACTGCTGGCACAATGCGGGAAAAACGTCGATGAAATGGGCGATGAAACCATGGTTGGCAGTCTTATCACAGAGATTGAAGGCCAAGTGGCACTGCTCAACGGGCAACTGAAGGCAGCGAGCGAATTTGATGACAAGATGAAAGCCGAGCAAAAGCGCCTCGACAAGGCTATGCAGGAGCATCACAAGGCCGAACTAGAACTCAACACCATCACTGACGCCATCAGGTACCAGCGCCAACTCATCGACCTCAGCAAGAGAGAGGCCGCCAATATGGCCCAACAATTAGACGACCTGCTGGCCACCAAAGACTGGAAAGACCATGCCGACGATGAATTCATCGCACAATTGCAGGCAACAGCAGCCAATTACCGACATTTAGTCACCACCAGACAAGAACTGGGTCAGTCGCTTGAGGTGCGCCGCACGGCCATCCCCATCATGATCAAGCACAAAGAGAGCATCCAGGGCTTCACCGACGATGGCAACACCCTGCCGCAGGCACCCTACAATCTGGGAGACCGCTGGCGCAAACTGGCCGGCAAATACCTGCAATGGCAGACCCAGTTGACCCATACCAAAGAAAATGCAGCCACGAGCAAACAGGCACTGGACAGATTCCTCTCGCTCAACCCGGCCATGACGATGGAGCGGCTGCACGAACTCATCGGCCACTCCCAGGCCGACATTGACGGCATCAGGCAGGCACACCAGACGCTGAACGACAACATCATCGGCATCAAGAGCGCCATTGGCACATTGACCCAACAACTGCAGGAGTTGAAAGGCAAGAAACCCGATTACAATGAGGAGAACCTGGAGCGTCTCGAGGCTACCATCACCGAAAAACAGGAAGCCCTCGACGGCCTGAAGTCACAAATCGCCGAGAAAAAGACCCGGCTCAGCGACGACGAGAAGAATGCCGCACTGTTCCGGGGCAAGAAGGCCATGCTTGATCAGGCCCAGAAGGAGTGCAAGCAGTGGGAACAGTTTAATACCATACTGGGCAACAGCGACGGCAACAAATTCCGCAGAATCGCCCAAAGTTACATCCTGGGCGACCTGCTGCATAGCGCCAACGGCTACCTGCGCCAGTTCAACAACCGCTACGAACTCGAGCCCTCACCCACCTCACTCGTCATCCTGGTGCGCGACCTCATCCAGGGCGACTTGACCTCGGTGACCACCCTCTCGGGCGGTGAGAGTTTCATGGTGTCGCTGGCACTGGCACTGGCCCTGTCCAACATGACCGGCCGGATCTTCAGCATGGACACGATTTTCATCGATGAAGGCTTCGGGTCGCTCAG
>ONYP01000116.1 GCA_900322135.1 uncultured Prevotellaceae bacterium
CTGTGTCCACAGCTTGGCATAGCGGTCGAGTTGCAGCGTCGGGCTGGCGACAACCCATGCGGCATTGTGGGCACCGGTGTCGTGGTGCACATTCAGGATACAATACATGCCCTGGTTGATGACATAGTCCACAACCTCCTGCACGCGGTTCATCCATGCCTCGTCAACATTGCCCTGGTCATCCATGTGCTGGTACCAGGTCACGGGAATGCGGATGCCCTTGAAGCCTTTCTCCTTGAAAGCCTGCATCAGGTGGGCGTCGGTGATGGGCTGGCCCCATGCGGTCTCATATCGGTACGGTTCCTGATGGTCACCAATCCAGTCACCGTAGCTCTCGAGCGTATTGCCCAGGTTCCAGCCTGGGGTCATGTTGAGGACAGCCTGGGCGGCCGACTCGTGTCCGTCGGGGGCATCGGGGTTGGGCAACTCGGTCTTCTTGGTGGTAAATTTCAGTGAATAGGCCGCTGCTGCCACGCCAGTGGTGTTCTTGACGACTCCGGCGGGAATGGTGATGGTCACGGCCTGGCCCTCTTCGGCGCAGGTGGCGGTGAGCATCAGGGCGGCGCTCATGGTGCGCACATTGCTGATGGTGGCTCCGGTAGCCTGAATTTTGCTGATGTCGCTGGCGGTCATGGTGATTGTCTTGTCGTAGGTGATGGTCACGCTGATGGCGCCAGGTTCTACTGTCGTCGAGCCGTTTTCGGGCGATGTGCTGACCACGGCGGGTGCTGCCAGCTGGGGCTCATCGGGTTGGTCGCTGCCGCTGCAGGCCGAGAAACCGAGGGTCAATGCGGCCAGCAGGATGAATACTAAAAAATGCGATTTGTTCATAATGCTATAATTAGTTTATAGTTTTTAGTCCCTAGTTTTTAGTTGTTAGTCTTTAGTCTGCTCGCAGTGCGAGAATCTCTAATCTCTAAACTCTAAACTTCAAGTTTTGAAGTAACACTTCAGAACTTGAATTACTTATCGGTGCGGAACGGAACAACGGGCAGGCCGCGCATGTTCTTGAGGTTCCCGATTTGGAATGACTTGAAGCAGTAGCGCACTGCCACTGGTTCGGGCACCTCGCTCGAGGATACCATGATTGACTTGTGGCTCTCGTTGAGCGTGGCCATGGCGGTCTTGAACACGCCGTCGGCCCCGGCTATCTCAAAGCCCTCGATGTCCTGCCAGGGCGACAGGCCATCCTCGGCATGCTTGAAGAATACCTCGACTTCGTTGCCCTTGATTTCCATGTGGTCATACTCGGGCGACTCGCAGGCGATGCTCTTGTAGCCGTAGGTGCGGTTCAGGGCCATATAGGCCAGGCGGTTGCCCACCTCGCGTTTTTGCGCCGGGTGTATCTGGTTGAACTCGTAGGGCTTGACCAGGTCGTTGGTCGAGACGGTGCCGCAGTTCTCGATAAGTTGTGCGGCATTGTGCTGGGCCTCACGCAGCAGCGCTGAACTCAGCCACTTGCCATAGCCACCATAAGGTGCGATTTCCACCTGATAGAAGGGCAGTTGCTGGGCAGTGCCGCCAAAGTCCTTGCGCCAACTGTCGACCATATCCTTCAAGCGCTGGGCATAGGTCTGCTCCTTGCCCACATTGGATTCACCCTGATACCAGATGAAGCCGCGGATGGTGTAATGGCGCAGGGGGTGCAGCATGCCGTTATACATGATGACGGGCGTGTAGTAGTTCCACCAAGAGCCGTTCCAGCCTTCTTTTTGCTCCTTGGCGATATTGATGTCGTCATAGGTCTTGACGATTTCCTCCGGGACCCAGCCTTCGACCTTCGAGCCGCCCCAAGCGCAGGCAATCACGCCCACGGGGATGTCGAGCACGCGTTGCAGCATCTGGCCGAAGAAGAAGCCTGTAGCGCTCATCCACGGTGCGGTCTCGGGCGTGGGCACGAGCCACTTGCCGGGCACCTCCTCGACGGGCTTGGTCTGACCGTTTTGTTTGATTTGTGCTACGCGCAGCCAGCGGTTTTCACGCGCGGTGGCGATGACCTCGTTGGAGTTCTCAACGGGACAGTTCCAGAATCCGTTCAGGGGCATCTCCATGTTGGATTGTCCCGAGGCAAGCCACACCTCGCCGATGAGCACGCGCTCCAGCACAACCTGTTGACTGCCGTTTTCCATGAGCGTGATGCGGTGTTCCTGTTTGGCGGCAGCGGGTGTGGGCAGCATCAGTGACCAGTTGCCGCTGTTGTCGGCTTGGGTGGTCACCGGCTGGCCCAGCCAGTCGGCATCGGCGCTCACGGTGGCACCGGCATCGGCCTGGCCCCACAAGCGGGCCTGGGTGCGTTGTTGCAGCACCATGTCGTTGCCGATGATTTCGGGCAGCTTGATGGCCGCTTGGGCCGTTGCCCACAGTGCTAGAAGCAATAGTAAACTTACTTTTCTTTTCATTGTATCGATGAGTTGAGTTCTAGTTATATACTAAATGATGATTTTGGTCTTGCGGTATTTCTTACGGAATTCCGACGGGCTGCAGCCCTTGCCTTTCTTGAACTGGCGGTTGAAGTTGCTCAATGTATTGAAACCGCAGCAGTAGCTGATTTCGGCAATGGTGCTCGTGGTATCGACCAGCATGCGGGTAGCGTAACCCAAGCGCACATCGATGATGTACTCGTTGAGCGTCTTGCCGGTGCGCAGTTTGAAGAAACGGGAGAAGGCACTCGGCGTCATGCCGGCCATGTCGCACAGTTGCGTGAGGCGCAACGGCTCCATGTAGTGTGCGTCGATGTAGTTCTTCACCTTGAGGACGCGGCGTGAGTCGCTGGTCACGGGCACCTGGGCAAAGGCCGACGATGAGAGTTCGGTGGCTTCGCCTTTGGACAGTTCATACAGGATGTCGAGCAGTTCCAGCACGGCCACAAAACCCTCTTTAATGCTCGACAGGTTGGTGAGCTGGCGATAGACCCGCATGATGGATGACATGGGGAATGCCAGACCCTTGCGCGCCCGCACCAGCATCTTGTAGATGGAGTCAAACGGGTTGGTCAGGAATGCGCTGTTCTCGTGGTCGAAATCCAGGCGGAACTGAATCGTGATTTCGTGGATGTCGGTTGCTGGGCGGCCGTTCTGCTCCCACGCGTGTTCCAGCTCGGAACTGGTGATGAGCACGAGGTCATAGGGGCCTATCACCTCGTTGCTGTCGCCCACCACGCGCAGGCAGCCGGCGGCATTCTCCACAAAGTTCAGCTCCATCATGTTCATCATGTCATGACAGTGGATGGGATAGTTGAACTCGTTCTTGTAGCGGTCGGCGACATACATGAAGTCCCTGTCGCCCAACGGCGTGATTTCGTGCAGAACTTTAGTGTCTGATTTCATCGTCTTGTCCTTTCTGGTTCTTTAACCTGTTTCAATACTCTTGGTAGCCAAAGTTGGTGAAGTCGGCATAGGAGCCCTTGGAACCTTGGGCGTACAAGGCCAGGACAACGCCCGTGAAGCCTCCGGCTATCTCGGTGCTCAATAGGGTACAGCTTTGGCTGCCCAGCTCATGCCAGGTTTTGCCGCCGTCGGTCGAGCATTCATATCGGTAGGTGAGGCCGTCGCTGGAGATTCGCAGCCTTGCCCAGGACTGGTCAAGTTTGTAGGTCTTGATGTCGTTCATCGTCTTGAGGCGGCAATCCAGCTTCACGATCAGTTCGCCATTCTGGCGGGTGCATGACAGCGATTGCCATCCGTCGTCAATCTGATAGGCGATGATTCCGGCTTCGTCGCCCTCGTTGATATGGGCCGCATCCACATCGACCTGTACGGTCATGCGTTCGCTTGTCTGACGCATGCCGATGAAGGTTGGATGGTCGGTCGTGGCAACGGGTTGCCCGGCATGCAGGCGCAGGCAGCCGTCAGTGCGTTCATAGTTGGCCTCGATGGGACTCTGGATGTGCATCCACATGGGGCGCTCGGGCCAGGCCATGAGGTCCTCGTGGGTAACCGTGCGCAGCCTGCGCACAGGTGTGCCTCCCAGGTTGGCCTGCATCAGCGTGTCGATGGGTTCACCGCCGTTCACAACGGGCCAGCCGCCCTCTGGCCATTGTACGGGAGCCAGACAGGTCTCGCGGCCCAGGTGGTGATAACTGCCGCCAAAGTTGCGGTAGGCCAGGAAGACCACCCACCATGAGCCGTCGGGGGCCTGCACAAAGTCGCCGTGTCCCGTGCCCTGCATCTGCAGGGTTTGGGCCTTCTGGCTACAGTTGGTCATGATGGGATTGGCGGGATTGGAGATGTAGGGGCCCTCGATGTTCTTGCTGCGGGCTATCGTGAGCGAGTGGGCGAGCTCGGTGCCGCCCTCCGAGATGAGCAGATAGTAGTAGCCGTCTTTTTTGTAGATGTGCGGTGCCTCGGGATAACGGCCGCCGTCGCCACACCACAGGGCAACGCTCTCGGTGAGTTGTTCGCCCGTCTTGTCATCTATCTCGCACAGCCAGATTTTGTCGCCGGGGTTGCTCACCATGTAGCAATGGCCGTCTTCCCAGTAGAGCGACGGGTCGATGCCTTG
>ONYP01000119.1 GCA_900322135.1 uncultured Prevotellaceae bacterium
AGTGGTTGTCCATTAGAAGTCAATCTCGAAACGCAGGCCCAGCATGTGGTAACTTACGCCACCCTTGCCCTTGGCTTCAACAGCCTTGGTATAGTCGGCAGTGGGGGCACCGCTGGCATCGTGGCCAATAAAGAGTTTGCCCTTGCCGTTGGCATAGCGGTCGTTATTGCTGTACTGGTAGTTCAGGACAATCTTGACGGCATTGCCCAAGTAGAAATTCAGACCAGCAGTGATGTTCTCGCCCGAACCGCCATAGATGTCGGCATCGTTCAGGTCCAGATAGTCATAGCGCAGGGCCAACTCGATGTCGCCCCACTTGCGGCCGCTCGAGGGCTGTGTGAACTCACCCTCGGCAACATTGAAGCGCTGCTGACCACCAAGCAACAGGCAGGTGGCGTGTACATACCAACCACCGAAGTTGTAGCTGTTGGTTGCCGACACATGATTGCGGATCCACTCGCTCTGGATGCGGGCAGGACCATAGTAGGCAGCTCCCTCCAGACCATACAGCCATTCATGGTCAACATTGGTGATGACATCGGTGTCAAGGTATTTCTTGCGGTTGATGCTCGTGGCATTGCGAGTGCTGTAACGCACACCGCCATACTCGTTGGTGGCCATGTCGGTCTTGGGCGTGCGGTAAGAGCCCTTACCGCCCAGGTACAGACCCCAGTAGCGGTCCTTGCTGTAGGGCATGTAACCCACCTTACCGGTGAACGAGTAACCCTGGCTGCGGCCGAAGTCCTTGTTGTTGTCCTGGACATTGGTCGCTTCCTCACTACCGGCAATCTCCTGGAAGAACATACCCAACGATGCACGGAAGTGGTCAAGCAGGTACTCGCCCTGTATACCGATATGGCGTGAGGGCACCAGTGCCTTGCACACCATCGGGCGCTCCATGAAGGTCAGGTAACGCGAGGTCGTGGTCTGCTCCATCGAGAAGTCCTCTTTGAAGTTACCTGCCTTGAAGGCGAAGTGCTCCAGTCCGTCATACTCGATGATAGCGTCCTTGAGCTCAAACACGCCGTCGGACATGTCCATGTCAATCTCACCATACCAGTCGGGGGTCACCTGAGCCTTGACGGCAAAGCGTGCACGCCTGATCGACACACCGTTACCGATGGGATTGTAATCACTGTGGTTCTTGCCGAAGAAGGTGGCACCATCCACCTGCACGCGGTTGTCAAACCACACTTTATACTTTTTGCTCTTGGACTCGAGCACAAGAATGTTATTGCGCTGCTCGGCACGGAGCTCCTCGCGATCGACCTTTACACCATATTGGTTGTAGGCCACTTCTTCATCATCTTCGATGTCTTGGGCCCATACGCTGCCTGTCAGCGAGATAGCAAGCCCAACCATCAATGTCAATAATTTTTTGCTCATAACATTTTGTTTAAAGGTTTATATATAACACATTTTATTGCCTTTTACCTATTATCTGTCATCAGATTCTGGTTACGGGGCAAAAGTAGTAACTAAAAATAAAAAATGCAAATATTTTTTAATATCTCGTAATTTTTCTTTCTCGACAAGAGCTCTTTTCAACGGTTTTTACACCCGATTGACGGCTGCTTGGGCAACGGCACGGTTTTTGCTATATTTGTGTTTTAGCATGATATTTAGCCATGATATAGCTGTTGGCACATAAAGGGGTTGAATACATAAAAAATAAAAATGACCTGGTCCAACATCTATCTCGTTATCCTAAATTATATTAATTTTGCAAAAACTCAATCAACCGACAACAATGATGAACTATACCTGCCCCAAATGCGGCAAAAAAATAGAGGTGACTACCGAGGTGCTCATCGACAGCCAGTACAGGATAACTTGCCCGCAGTGCCAATCCGACCTGCAAATCGTGGGAGACTATGCCTATATCCCGAGCGACACGCTGGAACTGGACACTACAGTTGAGCCGTCACAGGACATCAACTGCCCCAAGTGCGGGCATGTGATGAACAGCAACGCACACTTCTGCCCCAACTGCGGCACGAGTTTCGACACGCCAGTGCCAAGCCCGATGACGGCAAGTGATGACGGCAGCACGACAGGCAACATGCCGGTGCCCCCACCCTTCCACGGCGCCGACCCGCTCTACAACGAGGTGGTGGAATACCTGAAAGAGTGTACCTCAATCACACCCATGATGCTGCGCGACCGCTTCCACATCACCGATGAACGCGCTGCCGAACTCATCCGCCAACTCGAGGCTGACGGCATCATCGGCCCCTATAACAACGGTGGCCCCAGGCAGATTCTCATCCCCCACCAGAACCTGATAACACGCAATCCCCGCAGGGTTGTCAATCAGGGCGATCCCGCAGCACAAGGTCCGCAGCAAGGCATGCCTCGCAGCGGGGGCTTCGGGTGCATTACCCTGCTCATCGTCATCATGTTCATCATCATGATGACGAGAACTTGTGCAGGTTGATGAGAAGCTTCGGTTATTTGAATTTTTCAGCCCATAATCATGCCGCTTGCAAAAAAATCCTCTGTTTTGCAATTATTTGACAAAATGTTAGTATATTTGCGATTTAGATTAAAAACATTATTCACCTTATAAATTTTATAGACAATGAAAAAAGGATGTTTTGGACTTTCCGGACTCGGTCTCGTAGTCGGTGTTTTGGTATTATGTGCTTTAATAGCGATTCCCATGTATAATGGACTCGTTAAGTCACAGGAGAGCGTAGAAACCGCATGGGCCAATGTTGAGAGTTCCTATCAGCGCCGTGCTGACCTGATTCCCAACCTGGTAGAGACGGTCAAGGGCTATGCCAAGCACGAGCAGGAGACCCTGGAAGGTGTCATCGAGGCTCGCGCTAATGCCACCAAGGTAACTATCGACCCCTCTAACATTTCTCCCGAGGACCTGCAGAAGTACCAGGCTGCACAGGGCGATGTGACCAATGCCTTGAGCCGACTCATTGCCGTGAGCGAGGCATATCCCGACCTGAAAGCCAACGAGAACTTTAAGGATCTGCAAACACAGTTGGAAGGTACTGAGAACCGCATCAATAAAGCACGCAACGACTTTAATGAGGTGGCAAAGCAGTACAACACCAAGCGCCGCACCTTCCCCAACAACATTATTGCCAATATCTTCGGCTTTGGTGAGAAGCCTTACTTCCAGGCACAAGAGGGTGCCGACAAGGCTCCCACGGTAGACTTCGGAACCAGCGAGTCCAAGTAAACTATGGCACTGGCCGATTTTATTCCCAGCGAGGGCCAGCGTCGCATTGCCGATGCCATTACCGCAGCCGAGCGTCACACCACGGGCGAAATTTGCGTCCATGTGACGCCCCGCTGCCGTGGCAAGGTGATAAAACGCGCCATCAAGACATTCAACCGCCTGCACCTCTACACCACCAAGCGCCGCAATGCCGTACTGATTTTTATCGCCTACGAGGCACGCAAACTCGCTATCCTGGGCGACATCGGCATCAACGAAGTGGTTCCCAAGGGCTTCTGGAACAACGAGGTCGAGGAATTGACCCGTTACCTGAAAGCGGGCAGGCCTGTAGACGGATTGTGCGAGATTATTGCCCATATAGGCGATCGCCTGTCGGAATTCTTCCCTGGCCAGCGTGACGACGAGAACGAGCTAAGCAACGAGGTATCCTTCGACGAACTTGACGAGGACGAACTTGATAATGACCATCATGACAACTAAGGCAACATGGAATAGCAGGCTGTCGCAACTGACAGCCGTTCTGCTACTATGCCTCACCGCCTTGACGGTGACGGCACAGGTGCCCGCTCGTCCCGACCCGCCCAAGTTGGTCAACGACTTTGCCGGCATCCTTGGCGATTGCCAGTGGCTCGAAGACTCGCTCCAGCAAATTGCCATGGAAACCAGCAACCAGATCTGTGTGGTCACCATGAACGACTTCGGTGGCTATGATAAGGTAGAGATGGCCTACAAGATTGGCGATAAATGGGGCGTTGGCAAGGCCGACAAGGATAACGGAGTTGTCATCCTCATAAAGCCTAAAACACCCGAAAGCAAGGGTGAGGCATTTATTGCTCCAGGATTTGGCCTTGAAGGTGCCATCACCGATGTCGCCTGTAACCACATTGTTGAGAGGGAGATGATTCCCTACTTCAAGGAGAACAACTACCTGGACGGTGTGTGGGCCGGAGCACAAGTCGTGCGAGACTTGGCCATCGGCGAGTATAACGAGGAGGATTACATCAATCAGTACGATAGCGCAGATGCGTGGTTGGGCTTCCTCGTGTTTGTCGCAATCATAGCGCTCGTCATCTACGCATCGACCAGGAGTGGCTGGGGCGGCTTCGGCGGCGGCTCCTTCGGCGGCGGCGGTGGCGGCGGCAGTTGGTAACCCACCTCTTAATGATTTCGAATTACACAGATTAATCCAATGATAACATCCGCACCCCAGCCAATGGGATGCGGATGATTATTTTAGACCCAAAACCGCGAGCAAAGCGAGCCAACTCGCGGACACCCTCTAAACTCTAAACTCTAAACTCTAAACTCTAAACTCTAAACTCAAGTGCCAAGAGCATCGGCTCTTGGCACTTGATTACACGAACAATTGCTTGAGAATGTCGGGCGAGCGCAGGGTGCCGATGGCAGCGTTGTGCAGGCGATAGTAACTGATGATGACATCGAGCATGCGGTTGCGCTCCTCGCGGTTGAAGCGGAACACACCCATGTTGGCAAACGACATGCGAGACAGCAAGTGGATGGCCTGGGCCTCTTGCGGCTGGAGCATGGCATGGCCACGAACGGCAGCAGCGACAAACACGCCGTCGCTCATGTCAAACCAGTACCCCTTGCGGTAGCTCTCCATATTGGGCTGGATACCCAGGTGGGCTCCCAGGTGATAAAGAAAACAGATGTGGAAATTGGCAACCTGGCCGGGCAATTGCTCCAGCAGCTGCACCGATTGCTCGATGTAGCGGAACAAGGGCTCGTTGCCTTCGGGCTCCTGGATAACATGTGCAAGCAACTCGCTGATGAACAAGGAAATGGCATTCTTTACCGGGTCGCTATAGATGGAGGCAAGCGGATAGTTGCGCTGCAGCTCCCGCATCACGGCCAAGTCGCGCCCGTTGCGGATAGCAGCCTCAAGATTCACCAGCGACAAGGGCATGAGCAGGGCATTGCGCATGCGGGCGGCAGGGGTCTTGCCCTGCGGAACGGCAAACGACATCAGCCCGCGCCCATCGGTGTAGATGTGCACGATGTTGTGCTTGTCGCTGTAGCGAATCGTGTTGAGCACGATACCCCTCAACTTCTCATACATGCCGCTAATTTACTCATTATTTGGCATTCAGCAACAATAAAAAGTCAGAAAAACACAACTTTTTACGCTTTTCGCGAGGTTAAATTTTGTCAATTCAAAAAATAGTTCTAATTTTGCAGTCGCTTTTGCGGAAAAATTTCGCAAACGGCCCATTCGTCTATCGGCTAGGACGCAAGATTTTCATTCTTGAAAGAGCAGTTCGATTCTGCTATGGGCTACAGTAAACAACTAAATATCAAAGTTTTATATATTATTATGGCAAACCATAAATCAGCTATTAAGAGAATCCGTCAGAGCGAGACCCGCCGTCTTCGCAACCGTTATTACAGCAAGACCATGCGCAATGCTGT
>ONYP01000115.1 GCA_900322135.1 uncultured Prevotellaceae bacterium
GTAGAGCGACTCGCCGTCGGGGGTGATCATGCAGCCCGAGATGTTGCTCGAGTTGGGCGTCACGCGCACGATGCGGTCCTCGATGCCTGCCAGTTCCACGTTGATGTCCTTGCTGGCGGGCTTCTTCTCGTCGGCAGCGGCTTTTCCTTTCTTCTTGCTGTTCTTGGCCTCCTCGGCTTTCTTCTCCTCGGCCTTCTTGGCCTCCTTCTCGGCCTCGGTCAACAACTCATAGTCCTCCTTGTTGAGGTTGTAGCGGTCGAGAGCCTCCTGGTTGACAAAGGCCAGGAAGACGTCATCCTGCGAACCCCACGAAGCGTGGCTGCGCATACCGTAGCGGTTGCTGCGGAACATGATGGCGTTGCCCTCCATCACCCAGCGGGGATCCTCGCTGATGTAGGCGCTGCCGGTGATGTTGGTAATCTTGCCGCCAGTGGCGCGATGTCGGTATAGGGGTCGCGCTGGTTGCCGATGAACTCGAGGGCGAACCACTTGCCGTCGGGCGACCACGAGTAATTGAACTCGCCGTTGGTCTCATACCAGGTCGAGCCGTCGGTCACCTGGGTCACCTGCTTGGTCTTGAGGTCCAGCACCTTGAGGCAGAAACGGTCCTCGATAAAGGCCAGTTTCTTGCCGTCGGGCGACAGGCAGGGACGGGTGCGCTCAACGGTGGTCGAGGGCAGGAGGATTTCCTCCTTGATGAGGGTGGCGTTGGCAAAGTTGGGGTCATCCTTGCGGTCCATGGTCGCCAGGACGAGTTCCCAGTTGCCATTACGCTCGGTGGCATAGGCCAGGGTGCGGTTGTCGCTGCCCCACGATACCCAGTTCTCGGCAGCGGTGGTGTTGGTGATGCGCTTGGTGGTGCTGTATTCCACCGAGGTCACAAAGACTTCACCGCGCACGATGAAGGCCACCATCTTGCCGTCGGGCGACACTGCGGCATCGGTGGCGCCACGGGTGTGCGACATGCGCTGCACCTGGTCGCTGTCGTCGTGCCACAGGCTGATGTCCACCTTGCGGGGCTGGCTGCCGGGACGCATGGTGTAGAGTTCACCGTCCTGGGTGAAGCACAAGGTGCCGCCGTTGTCGATGGACAGGAAACGCACGGGGTTGACCGTGAAGTGGGTCTCAGCCTTGAGTTGGCTGGGATGGTCGATGGGGAACGAGTATACATTCATCGAGCCGCCGTTGCGCTCGCTCAGGAAGTAGACCGTCTGCCCGTCGGGACTGAGGACGGGGTTGCGGTCCTCACCGCCGATGTCGGTCAGGTTGGTGTGATGGCCTGTCTTGGCGTCATAGCGCCAGATGTCGCGCGTGATCGACGAGGTGTGGTGCTTGCGCCACTCGTCCTCACCGCCCTTGCGGTCCTGATAGACGAAGTAGTCGCCGCCCTTGTTCCAAGTGATGTACTCGGCGGGTGTGCCCAGTTCGCGGGTGGCACGGCCGCCCTCCACGGGCACCTTATAGACCTCGGTCAAGCGGCCGCTGGGGAACAGCATGCTGCTGGCGGGGTCCTGAATCGAGGCACTGTAGTAGATGTACTTGCCGTCGGGGCTGAAGGTCCACGGCGTCTCGGCGGCGCTATTGCGCGTCAACTGCTTGGGCTGTCCGCCGGTGGCCGGCATCACAAAGATGTCGAAATTGCCCTTACGGTCGCTGGCAAAGGCCAGTTTCGTGCCGTCGGGCGACCACACGGGCATAGATTCATAACTCGACTGTGAGGTCAACTGCACAGCCTGTCCGCCGATCGAGGGCACCACATAGATGTCACCCTTGTAACAGAACGCGATCTTGTTGCCATCGGGCGAGATGCGGGCATAGCGCATCCACATGGGCGTGTCGGCCATCGCCGTCATCGTCGCCATCAAGGCGATAAAAAGCAAGAATTTCTTCATCATGATTGTAATTTAATTTAGGTTTTATCCTGCAAATTTACATAAAAAGTCGGCACACGGTGACACTTTTAGAACAAAATATCTGATAAGCCGCCCAAAAACAGCATCAGCCGCTGTCATGAACAATCTGACAACGGCTGATGGATATCGCTAAGCGGATGTTCACCCGGCCATGGAGTTATTTGCCACGGCCCAAATCCTCAAGATCCATATCGAACCAGGATTTTTCGGGTTCTTCCTCTTCAGTACCGAATAGATCTATACCTGAGGAAGAAAACAAGGATTTCAAGAATTCCATAGCCACTCCAGGATCCTCGCTGGGCGTAGCGCCTTGTTCCTCCATCCATTCCATATATTTGACCATTACATTACCCCATTGGTCGGCATTACGATCTAAATTGCTCATGTCTTCAAGCCTGCAAAAGGCATCGTTGGAATAGAGCATACCGGCATAATCAAGGTCTTCGGTAGTCAAAGTGCCGTATGCGCTATTCAGGAAGATTGCGGGCAAACTATTTTTCCACCATTTGGCAAAAAACTCATGGTATTCTTGTTCATCGGGGTCAGATATCGTGTCATTCTCGTACCCCTCCATTATCTGATCTGTCATGTTCTTGACAAAAGCCGATTCCATGACCGTATTCTTGAATTTTTCGGCATAGGCGGCATCAATATCCTCTCTTGGCTGAACAATCTCCATAACGGATTCCAGTTCTGCGTACGGGTCCTCGGCGTCCTCCACATCCTGTGACATGGCCATAAGGGGCAACATCATGTCGACGAGGAATTCCGATAGCCATTCTTGCTGATGCTCTTGGTAGGCCTTGCCCGCAGGGCTGGTTAGCAGCGACGCCACTTCTTTCAAATCGGCTTCAGTCACACCCTTTTCCGTCATCTGGAGCACGAAGCAGTCTAGCATGTCTTTCTCATATTGTTCGTCAAGATAGCGCTGCGTCAACTGGCCAATGTCCACCTGGCCCTTACTGTCAAACAACATACCCAAACTTGAAATGACCGACTTGGCCTTCTCATACTGGTCATTGGCTATTAGGTAATCCTTCACGGCCTGGCGATAACTGTCCTGTGCATGACCGCTGGCGGCGACCAGCATGAGCAGCATAGCAAAAAGTAATCTGGTTTTTTTCATCATAGATATCGTTTTAAAGTTAATATCCTGCGGATTGATGGAGCAAATATAAACACTATTCCTGGATAATCCGTATTTTAATCACATCATATTCACAACAACCCTACAAATTTTCCGTTTTTGGACATATATAACAAAAAATGTTCCTAACTTTGCAGGTTAGACATGAATCCAATTGCAACAAGACAATGGCAAAAAGATTATTCACAGCGTTTTTCGCAGTGTGCCTGATGGCACTCAGTGCCGTGGCCGACGACAAGCAGGCCGAGGCCACCTTTGAGGTAAAGAGCCACGACTTCGGTACCATCATGGAAGCCAAAGGGCCCGTATCGTGCACATTTGAATTTACCAACACAGGCGACAAGCCGTTGCTCATCATTGACGCTACGGCCTCGTGTGGCTGCACACGCCCCGAGTTCCCCACCAAGCCCATCAAGCCGGGCAAGAAAGGGAAAATCAAGGTGACCTACAGCCCCATCGGCCGCCCGGGCGCTTTCAAGAAGACTGTCAAGGTGAAGACTAACGGCAAGGAGCGCTCCACCACCCTGCGCATCACGGGCACCGTGGTACCCAAAAACAAGTGAGACTCAGCCTGACCATAACGATACTCGCCTTGATGGCACTGGCAGCAGCCGCCCAACCCCAGGCCACATGGCTGGAGCGGCAGCATGACTTCGGCGTCTTCATGGAACAAGACGGCAAGGTCACTTGCCAAATGCGCCTGGTGAACACGGGCAATGCACCATTGCTTGTGGTCAAGGCCCAGGCAGGGTGCGGCTGCACAGGCATAACCTACCCTGAACAGCCTATCGAACCCGGCGACACCGCCAGCGTGAGCATCTCCTACAACCCGTCGGGACGACCCGGCCAGTTCTCCAAGGAGGTCCTCATCTTTACCAATACCGTACCCAAGCGGACCCTCCTGGAGATTACGGGCAATGTGATTCCCACTGCCGCCACCCTCGACAAACAGTATCCGCTGCAGGCGGGCTCGCTGCGCATCAGCCAGCAGAGCATCCCCTTCGGCGAACTCACCAAGGGGCAGAACAAGACTCTGTACCTGAGCGCCTACAATGCCTCGACCGACACGATGCTGGTCAAGGTGACGGGCGCCAAGCCCCACATCAGGCCGGCACTGGTGCCAGACACCGTGCCACCAGCCAAGGTCACGGCGCTGACGGTGCACTACCTCACGGGACACGCTCCGCTATGGGGTCTCAACACCGACACGCTTACCTTGTCGTGCGAACCCCTGCACCAGCCCTCGGCCGTGCAGACCGGCACTGCCGATGTCCATGTGATGGCACAGGTGCTGGAAAGCTTTGACCGCCTCACCGACGAGCAGCGCAAGCATGCCCCCGTCGTGGGTGTGGACTGCGATGACCACATCGACTTCGGCACCATGGCGGCGGGAGAGACCGTCACGCGCTCGTTTACCGTCACCAACAAGGGCAAAGACCTGCTCGCCATCAGGCGGCTGTGGGTTCCCGAGAGCGCGGGCATCGGCATCAGTGCCGACCGCATGGAGGTCAAACGCGGCAAGTCGGCAACCGTCACCATCACCGTGAACACGGCACTAATCGACGGCGAGCTGCTCAATGTGCCGCTCACGCTCATGTGCAACGACCCTGACAAGCCACGGCAGACCATCCGCCTGGTGGGCATCATCGACAGACAATGACATCAAATCAACAATACTGACAATGGCAGATAAGACTAAAATCGTACAACATACCGAAGGGTGCCCCTCGATGGAGCATCCCGAGAACGACGAACAATTCAGCGGGTTGCAGGTGAACAGCGGCGTGGAGCAACTGCCGAGCGTGAACCCCTACCTCAAGCGCAAGCGCAAACCCCAACTGACGCCCGCCGAGTATGTCGAGGGCATCCGCAAGGGCAACCGCGCCGTGCTGGGCCAGGCCGTCACGCTGGTCGAGAGCCGCAACGCCGAGCACCAGATCATCTGATGCCTTCGGCATGCATGTCATCAAGGGGGGACACAAACTGGCTGTCCTGGCCATCGACCCCAGCAGCGAGCGCTCCAAGGGTTCCATCCTGGGCGACAAGACGCGCATGGAGCGGTTGGCGGTACAGCCCGATGTGTTCATCCGCCCTTCCCCCTCGGCCGGGTCGCTGGGCGGCGTGGCACGCAAGACGCGCGAGACCATCGTGCTGTGTGAAGCCGCAGGCTACGACACCATCTTTGTCGAGACCGTCGGCGTGGGCCAGAGCGAAATCGCAGTCCACTCGATGGTAGACTACTTCCTGCTCATCCAACTGGCCGGTACGGGCGATGAACTGCAGGGCATCAAGCGCGGCATCATGGAAATGGCCGACGGCATCGTCATCAACAAGTGTGACGGCGACAACATCGAGCGCGCCAACCTGGCCGCAGCCCAGTTCCGCAACGCGCTGCACCTCTATCCCCTGCCCCCCAGCGGTTTCCTGCCCGAGGTCATCACCTACTCGGGCTACTACGACCTGAATATCGAGGGTGTGTGGGACATGATTGACCGCTACTTTGCCCATGTCAAGCAGAACGGCTACTTCGACAGCAAGCGCCATGAGCAGGAACGCTACTGGATGCGCGAGACCATCAACGAGCAGTTGCTGGCGCGCTTCTACTTCGACCCCGAGATCGAGCGCCTGCTGACCATCAAGGAGGACACCGTGCTCAGCGGCAAGCAGACCTCGTTTGTCGCAGCAAGTGATGTGCTCAACTTCTATTACGACAAGATTACAAACGAACACTCCAAGAAATGAAACATCTGGCAATCGTTATCGCTTTGGGCGCTCTGCTCATGCTGTGCTGCCACTGCTCCTTCCTGGACAAGATGTACGCGGCTCAGAGAATCGACCAGAATGCCACCCCGGTCCCGTACACCGCCATTGAAAATTACTTCATACGCAACGATGTGGACTGTTCCAAGTTGCAGCATCTCATCTTCGACAACAAGCAAGACTTCGAGAGCTACTTCGGCATGGCCGCCTATATGGGAGGCATGCCCACCGAGGTGAACTGGAACAAGCAGTTTGTCGTGGCACTTGTACTGCCCGAGACCAACCGCGAGACATCCATCGAGCCGGTCGCCGTCAAGGTTACCGACAATAACTGTATGGTTTTCAGCTACAAAATCAAAAAGGGCGAAAAGATATCCTATAAGATGGTGCCCTTTACCGCAGTGGCCATTGACAAGCCAAACAATGCTACTGAGATGAAAATCTTCTATCTAGAAAAATAAAACCATGGAAGGAAACTATTGCTATCGATATCCACACCCCGCAGTGACAACCGACTGCGTCGTGTTCGGCTATGACGGACTCCATCTCAATGTGCTGCTCATCGAGCGCGGCGGCGAGCCCTACAAGGGTTGCTGGGCATTCCCGGGCGGCTTCCTCAATATCGACGAGGACGCCCCCGACGGCGCGCGCCGCGAACTCATGGAAGAGACAGGCCTGCGGGTCACCAACATCGAGCAGCTGGGCGCCTTTGCCACGCCCGACCGCGACCCGCGCGAGCGCGTCATCTCCATCGCCTATTTCACCCTGGCCCGCGTGAGCGATGTGCAGGGTGCCGACGATGCCCGTGTGGCCAAGTGGTTCCCCATCAACCAGTTGCCGCCGCTGGCATTTGACCACCAGCAGATGTTTGAGCAGGCGTTGCAGCGCCTGTCCGACTGCCTGAAACTCAAGACGGGCAACTTCTTCAGCGGGGACTTCTCCTACGAGGAAATCGATATGATTTACTTCGCCACGCTCACCAAGTGATAGGAGGCTGGAATTGTTAACAGATTTAAAATTTACGGCAGAAATAGTATTCTGCCGTAAATTTTTGTTAATTTTTGGCCATTTTATGCCCAAAAAGTATGTTATAAAACATATTTTGCACTATTTTTGCATTGGTTTTTCATGGTAATAGTTTTTAAGGTTATGAAAATCCAAGTGTCGTGAGACAGTTGCTTTTTCAAGAAAGTTTAAGGTTTATGTTAATGGTATTAGAAGGTTAATTAGTTAAGCAATCCCCGACGAGAGTCGAGGATTTTTTTTGTATTTAGGCAGAATATTATATAACTTTGCGGGCATAACACTAAACAAATTACTGACTATGAACAAGAATCCCCTTTTCTCACTACTGGCTGTGGCCATATTATTGATGTGCTCGTGCGGCAGCAACGCCTCTGGCAGCAAGAGCAGCAGTAACGACAGCACGCTGTGCCAATTCAGCAACATCAAGTATGAGAAGATGTACTCCTACTGTGATGACGAGGGTGACACGCTCTATTTTGCCAACTCATTCAAGGCGCTATGGCCCGAGGTCATCAACGGCAAGCCCAGTACAGCACTCCAGCAGGCTCTCTTCACTGCCATGACCGACAGCGGCGGCCTCAACCAACTGGACAAGGTTGTCGACTTTCTGCTCGATCCCAGCAATTACACCGAGGTCGATGCCAAGCGGCTCGTGCCGGTCAAGGCCGTCAAGTATGACGACAACAAGCTCTCGACCAGCGAGGTCAATGTCGTCATGGAAGACTTCACCGACCGACTGCTCACCTACCGCCTTTCCACCTATTCCTATATGGCAGGAGGGGCCCACGGCATCTATGCCAACAACTATGCCACCTACGACCTCAAGACCGAAAAGGGCATCACCCTGGACGACATCATCGCCGACACCGCCCTGCTGCGCACGGTGACACTCAAATCCATCAAGCAAACCCTCAACTATGACACTGAGGACCTGATTCTTCCCGATAACGGACTGTTGCCGTTGCCCCGTGACTTCTTCATTGACGGCTCGGTGCTGCATGTTGTATACCAAGTCTATGAAATCGCCAGTTATGCCCAGGGCATGATTGACGCCCCGATTTATCCTTATCTGCTCAAGCCGGAGGAAATAAAAACTCTGTTCACCCCTTATGGCTTGGAATTGTTGGAATTGACAGAATAACCAATCACTAAATCAACTGAGTCATGAACAAGAAATCCCTCATTGCGCTGGCTATCATATCACTGGCATGGATAGCATCGGCATCGGGTCAAGCAACATTTGACAACATGTGCCAGTTTTATCAAATCCGGCAATATGTCATCTTACAATATACCCTGGACGGAATGACTGCCTACAACAAAAACTCAATCCAAGCCATGTGGCCCGTCATGCTTAATGGTAAAGATTGTGTCAGCCTGCAACAGGCGCTCATCGAGGAGGTGACTGGAAAGGATGATATCCATGACATGAATCAAGCGATCAATTACTTCCTGTACACCGATATTGAAGGGAACAAGCATAATCTAGGCAAAGATTGCAAGTTGGTTGAAGAGGCTTCACTCAATGGCCAAAGTGCCAACATATCAACGCGTATAATAAAACTCCAGGACATCAATAGCCGTTTTGCCACATTCCACATTTTTTATAACGACTATTATGCCGGAGCAGCACATGGTATGTTTGCCAACGACTACCTGACTTACGACATGTTACTCAATAAAGTGGTAACCCTTGATCAAGTTGTCAATGACATGGATGCTCTCCGGCCCATTATTTTGGATGCCATCACCGAGCAATTAGGTTATACCTCCGAAAACCTCTTCCTGCCCGAGGACGGACTGCCTCCTGCCCCATCAAGTTTCTACATTGAAGACGGCGCCCTGCATGCCGTTTATCAGCCCTATGAGATAGCCAGTTTCGCTCAAGGCTCTATAGATGTCACTATCTATCCCTATATGGTGGAAAATAAGACTAATCTCATCTACCCATATGGATACTCATTAATGAAAGCATCCGAATTTATAGATATGTACTAATGCATTAAAAATCAATGGTTTGCACCGAAATCGAAAAAATTTTCGATTTTTTCTCGCAAAATCCTTTGTCAGTTCAAAAAGTTGCAGTACCTTTGCAGTCGCTTTGAGAAAGAAATTTCGATTGGCACTCACATGTTGGTGTGTTAGTTCAGTTGGTTAGAATACCTGCCTGTCACGCAGGGGGTCGCGTGTTCGAGTCACGTACACACCGCAGTGGAGAGAGGATTTGGGTGACCATTCTTTTTTTATGCACAGTGGCCTGCCCGGTGATACCAGACAGGCCACTGTGCGTAACGACAACACCACCACGCTCGTGGTGACCAGCGCTAGCAGGGAAAAAGCGGATGCCTCTCTAAACCCTAAACTCTAAACTTCGAGTCACAGGCAAAATTGCCTGTGACTCGAATCATTACAGGGGCTTGATGCTGACGGCAAAGCCTCCGCCGGGTGCGCTATGGAGTTTGAGCGTCGACTTGGCGGTCACCTTCTTCTTGGTGATGACATAGGCCTGCGGATTGGTCTTGTAATCAGCGTTCTTGGCATCGGCATATATAGTAGCCTCGTACTTGCGCCCCTCATCCAGGAAATCGAGTTTGAGGACGCTGTCATGAGGCTTTGCGTCGGTCACGCTGCCCAGATACCACGCGTCACTATTCTTGTCCTTGCGGGCGATGGTGACATACTCCATCGGGGCGGCCTCCATATAAACCGAGCGCTCCCACTCCACCGGCACATCCTTGATGAACTGGAACGCATCCATGAAGGGGGCATAGTTCTCAGGCAGGTCGGCGGCCATCTGCAGGGGGCTGTAGAGCGTCACATAGAGCGCCAACTGCCCGCAGATGGTCGACAGCACATGGGTCTGCTTCTCGGGAGAGAATTTAGCCAGATCCATCTCAAAGATACCCGGTGTGTAGTCCATCGGTCCGCCCTGCAAGCGGGTGAAAGGCAGGATGGCGGTGTGGCCAGGTTGCGTACCCGCAAATGCCTGATACTCTGTTCCCAAAGCACTCTCATTACCAATCAGGTTGGGCCAGGTGCGGCACAATCCCGTAGGCCTTACAGCCTCGTGGGCATTGACCATGATGTGGTGCTTGGCTGCCAGCTCGACACAGTACTGGTAGTGGTTGACCAACCACTGGCCATAGTGGTGCTCGCCACGCGGAATGATGTTGCCCACATAGCCACTCTTCACCGAATTATAGCCATACTTGTCCATCAAGTCATAAGCAGCCTCAAGGTGCCGCTCATAGTTGCGGATACTCGACGAGGTCTCGTGATGCATCATCAGGCGCATGCCCTTGCTGTGAGCGTAGTCGTTGAGCATCTTGATGTCAAAGTCGGGATAAGGCGTGACAAAGTCAAACACATAGTCCTTGCTGTTACCGAACCAGTCCTCCCATCCTTCGTTCCAACCCTCAATGAGCAGTTGGTCAAAGCCGTGCTCGGCGGCAAAGTCGATGTAGCGCTTGACATTCTCGTTGCAGGCACCGTGACGCCCGTTGGGCTTCAGGCTGCTGTAATCGGTCTCACCAAGTTTTACCGAGGGCAACTGGTCGGTGTAGTTCCAAGTGTTCTTGCCGGTGATGAGTTCCCACCACACACCCATGTACTTCACGGGTTTAATCCACGATGTGTCCTCGATTTTACAAGGCTCGTTCAAGTTCAGAATGAGTCGGGAAGCCAGTACCTTGCGGGCGTCATCCACAATCATGATGGTGCGCCACGGGGTGTGGCAAGGCGTCTGCATGTAGCCCTTATTGCCTTGAGCATCAGGCGTTAGCCATGATTCAAACACCATGTTCTCATCATCAAGGTTCAGGTGCATGCAAGGGTAATCCACCAGGGCTGCCTCGTGCAGGTTGATGAAAATCTCGTCATCGGTCTTGAGTTGGAGGGCGGTCTGCACACCCGTGTTACTGAACTGCGTCTGCGACGCGTTGGGGGTGATTTTGCTGCCGAACAGGCTCCTTATCTCACTCAGGCGCGAGCAGGTGTACTCATACTCCTGGGTGTCATAGTCGCCGGCAATCCACCATGCCGTCATGTCACCGGGCATGGCAAACTGTGAGTGTTCCTCTTTGATGACAAAATAGGTGAGATTGGGCTGCTGCGGGAACTCATAACGGAAACCCAAACCATCATCATAGACACGGAACCTGATGATAATGTAGCGTTTCAAGTCGCTCTGGTTGAGCGTGACAGCCAACTCGTTGTAGTGATTGCGGATGCTGCTTTCCTCACCCCACACGGGCTGCCAGGTCTCATCAAACGATGAATACTTGGCTGTCAATAGTGAGAACCCGTCATACAACGAATTCTGATCCACCGATTGCTTGTTGTCAAAATTGTTGAATTCGCCGTTGCCTTTGGCGCTATTCAGTTCCAGTCCCAAGCGGCTCTCCTTGATCACCTGGCGGCCATTAAACACCACATCATAGACAGGCACGCCATCCTTTACATCGAAGTTCACCGCAATGTTCCTGCTAGGAGAGTAGACCGTCTCCATCATGGCGAACGATGCTGCAGGGGCAGCCAATGCCATTACCGTAAGAAGCGTTAAGGCTATATCTCTTGTTTTCATCACACTATAAATGATTTTGGAAATGATTATCACTTGATTCAAAGTCGCTAAATTACAAAAAAATCTCAAGCACCACTTCAACCAGGGAACAAAATCTCTCTTGTACCATCCTTCCTGTCCAGTGACCCATCCACTCCAGCCCTGTCCAGACCAGCGGCTGCACTCGAGTGCTCTCCTGTCCAGCCCGTCCAGTATGTGTCGTTGTCAACGCCTCCTCTAGCCTGTCCAGTATGTCCAGTTCCTCCAGTTTGTCCAGCCCAGTGGGGTATAAAAAAACGAGGGAGCCAACCTTGACGATCGACTCCCTCTTAGGGGGCGGTTACCTACTCTCCCACTTTCGCAGTACCATCGGCGTGGTGAGGCTT
>ONYP01000114.1 GCA_900322135.1 uncultured Prevotellaceae bacterium
CGAGATGGCTGGCGGCAAGACCGTTGCTGGCGTACGCTACTTCAACGCTATGGGTCAGGAGATGCAGGAGGCTAACGGCATGACCATCGTCGTTACCACTTACACCGACGGCACCACCAGCACCGTTAAGGTGATGAAGTAAGACATTGGCAGTTAATAGTTGACATTTAGACTATTAGCAGAAAACAGAACGGGCGGCCCGCAACTGGGCCGCCTGTTTTTTACATGCCCCGAGCATACTCGCCCTGTAGACTAGAGCAGGCTCTTCCATCGGGCCAGGGCAGTGGGCTTACCCTGTATACTTGTCAATCAGCCCAGGGTAGTCTCTCATCCGATAGGCTTTGCCATTGGGCTGGCGCAGGGGGGACACCCTGTAGACTTGTATAATGGACCGGTGTAGCGGACTCGCCCAGCGGGCGAGCCTCTGAGTAACCCGTGGTAATGCTGGCTATCGAGCGAAGCGGGTAAGTCCGCATCACCACGGGCAATGGAGCACTACAAGGATGTCGCTGGAGGCGACCCCATCATACAGCGAGGTTTCAGAAGACAAGAAAGACAACTAAAGATTACTCTGTTGATAATCAATAATTAGTCCTTCTTGTCTTCTTGATTGTAGTAGCGTGTCAGCCTTAGTATTTCTTGTTTTCCTTTTAGTATTTGCGCGGATGCCACATCCTTCTTGTCTTCCTGATTGTAGTAGCGCGACAGCCTTCGTATTTCTTGTATTTCTTGTTTTCCTTTTATCAGTATCGCGGATGCCTCTCTAACCTCTAACCTTGAACCTACGAGCGCAGCGAACTCCCCTACACAGCAAAGATGATGATTAACTCGGCGATGAGCACGCGCATGAACATGGTCAAGGGGTAAACCGTAGCATAGGCTACAGCGGGCGCATCGTTGCCAGCCGTGTTGTTGGCATAGCCCAGGGCAGGCGGGTCAGTGGTGGCTCCTGCCACAAGACCCATGATGGTACAGTAGTTCAGGTGCAGCTTGCCACGGGCTACGATGATGGCGATGATGAGCGGGATGATAGTGATGAGGAAGCCGTAGAGCACCCACAGCACACCGTTGGCGCTCAGGATGGTCGATACAAATTTTCCACCGGCAGCAATGCCCACCGAGGCGAGGAACAGGCACAGGCCCAGCTCACGCAGCATCAGACTGGCAGCCGTGCTGGTGTAGGTGACCAGACGCGCCTTGTGGCCGTAGCGGCCAATGAGGATGGCCACCACGAGAGGACCCCCGGCAAGACCCAGTTTCATGGGTACCGACATGCCGGGCAGCATGAAGGGGATGGAGCCGACGATGATGCCCAGGAAGATGCCGATGAACATGGTGAACAGGTTGGGATGTTCCAGACGCTTGTAGGAGTCGCCCATGCGCTTGCCCAGGCGGTCCACATCCTCCTCGCGTCCCACGACGGTGAGACGGTCGCCCACTTGCAGCGACAGGTTGGGGCTGGCGAGCAGTTCCACGCCGGCGCGGTAGATGCGGGTGATGTTGACCTTGTAGCCCTCGTGCAGGCGGATGGAGCCGATTTTGCGGCCATTGAGTTCGTTGTTGGTGATGACGATGCGCTTGCTGACGATGCCCTTGGGCGAGGTCTCGAGTTGCCAGTCAAAGTCGACATGGGGGCCGATGATGGCATCGAAGATGTCCTGGTCGTTGGCGCTCATGACGATGCGCAGCACATCGTCCTGATGGATGACGGTTTCGCCCTGTGGTATCTCGATGGTGCCGTCGGCACGCTTCATGCGCGAGATGGTGAAGTTGTGGTCGATGATGGCGTGCAGGCGTGTCACGGGGATATCATAGATGAGTTTGTTGGTCACCTGATAGGTCACCACATGGGGCTTGAGCTGGCTGTCCTCCTTCTCGCGCTCAATCTCGTCGATTTCCTTGTCAACATTGATTTTGAAGATGCTCTTGAGCAGCACCATCGACAGGATGATGCCAACGACACCCAGGGGGTAGGCGGCGGCATAACCCAGCGACATCGATTCCGTAAGGTCGCCGGCATTGGCGTTGTTGGTCTCGATGAGTGCCTGCTGGGCGGCACCCAGTCCGGGCGTGTTGGTCACAGCACCGCTCATGACACCCACCAGGTCGGTGATGGTGATGTTGTCGGCGATGAAGTAGATGGCAAGCGCCACAACCACATTGAGCCCCACGATGAGCATGGCGATGCCGTTGAGCTGGATGCCCTCGTGCTTAAACGATGAGAAGAAGCTGGGACCCACTTGCAGACCGATGGAGAAGATGAACAGGATGAGGCCGAACTCCTGGATAAACTTGAGCGTGGCGGGGTCGACGGTCACGCCCAGGTGGCCAATCAGGATACCACAGAACAGCACAAAGGTCGCTCCCAGCGAGATGCCAAAGATTTTCACCTTGCCCAGGAGGACACCGATGGCGATAACCAGGGCGTAGACGATGATTGTGTGTGCTACCCCATTGCCAGACCACAATTCGATAAGCCAATTCATTGTATCAGTTTTAGGATAAAGTGATGCCGTTCTCGACAATGCCCAGAATCTCTACAGGGTTGTTGACGATGACATTGGCATGATATTCGACAAGCTCTTTCATGTTGCGGAAACCCCAGGTCACACCCACCGAGTCGATGCACGCGCGCCGCGCCGTCTCCATGTCCACACCGCTGTCGCCCACATAGAGCGTGTCGGCCTTGGCGATGCCCGCCTTGGCGAGGATGGCAAACACCACGCTGGGGTCAGGCTTGACATTGACGCCCTCACGGTGCCCCTCGATGGCGATGAAGTTGATGTCGGGGAAGAAGTGGGGGATGATTTTCTCAACGGCTTTCTGGTATTTGTTGCTAGCAACAGCCATTGTCACGCCCATGTCGCGCAGGTCCTGCAGCAGTTCGGGCATGCCGTTGTAGTGCTTGGTGAAGTCGGTGCAGTGCTCGTCATAGTACTCCATGAAGTCTCCCAGCACGCGGTCCACGGTCTCGTCATCACGGGCGTCCTCGGGCAACACACGGGTCATCAGACGCCGCACGCCGTTACCCACAAAGTAGGGGTAACTCGCCATCGAGTGGGTAGCATAGCCGTTGCGTTCCAGCCCATAGTTGGCCGCCTGCCCCAGGTCCTCGATGGTGTTGAGTAGCGTGCCGTCCAAGTCAAATATCACCAGCTTCTTCATGTCTTTTCTGCGTTTTAGGCTGCAAAGGTAGTGATTTTTTAGTTCAATGGGCCTGTAAACAAAATTAAAATGATGAGATGAAAGCCTCATCATGTAACTTTTAGTGGACGGGATAGGGTAGGGAAAAGAAAAAATGATTATCTTTGCAGTGTTTTCTATAACTTGATTAACATAAACCGCATTGAGATGAAAAAACAACTGATAGAATTTAATTCCCGTGATGAACTGCTGCGCCTCGATGTGCAACGCATCGTCTATTTTGAGGCCGACGGCAACTACAGCTATATCGTGACCTGCAATAAATTGAAGGGCGCCGTTAGTTTGAACCTCGGACAGGTCGAGGATGTGCTCGCCAACCGCCTGAAGGAGCGCAAGAGCATCTTTGCGCGCATCGGCAAGCGCTACATCGTCAACCTGAATTATGTGTATAGAATCAATCCGCAGAAGAAGCAACTCATCCTTACCGATTTCTCCAGCTTTGCCTATCAGCTGGAAATCTCACGAGAGGCGCTCAAGGCGTTGAAGGAACTCATGGTGAAGATGAAGATATAGAACATGGAGGTTAACGGGATTGTCCCGATGGCATTGCCCCGGAATTTGGGGGCTGCTCAAAAAATGTAGGGATGAAATTCCGGTGACCTCGTGTATAGTTGAGAAAAAACACTGAATCGTCAGGGCAAAACAAAACCCCATGACGGCCTAAGACATAAAACCCGAAATAAAGATATGGAACTGATTATTGGAAGAGACGCTGCCACTGGTAAGTTAAAAGTGATGAATGGCAATGATGCCAAGCTGCTAGGCGCACCATCGAGCGTCCCCCAGGATGTGAGCCGCCAGCATTGCCGGCTGTCGGTCAATGGTGGCAACATCACCATCAAGAACATCAAGGCCGAGAATGTGACCTGGGTTAACGGCCTGGAGGTGAACTCCAAGAATGTCACCCCCGTCGACAAGATCCAGCTCGGACCGAGCCGCAGCTACACGCTGGAGTTGGACGAGGTGCTCAAGGCGTTCGAGCCCAACGAGTGTGACATCCGCCCCCTGCGCTATGTATGGGAGAACTACAACAACGGGCTGCTGGCGATAAGCAAGCGGCAGCAGCGCAACAACCTGATTTCCAGCTCTTACATCGGTTTCTCGGTGTTAGGCGGTTTGTTGACCTTTGTTTTGCCTGAGGAGGTGCAGAATTCCGTGAAAATCATCATTGCGGTGCTTGCGGCTGCCATCTTTATCTTAGGATTTATCAAACGAGCTACCGACAAGAGCATCGATGAGCGAGAGGCTTTGAAGAAGCAGTTCCAGAAGGATTATGTTTGCCCCAAGTGCGGTCGCTTTATGGGCTTTCAGGACTATGATGTGTTGTCACAGAACATCCAGTGTTCCAATCCCAACTGCAAGGCAAAATACATCAAGTAGAGATAAATGGTTATGTACCTGAAGCAGGGGACGCAATTGCAGGATGGCAAGTATGTCATCAAGCGGGTGCTGGGGCAGGGCGGCTTCGGCATCACCTACCTTGCCGAGCAGGTCCTTCTCAAGCGC
>ONYP01000112.1 GCA_900322135.1 uncultured Prevotellaceae bacterium
GTCACTGAAGATAATCACATTATACTTGCGAGCCAGTGCGGCGACTTGTTGCAGTTCTTCTTTTTTCCACACGATGCCTATGGGATTCTGAGGGTTGCATACGATCATGAGTCGCGGTTTCTGCTCAATGAAAACGCGCTCCAGGTCGTCAAGGTCCATTCGATAGAAATGGTCACCAGTGGGAACAAGGTTGTTGCGCACCGCTAATCGACGGTTCCCTTCAATCACATCCTTGAAGTCGTAGTACACAGGCTCCTGCAGCACCACGCGGTCACCAGGATTGGTGTAGAAGTTGAGAATCATGCCCAGGGCAGGCATTCCGCCAGGCATGAATGTCATCTCTTCCCGGCTGATTTCGAAGCCGTTGCGACGGCGTTGCCAGTCGATAATCGATTGCCAATACTCGTCATAGGGAAGAGTGTATCCGTAAATGGGATGGTCACCGAACCGCGATACCAGTGCATCACTGATTTCGGGACACACAGGGAAGTCCATGTCGGCTATCCACAAGGGGAGCAAATCATGACGGCCAAAGAGGTCATCCAACATGTCAACTTTTTTACAATGGGTGCCGTGTCGATCAATGTATTGGTCAAAATTGTAATTCGGCATTAGGGTTGAGGGATTTAAGGTGAATAGTGTTGATAAATCTGGCTGCAAAATTAGCGTATTTTTCTGAATTATGACTACTTTTGCACACCTTAAATACATACGCAATGAATAAATCAATCCAATTTATCAAGATGCACGGCGCGGGAAACGACTACATCTTTGTGGACACCAGCCGCTTTCCGATAGAGAATCCCGAGACGCTCTCTATCGCTTGGAGCCGTTACCACACGGGCATCGGCAGCGACGGCCTGGTGCTGATCGGCCGCCCGTCAACCCCTGATGCCGACTTCACGATGCGCATCTTCAACGCCGACGGCTCCGAGGGGCTCATGTGCGGCAACGCCTGCCGCTGCATCGGCAAGTATGTCTACGAGCGCGGCTTGACCGACCAGCGCCACATCAGGCTGTTGACGGCATCGGGCATCAAGACTCTGGACCTCAAGGTCAACGACCAGGGCATCGTCGAGAGCGTGACAGTGGACATGATGGCCCCCGTATTTGTTGACCATCAACTGTTCCTGCCCGAAGGTGAGGAATTGCCTGAGGGTGTCTTTGTATCGATGGGTAACCCGCACTATGTCATCTTTGTGGACGATATCGATGATGTGGATGTGGCACGCGTGGGAGCACGGCTGGAACACCACGCCCGTTTTCCTAAACGCAGCAACATCGAGTTTGCCCAAGTCCAGTTGGACTGTATCCGCATGCGCGTGTGGGAACGCGGCAGCGGCATCACCATGGCGTGCGGCACAGGAGCCTGCGCAACAGCAGTGGCGGCAGCCGCCACGGGACGCAGCCCCCGCCGCTCCAGGGTCATCATGGACGGCGGCGAACTCGAGATAGAGTGGCGCGAAGACGACAACCATGTTTACCTGAGCGGACCAGCCACCATCGCCTTTGAAGGCACAGTGGAATTGCCATCACTGTAATCGGCTGTTTTTCAATGAACCGCTTGCCCGAGTCCGTTATTTTCCGATATTTGCACTTTCATCCTGCATATCACCCCTTGCCAAGCCTCAAAATATTAATGAAATAATGTAATCTGATTTAATAATCGGCAAATGGATGTTTGTCGATTATTTTTTATACCTTTGCAGCCGATTTGAGAACTATCATAAACCGATAACTAAAACTAACAACTATAACAAAAACAATGATTAACCAACAATTACTGAATCCACAGAGCATTGTCGTCATTGGCGGCAGCAATAACGAGCAGAAGCCCGGTGGCGCCATCGTGCGCAACCTCAAGCAGGGCGGTTTCAAGGGTGAACTCCATGTACTCAACCCCAAGGAGGACATGGTGCAGGGCATCAAGGCCTTCCATGACATGAAGGACCTGCCTGATACCGACCTGGCCATCCTCGTGGTGGCAGCCAAGTACTGCCCCGACTATGTTGACTACCTGTGCGAGCACAAGGGCGTGCGCGCCTTCATCATCATCAGCGCCGGATTCGGCGAGGAGACCCACGAGGGTGCCATCCTGGAGCAGCACATCCTGGACACCTGCGAGAAATATGGCGCCGCGCTCATCGGCCCCAACTGCATCGGCCTGCTGACCACCAAACACCACAGCGTGTTCACGCGCCCCATTCCCGCGTTGAGCCCCAAGGGGGCCGACTTCATCAGCGGCTCGGGCGCTACCGCCGTGTTCATCGTCGACTCTGCCGTGAGCAAGGGCCTGCAGTTCAACTCGGTATGGTCCATCGGCAACGGCAAGCAGATTGGAATCGAGGATGTGCTCCAGTATATGGACGAGAACTTTGACCCCGAGCGCGACTCCAAGGTCAAGCTGCTCTATATCGAAAATATCTCCCAGCCCGACCGTTTGCTCGAGCACGCGCGCTCCCTTATCCGCAAGGGTTGCCGCATCGCCGCCATCAAGTCGGGCGGCAGCGAGAGCGGTAGCCGTGCCGCCTCGAGCCACACCGGTGCCATCGCCTCCAGCGACACCGCCGTCGACGCCCTCTTCCGCAAAGCCGGCATCGTGCGTTGCTACTCCCGCGACCAGTTGACCAGCGTGGGTTGCGTGCTCTCTCTTCCCGAGATGACCGGACGCAATGTCGCCATCGTCACCCATGCCGGCGGCCCTGGCGTAATGCTGACCGACGCCCTGTCCAAGGGCGGCATGAATGTGCCCATGCTTGACCCCAAGGTCGGCGAGGACCTCAAGGCTCAGCTCTACCCCGGCTCATCAGTCGCCAACCCCATTGACTTCCTGGCAACCGGAACCCCCGAGCACTTGGGCATCTGCATCGATTATTGCGAGAAGCACTACGATAATGTAGACGCTATCGTGGTCATCTTCGGCACGCCCGGTCTGGTACCGTGCGACGAAGCCTATGCCGTGCTCCACGAGAAAATGCTCACCTGCAAGAAACCCATCTTCCCCGTCCTGCCGTCCCAGAACATCGCCGGACGCGAGGTGAAGGAATTCCTGGCCAAGGGCCATGTTGACTTCCCCGACGAGGTCGATCTCGCCGATGCCATGATCCGTGTCATCAACACGCCCAAGCCCGCCACTGCCGACAACCTCTGCCCCGAGGTCGACATTGACGAGGTGCGCCGCATCATCGACGGCATCAAGGAGGACGGCTACATCGCCCCCGACCAGGTGCGCGCCCTGCTGCAGGCTGCTAAAATCCCCGTTGTGCCCGAGGCAGTATCGGCCAACTGTGACGAACTCGTCGCCGCAGCGCGCGAGATGGGCTATCCCATCGTCGTCAAGGTCGTTGGACCCGTGCACAAGAGCGATGTGGGCGGCGTGACGCTCAATGTCATGGACGATGAGCAGCTGACGGCCGAGTTCAACCGCATGATGCAGATTCCCGACGCCACGGCAGTGATGATCCAGAAGATGATCAGCGGCACCGAGCTCTTCATCGGAGCAAAGTACGAGCCCACCTTCGGACACATCGTGCTGTGCGGCCTGGGAGGCATCTTCGTCGAGGTGCTCAAGGATGTAAAATCCAGCCTCGCACCCCTGTCACAGCCTGAGGCCGAGCACATGGTACGCTCCCTGAAGAGCTACAAGATCATCCAGGGCACCCGTGGCAGGAAGGGACTCAACGAGGACCTCTATGTCAAGATCATCATGCGACTCTCGACCATGCTGCGCTTCGCCACCGAGATCAAGGAGATGGACATCAATCCGCTGCTTGCCGACAGCGAGAATGTCATCGCCGTCGACGCCCGCATCCGCGTCGAGAAGAAGAAATAAGACACTTATCTCCGAGGAAAAGCCCCGGACCACAAGGCACGCTTACATTAGCACCGTCTTGTAGCCCGGGGCCACTTTTTCAGTGATGAAAACGACCACCTTTTTGGCATGAAAAAGACCGCAAATCGACCTTTTCGACCGATTCGAAATGTTAATCTTTGTTAAATATTATCGAATCGAGGCTGTTTTGGGTGAGTTGGAGGGGGCAAAAGGTGGAAAAGTTTTGGTCAGGTCGAGGTAAAGCAGTACCTTTGCGCGCCGATTATTACCAAAGTAAGAGCCCATTAGGGCAATGCCGTGTGGAATTTGGCCGTTCCGCAGGGTGTTGCTTGGGCAATTAACTAACTATTAATTAGGATTTTAAAAAGTGGATACTTTAAGTTACAAAACCATTTCGGCTAACGCCGAAACCGTCCAGAAGGAATGGGTGGTAGTTGATGCTACCGACCAGGTCCTGGGTCGCTTGTGCTCCAAGGTAGCAAAGTTGCTGCGTGGTAAGTACAAACCCAATTACACTCCCCACGTTGACTGTGGCGACAATGTAATCATCATCAATGCCGACAAGTGCAAGATGACCGGCAAGAAGTGGACCGAGCACCAGTATGTGCGTTACACCGGCTATCCCGGCGGTCAGCGCTTCACGACCCCTGCTCAGTTGCAAGCTAAGAGTGAGAAGAAGAAAGACCTGCGCAAGGGTATGCACCCCCTGTACATGCAGGTGATCAAGGGCATGCTGCCCAAGACGCGCCTGGGCGCTCAGCTGTTGAAGAATGTACATGTTTACAACGGTCCCGAGCATCCCCATGAGTCTCAGCAACCCAAAGTTATTGACATTAACAAACTCAAATAAGAAGCATGGAACAGATTAATGCAGTAGGTCGCCGTAAAGCCGCTATCGCTCGCGTGTATGTGAATGAAGGCACTGGCGAAATCACAGTGAACAAACGCCCGTTGGCAGACTACTTCCCCAACCCCATCCTGCAATACATCGTTAAGCAGCCGCTTAGCACTATGACATCAAGGTTAACCTCGTTGGTGGCGGTTACAAGGGACAGGCCGAGGCCCTGCGCCTGGCTATCGCCCGCGCCCTGGTGAAGATTAACCCCGAGGACAAGAGTGCCCTGCGCAAGGAGGGTTTCATGACCCGCGACCCTCGTGCCGTAGAGCGCAAGAAACCCGGTCAGCCCAAGGCCCGCAAGAGATTCCAGTTCAGCAAGCGTTAATCGCCGCATGACGATGGTCCACGCCGTGGCGTGGCCGATGCTTGCTCTACATTATATTATAGGTGCGTCACGCGTGGCGCAAGCTATAACGAGTTTAGTATCCAAATCGCATAGACTCACACTGGGAACTGCGGTGGCTACTATGCGATTGATTTAGTAGAAAGTAAACAATTCATTAAAAAACAAAAACAAACAATGCAGACACCTAATTTTGACCAACTGCTGGAGGCTACTTGCCACTTTGGTCACCTGAAACGCAAATGGAACCCCGCAATGGCGCCCTACATCTTCATGGAGCGTAACGGTATCCACATCATCGACTTATACAAGACCAGCGCCAAGCTGGAAGAGGCAGCAAACGCACTGAAGAACATTGCCAAGAGCGGCAAGCGCATTCTCTTTGTTGCCACCAAGAAGCAGGCCAAGGACGTGACCCGCGAGCGTGCCATGAGCGTTGATATGCCCTATGTTATCGAGCGTTGGCCCGGCGGTATGCTGACCAACTTCTCCACCATCCGCAAGGCCGTGAAGAAGATGGACACCATCGACAAGATGGAGACCGACGGCACCATGGACAACATGTCCAAGCGCGAGAAGCTGCAGCTGAGCCGTCAGCGTGCAAAGCTCGAGAAGAACCTGGGTTCCATCAAGAACCTGAACCGTCTTCCCAGCGCACTGTTCGTGATTGATGTGCTCAAGGAGCATATTGCTGTTGCCGAGGCTAACCGCCTGGGTATCCCTGTGTTCGGTATCGTGGACACCAACAGCGACCCCAGCAATGTTGATTTTGTAATCCCCGCTAACGACGACGCCAGCAAGTCAATCGACATCATCCTGGCTACCGTTTGCGAGGCCATCAAGGAAGGTCTGGAAGAGCGCAAGGTTGAGCAGATTGACAACAAGGACGCTGAGGCCGAAGCCGAGGAGGTAAAAGAGGCTCCCAGCAAGCGCAGGCGCATCCATCGTCCCGCTGCTTCCGCCGGCGAGGCTCCCAAGGCTGAAGAGGCCCCCAAGGCAGAGGAATAATTCCCAACAATAACAACTAATCAAGTTTACCAAAACAGAATTATGGCTGTAACCATCAATGACATCAAGAAACTGCGCGACATGACCGGCGCAGGCTTGAGCGACTGCAAGAAGGCGCTC
>ONYP01000111.1 GCA_900322135.1 uncultured Prevotellaceae bacterium
TTTTTAATTCTTCGCTCATTTAAATTGTTAATAATAAGTTAGTTAAACAGCCTTTTCGGACTCGTTCCCGAAAAGCGCGACTGCAAAGGTACAACAAAAATCCTGATTCACAAGCAAAAACATCATTTTTTCTTAGAAAAACACTTTTTTTCACGGGTGCAGTCATCAGGGGCAATCCTGAGTGAACAGTTGTTGCCTGTCAGGACCCAATCTTCAGTAGCAGAAAATTGCCCGAGGGCTCTTGTGTACCTCGGGCAATCGGGTGATTAAAATGGTTGTGATTTACTTGATTACCTTGGTAGCGGTGGTGGAGCCGTAGTTGTAGGTGGTAACGATGGTGTAGAATACTTGGATACCACCCCTAATGAGAAATCACATGATTCATTTGCATTGCTGAAATAGAAGATAAAAGTTAATGTGCATAAAATATAAAAATGCTTAACAATGTCTTCTTTGTTTTGCCGTTAATTGATAACTGAAAAGTTTGCACTACCTTTGCGAACAGTTTATTAATTGATGAAAAGATGACCAAGAAAGAACTGAGAAAACAAATCAAGGACCTGAAGGCGATAACACCTGTAGCACTGCGACAGGTCGAGGCCGATATGGTGTTCAATACCATCAAGGCAATGCCCGTGTGGCAACAGGCGCAGCACATCCTGTGCTACTGGTCACTGCCCGACGAACTGCCCACCCACGAGAGCGTGAACCAGTGGCTGGCTGCCGGCAAGAACATCTACCTGCCGCGCGTGGTGGGCGACGACCTGGGAATCGTCCCCTATCACGGCCCGCAGAGCCTTGACGACAACAATAAGTTCCACATCGGGGAACCCGTGGGTGATGCCGTCGACCCCTCGTGCCTGGAACTCATCATCGTGCCTGCCGTGGCACTGGATGCCAAGCGCAACCGCCTGGGTCGCGGCAAGGGCTTCTATGACCGCCTGCTGAGCACCACCGCCTGCCCCACCATCGGCGTTGTATGTGATTTCCAGTTTGTAGACGAGGTGCCTGTAGAGCCCCACGACCGCCCGCTGGACTGTGTTGTCACCAGCGACACTGTCATCACCAATCCCGAGAAACAAGACCTCTTCGCCTGACACATTATTTTCAATTTTCACGCCAAGACGCAAAGGCGCTTAGTTTTTGATGTTACATCGGCAGAGTTAATTCAAGAAAATGAGACGAGCGTTATTACTGGTCACCATCGCCTTGACTGTAATGGCTGTTGGGGCCAAAAACAAGGAGTTGCCGGTGGACCCGGAGTTGAGGATTGGGCGGCTGGATAACGGCATGACCTACTACATCCGCCACAACGAGCAGCCCAAGGGGCGTGCCGAGTTCTGGCTGGTGCAGAACACGGGATCGCTGGTCGAGGAGGACAGTGAACGCGGCCTGGCACACTTTATCGAGCACATCGCATTCCAGGGCACCCGCAATTTCCCCGACATCGACATGGTGGACATCCTGCAGAACAACGGCATATCTTATGGCCGCGACATCAATGCGTCAACGGGGTTTGACGACACCCGATTCCAGATTTCTAATGTGCCCACCCAGCGGCCTGAACTGTTGGACACCGTCCTGCTGATGCTGCGTGACCTGTCCTGTGAACTCAACTTTGATGACGATGCCATCGAGGAAGAGCGCGGCGTCATCCAAGAGGAGTGGCGCATGCATGCCGACCAGACGATGCGCATGTACGAGAACACACTGCCCATCCTGCTGTCGGGCAGCCGCTATGCCTACCGCATCCCCATTGGCGACATGGCCGTAGTGCGAAACGCCACACAGGGGCAGTTATTGTCGTTTTACCACCGCTGGTACACCCCGCAGAACCAGGCTGTGGTCATCGTGGGCGACTTTGACCCCGACCGCATGGAGAAGATGGTCAAGCAGACCATGTCGAGTCTGCCCAAGCGGAGCGACACGACGCCCAACCCCGCGCTGAGTGCCGTGCCCGACCATACAGGAGTGAACTATGCCCTGCACACCGACCCCGAGGCGTCAAGTTCGATGGCTTACCTGATGTTCAAGCACAGCCAAGTGCCCCGCTCTCTACGCAATACTGATGTGTTCCTGAAGCACAACATCACTTCCAGCCTCGTGCAGACCATGCTCACGCAACGCCTGGATGAACTGTGCCGCACTCCGTCATCACCCATCGACTATGGTATGGTGTATGACCGCAAATTCTTGGTTGCCACCACATGTGACGCCCTCACGATGGCGGTGTTGACCAAGGAGGGGCGGACACTTGAAGCCCTGGATACGCTGATGGTACAGGCCGCCCGAGCCACACAACACGGCTTCACGGCAAGCGAGCTGGAGCGTGCCAAGCGTGATGCCCGCGCACTGTATACCAACCTGAGCCTTGAAGCGAGCAAACGCACTAACCGCGAATATGCCGACGAATACATCGAGTGCTACGAGAACGGCGGCTACATCCCCGGCATCGCAGCCGAGTCACAGATGCTCATCAACGGGGTGGAACGCATCACGCTCGACGATGTGAATAGGTACCTGCGCGACATTATCGGCAAGGATAATGTGAGCGTTCTCATCTCGGGCCCACAGTCGATGGGCGGCACAAGCCGCTACCCTACTTCTCGTGATGTGATTGCCCACTTCGGACGCATCATGAACGAGCGGCAGACACCCTATGTTGACCTGGCGACCGATGAAACGCTCCTCAAGACAGAGCCTGCCAAGGGCGGCATCATCAACGAGACCTATGAGCCCGAGACTGGCATTACCACGATGACACTTGTCAATGGTGCCATCGTCAGGCTTAAACCCACGACATTCAAGAACAACGAGGTGCTGTTCAACGCCTTCAGCCTGGGCGGCGAATGGGCCTATGGCGACACTGCCGATGTCAATGTCCGCCTGATGGACCAGGTCGTCGAGAACAGTGCCTTCGGGGGGCATACCATCAACCAACTCAACAGGATACTTAACGGCCGCCAATTGGGCATCTCATTTATTCTCAACGACCCCAACGAGCAGCTGAGCGGCGGTTGTCAAAGCGAAGACTTGGAGACCCTGTTGCAGTTATGTTATCTGTATTTCACCGATGTGAGCATCGACGAGGAAGCCTTCCAGAGCCTAAAAACCCGCATACGCTCACAACTCTCCCAATCGAGTCATAATCCCAAGACGATCTATAGCGATTCCATCGGCAGTACCATCTATCAGGGCAATCCCATGTACCGCAGCATCCGCCCCGAAGAGGTTGACCTGTTGGACGGCGAGCGCGTGCTGCAACTCTACCGCCAGCGTGTCGCCAATGCCGGTGATTTCACCTTCTCGATCGTGGGAGCCTTTACCGTCGACGAGGTGAGGCCGCTCATCCGCCGATACCTGGCATCGCTGCCCGACAACGGCGTGCGCGAGACCTACGGCAGCGGCTATCTTCCCGCCATGGCTACAGGCCAGGTGGACAACTTCTTTGAAGTCCCCATGCGCAACCCCAAGTCATCCATCTATGTAAGTATCATGGGCGACAAGCAGTATAGTTATGACGACGAGTTCATGATGGATCTCGTGGGTGAGTCGTTGGGGACAGCCTTGCTGACCTACCTGCGCCATGAGAAACACGGCACCTATGATGTTGCTGCCGACGGCAACTTGTCCATTTACCACAACCGATGGATGCTCAACTACGAGTTCGAGACCAGCACAACTGACCGCGACAGCATGCTCACCTATGCCGAATATGCCGTCAACGCCATCTTCTATAGCGGGGTTAGTGAAGACCTGTTTACTAAGATGAAAGAGAGAATCAGTCACCAGCATGAGGACCTCATGCAAACCAACGACTTCTGGTTATGGGCATTGCAAATGAGAGCACTGGGTGTCGATGTCATTGCCGGTTTCGACAACTTGTTCCCCACCTTGACCCAAGAACGCCTCAACAACTACATCCAAGCCTTAAGACCCCACACCCGATTGCGCATCGTCATGAATTAGGCACAACAAAGCACCAACTATAAACGAAAGGAAACAAGAAGTATAATGGCATCTGCAATCCTCGTAAAGACGGCCTTCGAATTAAACGAATTAAACAAATTAGGCTGCCGCACTCCAGAACAGGAATGCGGCAGCCCTTTCTAAACTTTAAACTCTAAACTGCGAGCGCAGCGAGCATTAGTCCCAATATCCGGTGAGGACGCGGGCGATGAGCGCAGTCACATCGTTGATGTCGACGGTGTTGTCACCCGAGGCAGTATTGCAATCGGCCGCAGTTGCATTGTACTCGACATCCTTTCCAAGCACCACATCGATCAAGAGGGTCACATCGTTGATGTCAATATTATGGTCGCCGTTCACGTCGCCACGCATGCCGGCGTTCTTGTCGGTGAAGTAGCCGGGGTTGCTCGTGCCGCCGTCAATGTGGGCATAAGCCTTATCAATGTGGCTGGCATCATAGGTAGTGCCCTGGCCGCCCACCAGGCTGGTGCAGCCATAGAACATCATCGATGAGGACGTCACGGCCTCCGTGCTCCAACCCTCGCTAGCATAGATAGTTCGCAGATTGCTGCAGCCATAGAACATGAAACCCGTATTGGTCACCATCGAGGTGTTGAAACTGCTCAAGTCAAGACTCGTTAAACTTTCACAGTAATAGAACATGTAGCCCATATTGGTCACCTTGGATGTGTTGAAGTGGCTCAGGTCTAGGCTTGTCAAACTGGTGCACCATCCGAACATATAAGCTATATCGGTCACCTCGCTGGTGTTCAGATACTCCATGCCCTCGATGGTCTGAATGTTTTGCATCCCATAGAACCATGAGTAGGTGGTCGTCGGGCGGGCGTTGGCAAACGACGGGTCAAAGACCACCTGGGTCACATGGCTACCGACAGATCTCCATGCTGGAGTATTCATGCCCGTGTTCAGGTCGTAGGTCGTGCCTGGGCGGCTGCCGCGCTCAGTGTCGTAGTAGAACGTCAACGTCGTGTTCTCGGACGTGTAGCAGGCATAAGCCTCGGTACCCGCAGCGGTGAAGTAGCCCGGATCGCTCGTGCCGCCG
>ONYP01000110.1 GCA_900322135.1 uncultured Prevotellaceae bacterium
GGGGTTGAAGTTGGTGGCGAATGCCTTGCCGTGGTTGCCGGCGTTGCAGTCCACGATGTCGAGGGTGTGCATCTCGCTGAAGTGGTGCTTGGCGGCATAGGCCGTGTACACGCCGCTCACGCCCGGGTCAAAGCCGCAGCCCAGGATGGCCGTCAGCCCGGCACGCTCAAAGCGCTCGCGGTAGGCCCATTGCCAGCTGTACTCGAAGTGGGCCTCGTCGCGGGGCTCATAGTTGGCGGTGTCCAGGTAGTGCACGCCGCAGCGCAGGCACGCCTCCATGATGGTCAAGTCCTGATAGGGCAGCGCCAGGTTGATGACCATGTCGGGCTTGTGGCGCTCCAGCAGGGCGACGAGTTGGTCCACATCGTCGGCGTCGACCTGGTCGGTGCTGACATTTTCCTTGCCGATGGCGCGTGCCACGGCGTCACACTTGGCGCGGTTGCGCGAGGCAATCACGATCTCGTTAAACACATCAGGATTCTGCGCGCACTTGTGGGCGCACACGGTGCCGACGCCACCGCAGCCGATGATAATGACTTTGCTCATAACGGTTTCTATAATTGGTTCTTTCCCGCAAATTTACTACAAAATAGTTTCTGCGGCAAATTTTTGCCGTGTTTCTTGTTTTGTTGACCCTTCAGCGTCTCGTTCGTCTATAAAAACAGTGGAATTATCGAATTTTTTTGCGTTATTCTATGCTTTTCCACTAATTTTGCACCATCATTGACACATATATTATATATAAATAGAAACAATCACACGCGACTTTGACATGAAGAAGATACTATTATTATTGCTTGTGTTAGGCTGCTTGACAACCGTGCATGCGCGCGATGTGGTCATCAACGGCATCCTTATCGACTCACAGGACACCACCGAACTCATGCAGGCGACGGTCAGGCTCCTTCAGGCCAATAGGGACAGCACCTTTGTCAAGGGGACGACCACCGACATGAACGGCGTCTTCAACCTCAAGGGCATCAAGCCCGGCAAGTACCTGCTGCGCTGCTCCTATCTGGGCTACAACGACCTCATCAAGCATGTCACCGTGGGCGATGACGGCCGCGACATCAACATGGGCATCATCAAGATGGACCCTAACACCGTCATGCTGCAGGAGACCGTGGTCGTGGGCGTCAAGAGCCCCATCACCGTCAAGGAGGACACTATCGAGTTCAATGCCGACACCTACAAGACTCAGACCAACGCCGTCGTCGAGGATCTGCTCAAGCGCCTCCCGGGCGTCGAGGTGGGCAGTGACGGCAAAATCACGGCCAACGGCAAGGAGGTGAAGAAAATCCTTATCGACGGCAAGGAATTCTTCAGCGACGACCCCACGGTGGCCAGCAAGAACATCCCTGCCGAGATGATCAACAAACTCCAGGTCATCGACCGCAAGAGCGACCTGGCACGCTTGACGGGCGTGGACGACGGTGATGACGAGACGGTCATCAACCTCACCGTCAAGAAGGGCATGAACAACGGCTGGTTTGGCACGGTCAATGCGGGCTATGGCACCGACGACCGCTATACGGGCAATGTGATGATCAACCACTTCCGCGACGGCAACCAGTTCACCATCCTGGGCGGTGGCAACAATGTCAACAACCTGGGCTTCGGCGATGGGGCATCGGGACGCTTCCAGCGTTTCGGCGGCGACCGTGGCGTGACATCGTCGCAGTATGCCGGTATCAACTTCAATGTCGGCAGCAAGGAGGACGAGCACTTCCGCGTGGGCGGTGACATCATGTACAGCCACAGCGACCGCGACACCCGCACGACCACGGCACGCCAGTATCTGTTTACTGATTCCACAAGCTACGAGGACGCCAACACCATCGCGCGTGACAAGGGTCACAACCTGCGTGGTGACTTCAGGGTCAAGTGGGAGGTGGACAGCAACAACACCATCGAGTTCCGTCCCAACTTCTCGTTCAACTTCAACAAGAGTGAGCGCGGTGACACTTCGGTCACCCGTGCCGGCGACGCTGCCAGGACTGTCGTGAACCGCAGTTTGAGCAACTTCTTCAACGACGGCAAGAGCTACGAGTGGGGCACGCGCCTGATCTATAACCACAAGGTGGCAAGCCACCCCGGCCGCAGCCAGTCGTTGATGCTCAACTACCGCTACAGCAATGTGCGCGAGGATGGTGACACCTACACCAACAACACCTACTACCTCATGCCCGACGAGAACGAACTCATCGACCAGACGGCCAACAACCGCCGCAAGACCCACAACATAACGGGTCGCCTCTCATGGACCGAACCCATCGGCGATGTCAAGAACGCCCGCTTCCTGGAGTTCTCCTACCGTGGCAACTACCGCTACACCACGAGCGACAAGATGGTCTATGACAACATGCGCGAGGGCATCTGGCCCGGCGGGACCGTTACCGATGCCGAGTGGAACGAGCGCCTGAGCAACAGTTTCCGCAACACATTCTTCAACCAGGAGTTCAGCGTGGGATTCCGCCAGGTGCGCAAGGCCTATAACCTCAATGTGGGCATCTCGGTCAACAGCGCCATGTCCAAGAGCAAGGACCTCATCAACAGCGAGCGCGACATCGCCGAGCGCTGGGCCTGGTCGGTGGCACCCTATGCCCGCTTCCGCTACAAGTTCTCCGACACGCGCAACCTCAACTTCTTCTACCGCATGCGCGCCAACCAGCCCAGCATCACCCAGTTGCAGCCGGTGGCCGACGAGAGCAACCCCAAGAACATCATCGTGGGTAACCCCGAGTTGAAGCCCACTTTCAACCACAACATCAACCTGCGCTTCGGCGACTTCGCTCAAGGTGCGCAGCGCAGCATCATGGCGATGATGAATGTGGACTTTGCACAGAACAGCATCATCTCGACCGTTACTTCCGACCCCTTGACGGGCCGCCGCCTCACCAGTTACACCAATGTGAACGGTGTGTGGAGCGCCATGGCGATGAACATGTTGAGTTTCCCCTTCGGAGCCAGCAAGGTCTGGTACTTCACCAGCCACATGTTCACCCGTTTTGCTGTGGCCAAGGGTATCAACAACGATGTCGAGAACCGCAGCAACACATGGATGATCAACTATTCGCCGGGTCTGGCATTCCGCAACAGCGTGTTCGACATTGAGTTGCGCCCGCGTTACAGCTTCCAGACCACGGCCAACACCGTTACCACGGCCAATAACCGCAACATCCACACTTGGGGCGGCATGTTTGACGGTACCTACTCGGCACCGTTCGGGCTGGTCATCAGCACCGACCTGCGTTACAGCACCACCAGCGGTTACAGCGCCGGCTACAACAGCGACCAGTGGATCTGGAACGGCTCGTTGTCCTACCAGTTCCTGCGCGACAAGCAGGCTGCCGTCACCGTCTCGGTCTACGACATCCTGGGCCAGCGCAAGAACATCTTCCGCAACATCACCGGTGAGTATATCGAGGACGCCATCTACAACTCCCTGGGCCGTTACGGCATGGTGACCTTCACCTACCGCTTCAACACCTTCAAGAAGGGTGAGCAGCCCAAGGACCGCAACGCCGACCGCTGGGGTGGCCCCGGTCGATTCGGCCCTGGTGGACCTCCTCCCGGTGGCCGCCGCCCATTCTGATGAAGGACAAAGCATTATCCAGGCTATAGGCATCCGCGCTCAATCCCTAACACGGTGGGCGCGGATGCTCTCATTATTATCGGTGGGGATGCCTATTGTTTCCCGTTCTCGTAATGGCCATTGTTGTGTTTTCTTGTTTTTCAGCTATGCGACCTAACAATTTAATTTTTTTTAGCATTTTTTCCTGCCAAACCTTTTGCCGTTTTGTCAAATAGTTGTAACTTTGCATTGGACAATATAGTGATATCACAATCGGTAAATTTGTAAAACACTTACTATGAAAGGCTTAAACAAACCCGCTGGCAGACCTTGGCGCATAGTGCCTGGGCCCCTTTCCTAGTGTGATAGATGATGAAACTCTAAAATGAATAGACGACAGTTAATCCGGAACCCCTTTTGATAAATCAAGATTTGATGTTTGCCGATTTTATGACGAGTTGAATATAAACGAGACTAATTTATTAACTATTTTATTATTAACCATTTAAATTAAGTTTTTATGAAGAAATTATTATTCACTCTTGTAGCCCTTCTCGCTGGCATGTCGGCTTTTGCCTACAATGTTGAGTTGAGGCTCGTTGATGCCAATGGTAATCCCTGCAACGAGATTACCGCTAAGGCTGGTGACGAGGTTACCCTGCACATTCAGCTCACTGCTGTCGAGGGTATCATCGCTGGTCACCAGATGGAGTATGACATGCTCACCCCCGCTGGCGAGCGCATCGATTCCGAGACCGGTGTCGTTGTTATCAAGGGCGTTAAGCCCAATCCCTTCGCTGCTGCCGTTCACTTCACCCCCGAGGGCATGAGCACCTTTGACGGTAACGCTACTGCCGAGGCTATTAACACCGATGGCGAGATTGGTAACTACCGCATGCTGGGTTCCAACACCACTCAGAACATGTTCTGGGCTACGGCTGCAGAGCTGGCTGCCGCTTATAGCATGCCCGAGGCCGACATCGTTGCCTACTATGGCGATAAGGTGACCCTGGGCAATGTTTACTCCTTCACCATCCAGGTTAATGAGGGTTGGGAGGACGAGTATGCTATGCTCGACTTCAACGATGAGTACAGCCGCTTCGCTATCACCGACGGCGCTCAGTTCAAGGGCCAGTTCCCCGACATGGACCTCAAGATCAACAACGGTGACTATGTAGCTCCCGGTCCCAAGGACCTCACTGGTGAGATCGTTATTGGCGACCCCGACGAGGATGGCTATGTAACCATTGAGTACACTGGTGACGAGGATGTTACCATCAAGGTCATGATCGACGGCGTTTATGTGCCCCTGACCGACGGCAAGGTATTCCTTGGCGCTTATGGCGAGGCTGAGATCACCGTTGAGGTTACCGCCGAGGGTTACAACCCCCTGACCGCTACCAAGACCGTTAACTGGGAGCAGCCTGCTATTCAGACCCCCGCTCCTGAGATCGTGGTAACCGAGGGCGAAGATGCCTACACCTTCCTTGCAACCGGTGAGGGCACTGTTACCCTCTTCGTTAACAATGCATGTTGATGGCCAGACCGACGGTGTTACCTCTGGCGAGTACATCGTTCCCGCTCTCGTTCCCGCAGGTCAGGACCTCACTGGTAATATCGTTGTTAGCGAGCCCGACGAGAATGGTGTCGTTACCATTACCTACGACGGCAACGAGGATGTTACCATCCTGGTTAACGGTGAGCCCTACGAGGACGGCTTCCAACTCCAGGACGGTGAGAACACCATCGTTGTTACCGTTGAGGCCGATGGCTACAACACTCTCGAGGAGACCTTCGTTATCGTTTGGGATGCTCCCCAGCCTCCTTATGAGACCCCCGCTCCCGTGGTTGAGGTCGTAACCAACGAGCACAACGTGGTTGTTACCGCTACCGGTGAGGGTACTGTTATCATCTACGTGAACTACTTCGAACGTTGGCGTTTGGGCTACCGCTCAGGCTAACGACGAGGCTCTCGTAGGTATCAGCGACACCCAGTATGTTGAGGTACCCGCTGCTGGTGGCGTAGATCCTGAGGATCCCCACATGGTTGGCAAGTGGATCATCATCATCGACAAGTACGGTGAGGAGCACTGGTACAACATGGCTGCTAATCCCGAGGATCCCAACTGGTTCTACATGATTACCCTGCACCACAATCCTT
>ONYP01000108.1 GCA_900322135.1 uncultured Prevotellaceae bacterium
TTAACTTTATAGTTTTATCTAATTAACAACTTTTTGTATTATTATCATGAACGTTGAGAAAATTATGGCCGACCTGGAGGCTAAACACCCAGGCGAATCTGAGTATCTGCAGGCTGTACGCGAAGTCCTTGAGTCTATCGAGGAGGTTTATAACCAGCATCCCGAGTTTGAGAAGGCCAAGATCGTTGAGCGCATGGTTGAGCCCGAGCGCATCTTCACTTTCCGTGTAACTTGGATCGACGATAAGGGTGAGGTTCAGACCAACCTCGGTTATCGTGTACAGTTCAACAGCGCTATTGGCCCGTACAAGGGTGGTCTGCGCTTCCACAAGGCCGTTACTCCCTCAATGCTGAAGTTCTTAGGTTTCGAGCAGACCTTCAAGAACGCTCTCACCACGCTTCCCATGGGCGGCGGTAAGGGCGGCTCTGACTTCGACCCCGTTGGCAAGAGCGACGCTGAAATCATGCGTTTCTGCCAGGCCTTCATGCTTGAGCTCCGTCACAACATTGGTCCCGACCAGGATGTTCCCGCTGGTGATGTTGGTGTTGGTGGCCGTGAGATTGGCTTCCTCAATGGTATGTATCAGAAACTCGCTCGTCAGTATCACACTGGCGTCCTCACTGGCAAGGGCATGACTTGGGGTGGTTCTATCCTCCGTCCCGAGGCTACCGGTTTCGGCGCGCTCTACTTCGTTGAGCATGTGCTCCGCACCGCTGGTAAGGACATTAAGGGCAAGAAGGTCACCCTCTCTGGCTTCGGTAATGTGGCTTGGGGTGCTGCAACCAAGGCTGTCGAACTCGGCGCTAAGGTCGTTGCCATCTCTGGTCCCGACGGCGTTTGCGAGATTCCCGAGGGTATCACTTCCGAGATGATTGACTACATGCTCGATATGCGTGCCTCCAACCGTAACAAGGTTCAGGACATGGCCGACAAGTTCCCCGGACAGGCCAAGTTCACCGCCGGCAAGAAGGCTTGGAGCATTCCTTGCGACATCGCTCTCCCCTGCGCATTCCAGAATGAGCTCAGCGAGGACGACGCTAAGGAACTGAAAGCCAACGGCTGCTGGTGCTGCTGTGAGGTTTCCAACATGGGTTGCCAGCCCGGCGCTATCCACTACTTCCAGAACAACGGCGTGCTCTTTGCCCCCGGTAAGGCTGTCAACGCTGGTGGTGTAGCTACCTCTGGTCTCGAGATGACCCAGAACGCTGCTCACCTCAGCTGGTCGGCTAAGGAAGTTGACGAGAAGCTCCACTGGATCATGCAGAACATCCACGAGCAGTGCGTGAAGTTCGGTACTCAGGCCGACGGCACCATCGACTATGTGAAGGGCGCTAACATCGCCGGCTTCATGAAGGTCGCTCAGGCTATGCTCGAGCAGGGTGTTATCTAATCCCGCTTGAAGAGATTGCTTAACTAACCGACTAACGGACATCGGGCAGGTTGTTGAAACAGCAACCTGCCCGTTTTTTTACACCCCTCCACACTCCCTGTCGTCATCCTCCCCGCCAGTCGCCCTCCCTGTTCGGTATTGCAAGGCACCGCCTTGCATCCCCGCCGCCCTCCCTCCCGCCAGTCTCCGCCGCTCGCCCTCCCGTTCGGTATTGCAAGGCAGCCTTGCATTCTCGCCGTCCTCCCTCCCCGCCAGTCTCCGTCGCCGCTCGCCTCCCTGTTCGGTATTGCAAGGCACCGCCTTGCATCCCCGCCGTTCTCCCTCCCGCCAGTCCCCGCCAGTCGCCCTCCCGTTCGGTATTGCAAGGCATCGCCTTGCACTCCATGTCCGTTATTTCTTCCCATTTTAGATAAATTACCACTTTTGCTTCTTCAATTCCTGAAACTTTCATTATCTTTGCAAATTGGAATAATGACATTATATATGAACGAAAACGAAAAACTGATTAAATCTATCATCGAAGCAATTCAAGAGAAGAAAGGACATGATATCGTCCATGTTGACCTCACCGGTATAGAAACTGCTGCAGCCCAGGGGTTCGTCATCGCTACGGGCAACACCCCCATGCAGGTGACGGCAGTTGCCGATAGCATCCGTGACTATGTCGAGAAAAATGCCGGACAGCGACCCTTTAACTACGACGGCTACCAGAATGCGCAGTGGGTCATCATTGATTACGGTAATATCTTTGTACATGTCTTTGTGCCCGAGTTCCGTCAGCGTTACAATCTGGAGCAGCTCTGGGCCGATGCCCGCATCAACGAGATTCCTGACCAGGATTGACCGGTAAACCTGAGAAATAGTACTATTTTTTTGAATCTGATTCATCATGGCCAACAATAATAATCAACGCAAGACCCCGCGGTTCAACATCTTGTGGATGTATGGACTCATTCTTCTGTTCCTGCTGTCGGCTTTTTGGTTCAACCAGGATGACACCTCTTCACAGAAGGTGGCTTGGACCAAGTTCGAGAGCATTGTCATGCAGGGCGGCGTGGAGTCGATCACCGTCTACAGCAATAAGGACATGGCCGAGGCTGTCATGGACGAGAAGCTTGCCAAGCAGGTCGCCAAGGACTTGCCCAAAGAGCCTGCTGCCTTCGGCGCTTCATCCAATGTGCTGGTGACCCGGGTGTCGACACAGATCCCGAGTTCCGAGAAATTTGAGGACAATGTCAATGCGTGGAGAGAGAAAGGCGTCTTCAAGGGCACTGTGGAGTACAAGCAGGCCAATGACTACTCGATGCTCTTCTGGTCCTTTGGACCCATCGTCGTCCTTGTGCTCTTGTGGTACTTCATGTTCCGCCGCATGGGCGGGGCAGGAGGCGGCGGTGGCATCTTCAGCGTCGGCAAGTCCAAGGCTCGACTCTTTGACAAGGACAATGCCAACAAGGTCACTTTCCAGGATGTTGCAGGTCTGGCCGAGGCCAAGGTTGAGATAGCCGAAATTGTAGACTTCCTCAAGAACCCCAAGCATTACACCGAACTGGGAGGCAAAATCCCCAAGGGTGCGCTGCTGGTCGGCCCTCCGGGTACGGGAAAGACCCTGCTAGCCAAGGCAGTGGCCGGTGAGGCCGATGTGCCGTTCTTCTCGATGTCCGGTTCCGACTTCGTCGAGATGTTCGTCGGCGTCGGTGCATCACGCGTCAGGGACCTGTTCCAGCAGGCCAAGGAGAAAGCCCCCTGTATCGTCTTCATCGACGAGATTGATGCCGTCGGCCGTGCTCGTGGCAATAAAGCAAACCTCGGAGGCAACGACGAGCGCGAGAACACCCTTAACCAGCTCCTCACCGAGATGGACGGCTTCGGCAGCAACAGCGGAGTCATCATCCTCGCTGCGACCAACCGTGCCGATATCCTTGACAAGGCCTTGCTGCGTGCCGGGCGATTTGACAGGCAGATTTATGTCGAGTTGCCGGAACTCAGCGACCGCAAAGAGATTTTCCAGGTGCACCTGCGCAATGTCAAGACCGACGGTTCGGTAGACCTGGACCTGCTCTCGAGGCAGACTCCCGGATTCTCAGGAGCCGATATCGCCAATGTCTGTAACGAGGCTGCCCTCATTGCCGCCCGCCGCAAGAAACAAGCTGTGCAGCGCCAGGACTTCATGGATGCCATCGACCGCATCGTCGGCGGACTCGAGAAGCGCTCCAAGGTCATCACCGAGGAGGAGCGCCGTTCCATCGCCGTACACGAGGCAGGGCATGCCACCGTGAGCTGGCACCTGCGTTATGCCGACCCGCTCATCAAGGTCACCATTGTGCCGCGCGGCAAAGCCCTTGGCGCGGCCTGGTACCTCCCCGAGGAGCGGCAGATCGAGCCTAAGCAGGCCCTGCTTGACAAGATATGCTCACTCATGGCTGGCCGTGTGGCCGAGGACATGTTCCTGGGCTTCATCGACACTGGCGCCCTCAATGACCTCGAGCGTGCCACCAAGATTGCCTATGCCATGGTCACCTACTACGGCATGAGCGACAAGTTGCCCAACATCTCCTACTACGATACCTCGGGTGAGGCCTACGGGTTCACCAAGCCCTATAGTGAGGACCGCGCACAGACCATCGACCAGGAAGTGCAGGCCATCATCGACGGGCAGTATGAGCGTGCAAGGCAGATCCTCACCCAGTACCAGGCTGGCCACCATCAGCTCGCCGACCTGCTGCAGCAGCGCGAGGTGATTTATACCGAGGACGCTGAGCACATCTTCGGGCCTCGTCAGTGGAAGTCACGCACCGAGGAAATCATTAAGGACGGCGACAAGGAGCAGCAAGGCAATGTCACCGTCACTCCTCCCCCCTTTGAACAAGACAATGATAATTGATCGTTGACAATGAAGATAACCCAATTCACCGAGATGCAGAAGGCTGCAGTCGTCAGCCTGCTGATAGAGATGATCAACGCCGATGGCGCTGTCGACCCCTGCGAGTGCGAGGTGTTCGACGCCATTTGCGTGGAATACGGCATCGACGAGGAAATTTACAATCTGGGCCGTTCGCTCAATGGATTGGTCGCAGTCGACATGATGAAGAGAATGAGCGACCAGCAGAAAATCGCTACCGCCCAGCTCCTCATTCGCGTTATCGATGCCGATGCCAAGGATGACGACAACGAGATCCGTCTATTTAATATAATATGTAAAGCGACGGGAGTTGACCTCCTCATCAACGCGATGGATGAGAACCCATGACGCCCTGCCTGTAATGTAGGAACTATGTAAAACCATAGCCAGCCGGTCCGGTGGATATGCTCCCATCGGGCCGGCTGGCATTTCTTAGGCAAATTTTTTTGTTTTTCCTAAGTTTTTGTTAATCAGCATAATATGAGTTATTTACAATTTATTTCAGCCATTGTTAATAATTTTTTTTGAAAAAAATGACGAAAAAATTTGGTCAGTATCAAAAACGGTTATAATTTTGCACCGCTTTTCGCCTCAAATGGGGCGTGAAAGTAACTCAAAAACGAGTTCTTTGACATGTTTGCAACGATATAGTCGTAGTACAAGAGAACAGGGACAAAATTGTTCCCGTTAATTCTAAAACATAGTACAACACAATAGAGCAGGAATCATCAAGGGCCAGACAATCAACTTCGGTCGAGTGTTGCGTTTTCATTTAATTTCTGAAAAGAAGAAAACGAGATACAACAACGAAGAGTTTGATCCTGGCTCAGGATGAACGCTAGCGACAGGCTTAACACATGCAAGTCGAGGGGCAGCGCGGGGGTAGCAATACCTTTGGCGGCGACCGGCGCACTGGTGAGTAACACGTATGCGACCTGCCCCGGACAGGGGGATAAACCCGGGAAACTGGGCCTAATAC
>ONYP01000107.1 GCA_900322135.1 uncultured Prevotellaceae bacterium
CCAGGGGCACGGCCGGGTAGCCGCGTCGGGTACGGATAAGTGCTGAAAGCATCTAAGCACGAAGCCAACCTCAAGATGAGATCTCCATTAGGGTCGTTGAAGACGACGACGTTGATAGGCGGCAGGTGCACGGGCGGCAACGTCCTCAGCCGAGCCGTACTAATCACCCGAAAGCTTTCTTGTGGCGCTGTGCCGCCCGGTCCCCCATCGGGGTGCCGCGGTAGGCAGGCGTGGAAGGACAGCGTATGAAGACGGGTTCGAGGGTTCCGAGTCCCTCGTTGAAGTGAAGTCGCGACAAGAGGTTTTCGCGCGAAGCGTTCCCCCGATGGTCTTTTTAAGTCATCACAGCCGCGGCGCATGCAAGATGCGCCATCCGGGCTGAAAGGCAATAAGGTGGTTATAGCGTGAGGGCCCCACCTCTTCCCATTCCGAACAGAGAAGTTAAGCCTCACCACGCCGATGGTACTGCGAAAGTGGGAGAGTAGGTAACCGCCCCCTAAGAGAGGTAATGTCAGCAATGATGTTGCCTCTCGTTTTTTTTATACCCCGCCGCCTCGTCCCGTTCCTGGCACAGAGCCCTAAGCGTCACCACGCCGGTGGTCAGCGGCGCGGGAAGGCGCAGGTAACCGCCCCCTAAGAGGGAGTCACTGTTAAAACAGCGGCTCCCTCGTTTTTTATACCCCGGTGGCTGGACAAACTGGAGGTGGCGTTGACAACGCCACATACTGGACGGGCTGGAGGAACTGGACGGACTGGACGGACTGGAGGAACTGGACAAGCTGGACAGTGCTCGAGAGTGCCCGCTGGGCTGGACGAGATGGACTGCCGATGTGGCGGCTGGAGTGGATGGGGATGGATTGGAGGAAATGGATGGGCAGGCTCAACTGAGACGGTTGGGGCTGGTAATGATAGCAAGAGGGGCGGCGCCGTGTGGTGCTGCCCCTCTTGATGATGGGATGTGGTCGATGTTACTTCACTTCCTGGCCCTGGAGGAAGGTCCTCGCGATGATGGGCGTGGTGTAGGAGTAGGGGATGAAGTCGATTGAGGGAATCGGCTCGGTGATGAAGAAGTTGGCGACCTTGCCACGGGCGATGCTGCCGTAGTCCTTGCTCAGGTCCATGGCGGCGGCGGTGTTGATGGTGGCTGCATTGATGGCCTCGGCAGGCAGCAGTCGCATCTTGATACATGCCAGCGAAACGACAAACTTCATGTCACCACTGGGCGTGGAGCCGGGATTGTAGTCACTGGCGGTGGCTACGGGCAGTCCTGCCTCGATCATCTTGCGTGCGGGAGCGAACGGCATGTTCAGGAAGAAGGAGGTGCCGGGCAGTCCCGTGGGGATGGTGCTGGTGCCCTTGAGCATCTCGATGTCCTCGTCGATCATGCTCTCGAGGTGGTCGACCGAGACGGCGTTGTGCTTCACGCCGACCTCGACACCGCCCGACGGAGCCAGTTCCTGCACATGGATTTTGGGACGCATGCCCCACTTGGCGCCTTCCTCGAGGATGCGTGAGGTTTCGTCGGGGGTAAAGAATCCCTCGTCGCAGAAGACATCGATGAAGTCGGCCAACTGTTGCTTACCCACTTCGGGAATCATCTCGCGGATGAGCATATCGACATACTCGCCCTGACGACCTGCATATTCACGACCGACGGCATGTGCTCCCAGGAAGGTGCTGACCACCCGGATGGGCGATGTCTCGCTGATGCGACGGATGACACGCAGCATCTTTAACTCGTCCTCGGTATTGAGGCCGTAGCCGCTCTTGATCTCGACGGCACCAGTACCCTTGGCGATGATCTCGCGCACGCGGCGCATGGCCTGTGTGTAGAGCTCGTCTTCGCTCAGCAGGTGCAGGCGGTCGGCCGAATTGAGGATGCCACCGCCACGACGGGCAATCTCGGCATAGGAGAGTCCGCGGATTTTGTCCACAAACTCGCCTTCACGGCTGCCGGCATACACGATGTGGGTGTGGCTGTCGCACCACGAGGGCAGCACGGTGCCTCCCTGGGCATCGATGACATCCCAATCTGTCTCTGGGGTCGGCATGGTTGCCATCTGGCCCCACGAGTCAAAGCGGTCGCCGTCGATGAGCAACCAGGCATCTTCAACGCAGTTGAGTGTAGCCATCTCGCTGCCGCGCAGGCAATGCTTCTTGTCATAGTCCACACCAGCCAGGCATGCAATATTCTTAATCAGTTTTTTCATGATGACATATAAATGGTTGTTCAACAAAATGCTTCACGCTAAGCCGCAAAGTCGCTAAGTTCTTGAATAATAAACAACCTTAGCGTCTTGGCGCCTTAGCGTGAGCAAAGTCTGTTAGTCAATTTTGTTGTTCTGCAGGAACTCTACCGACTTGGCAATGTGCGGATACATGGGCTGATCCTCGTTGATGAAGGGGACCACCTTGCGGTAGTCGTCGATGACATGCTCGAGCACGGGCGAGGACTTGAGCGGACGGCGGAACTCCAGCGCCTGGGCGGCGTTGAACAGTTCGATGGCCAGCACGCGCTCGGTGTTTTCTACCACCTTGCACAACTTCACGCCGGCATTGGCACCCATGCTTACATGGTCTTCTTGGCCCTGCGAGGTGGGGATGGTGTCGGCCGACGAAGGCATACACAGCGTCTTGCTCTGGCTGGCTATGGCGGCAGCAGTGTACTGCGGAATCATGAAACCGCTGTTCACACCGGGATGGGCCACGAGGAAGCTGGGCAGGTCACGGGTACCGGAGACGAGCTTGTAGGTGCGGCGCTCCGAGATATTGCTCAGTTCGGCCATTGCGATGCACAGGAAATCCATGGGCATGGCGATGGGTTCGCCGTGGAAGTTGCCGGCCGAGATGATGAGGTCCTCGTCGGGGCACACGGTGGGATTGTCGGTTGCCGAGTTGATCTCGGTGTCGATGACCGAGCCCACATAGCGGATGGTATCCTTGACCGAGCCGTGAACCTGCGGTATGCAGCGGAACGAGTAGGGATCCTGTACATTGACCTTGGGTTGGCGGATGAGTTCGCTGCCGTCAAGCAGTTCGCGCATGCGTGCTGCTGTGTCAATCTGTCCCTGGTGGGGACGCACGGCGTGAACGGCATGGGTGAACGGCTCGATGCGGCCGTCGTAGGCTTCGAGCGAGATGGCTGCGATAACATCGGCCCAACGGCTCAGGCGCTCGGCCTTGATGAGAGCCCACACGGCGTGAGCGCTCATGTTCTGGGTACCGTTGAGCAATGCCAGACCTTCCTTGGACCCCAACTTGATGGGCTCCCAGCCCATCTGCTTGCAGATGTCGGCACCGCTCATGCGCTCGCCCTTGTACTCAACCTCTCCCAGTCCCACGATGGGCAGGCACAGGTGAGCCAGCGGCACGAGGTCGCCCGAGGCTCCCACCGAACCCTGCTTGTAGACTACAGGATAGACCTCGTTGTTGAACAGGTCAATCAGCCTCTCGACGGTGTCGAGTTTCACACCCGAGTAACCATAGGAGAGCGACTGCACCTTGAGCAGCAGCATGATTTTGACGATGTCGTTGGGCACGCGTTCGCCCACGCCGCAGGCGTGCGACATCATCAGGTTGATCTGCAATTGCGACAACTGGTCGTTGCTGATGGAAATCTTGCACAGCGAGCCGAAGCCCGTGGTCACACCGTAGATGGGCTTGCCGCTCTCGGCGACTTTCTTGTCTAGGTATTCACGGCAGTGGGTGATGCGCTTCACGGCATCGGCACTGAGCTTGAGCGTATGATGGCCTTCGATGATCTCGGCAATCTTCTGGATTGTGAGATGCTCGGCACTGATTTGATGTGTCATATTGTGTTTCGGTTTTATTGGGTTGTTAATCGATTAGAAGATGGTCACGGCATTGTCAATCACATCGTCGTCAACCAGGTTGGGCATGGTGACGGTCAGCTCGGGTGTGCGCTCCATCTCGCGACGGATGGCGTCCATCGAGCCCTTGTTGCGGGCCCAGCTGCGGCGTGCGATACCGTTGTTCACATCCCAGAACAGCATCTCGCGGATGTGACGGGCCGAATCCTCGCTACCGTCGATGGCCATACCGAAGCCGCCGTTGATAACCTCACCCCAGCCGACACCGCCGCCGTTGTGGATGCTTACCCATGTGGCACCGCGGAAGGAGTCGCCGATGACATTCTGCACAGCCATGTCGGCGCAGAACTGCGAGCCATCATAGATGTTGCTCGTCTCACGGAAGGGGGAGTCGGTACCCGATACATCGTGGTGGTCACGGCCCAGCACAACGGGAGCGCTCAACTCGCCGCTGCGGATGGCATCGTTGAATGCCAGGGCAATCTTGGCGCGACCTTCGGCATCGGCATACAGGATGCGGGCCTGGGAGCCGACAACCAGGTGGTTAGGACCTGCTTCCTTGATCCAGTGGATGTTGTCGTCCATCTGACCCTGGATGTCCTCGGGAGCATCCTTGCGGATTTCCTCGAGCACCTGTGCAGCCAGGCGGTCGGTGGTTTCCAGATCTTTGGGGTCACCCGAGGTGCAAACCCAGCGGAAGGGACCGAAGCCGTAGTCAAAGAACATCGGGCCCATGATATCCTGAACATAGGAGGGATAGCGGAACTTGCCGTCGGCCGTCATGATGTCGGCACCGGCACGGCTCGACTCGAGCAGGAAGGCATTGCCGTAGTCAAAGAAGTACATGCCCTTGTCGGCCAACTTGTTGATGGCGGCGCACTGGCGGCGCAGCGACTCGCGCACGCATTCCTTGAACTGTTCGGGCTGCTCGGCCATCATCTGCTTGCTCTCCTCGAGGGTCAAGCCCACGGGATAGTAGCCGCCAGCCCAGGGGTTGTGCAGCGAAGTCTGGTCGCTACCCAGGTCAACATGCATGTCCTCGTCAGCCAGGCGTTCCCACAGGTCAACCACATTGCCCACATAGGCCATCGACACGGTGCGCTTGTCGGCTACAGCCTTGCGGATGGCGGGAATCAGTTCGTCGAGGTTGTCGTGCAACTCATCGACCCATCCCTGCTCGTAGCGCTTCTCGGCCGCGAGGGGGTTGATTTCGGCGGTGACGCTCACCACGCCGGCGATGTTACCGGCCTTGGGCTGAGCGCCCGACATGCCACCCAGACCAGCGGTCACGAACAGCATACCGTGGATGTCGCCACCCTTCTGTCCGCGCTTCACGAGTTGCTTGCGGGCAGCGTTGAGCACCGTGATGGTCGTGCCGTGCACGATACCCTGCGGGCCGATGTACATATAGGAACCAGCGGTCATCTGGCCATACTGGCTCACGCCCAGGGCGTTGTCACGCTCCCAGTCGTCGGGCTTGCTGTAGTTGGGGATCACCATACCGTTGGTCACTACCACGCGGGGCGCATTCTTGTGCGAGGGGAACAGGCCCAGGGGGTGTCC
>ONYP01000106.1 GCA_900322135.1 uncultured Prevotellaceae bacterium
TGACGGGCCTGGTCATCATCGAGTTGAAGCGTGACGGCCTGCAGCCGTCGCCCATCCTGGGCATGTTGCGTGACCTGCGCATCAAGCCCAGCGGCTTCAGCAAGTACTGCATGGGGTCGGCGTTGACCAACCCGGCCCTGAAGCGCAACAACTTCAAGGAGCGGTTGCGTCTGGTGGAGCGTCTGCTTGCCAGGGCACAGCAATCATAATGACTATTAACTACACATCAAAAAATTATAGAAAGATATGGCAATTGTAGATGAATTGACTGCACTTGAGAACGGCGAGGGCGATATCGCTCAGGGCATCGCGGCTGGAGCTTCCCATTTTCACTGGATAAACTCTGTCGGATTGACCGAGATGTTGCTTCGCTTCGGTTTCATGCTGGTGGTGGTATGGTTCATCGTCCACTTCCTCTACTACCGCAAGACACACCGCCGTGACTATTTCTTCACGCTTATCCTGTTGAGTGTGAGCATCTTCTTCCTCATCTACCTGTTGGGTAGCGTGAAGGTGAAAATCGGTTTTGCTTTGGGACTGTTCGCTATCTTCGGTATCCTGCGATACCGTACCGAGACGATACCCGTGCGCGAGATGACCTATATGTTCAGCGTCATCTGCCTCTCGGTCATCAATGCGCTAGCCGACTCGATGAGTTTTGCTGAACTGGCCGTGCCCAACCTGGCGATAGCGCTGCTGATCTGGCTGTTCGAGTCCTTTATCCTGAGAGCCAACCTGGGGAGCAAGTTGGTCCTGTATGACCGCATCGACCTTATCACCCCCGAACGGCGCGAGGAACTGGTCGAGGACCTGCAGAAACGCATGGGGCTGAAAATCACCAAGGTCAAAGTCGGCTCGGTGGACTTTCTCAAGGACACCGCAATCCTCAAGATTGAATACGAAAATGATGGCGAAATGAGCCATGTCAACAACACATTGAAAATTCCTAGATACGAATGGGAAGATGTAAAAGAAAACAACTGATTGCCAGTCTGCTGATACTGCTGTGCTCAGCGCTCTGCCCGACATTGTCGCATGCCGACGATGCCGGGTTGGTCGCATCAATAGAAGCGTCGCACAAGTTCTCCAAGAAACTGAGCACCAGCCTGGAAATGGAGTTCCGCTCGCGCAACAATTTCCGCACCGCCGACCGCTTTAGCGTGGGTGGCGATGTCAGTTACAAACTGCTGCCGTGGCTCAAGGCCACAGCTGGCTATCAATTGCTCCTCGACAACAACAAGGAGAAACTCACCTACCAGGACGACGGCGTGACCTACAACAACTGGAGACCCAGTTATTGGGGTCCTCGCCACCGCTTCAATGTCTCGCTCACCGCCAGTTACAAGATTCAACGCGTGGAGTTGAGCCTGCGCGAGCGCTGGCAGTATACCTACCGCCCCAGTACGATTACCGACAACTTCGACTTCGACGAGGCGATGTGGGAGGACGACGAGGTGAAAGGCAAGGGCAAGAATGTGCTGCGCAGCCGCCTGCAAGCGGAGTGGGACATCCCCAAGTGCAAGTTCGACCCGTTTGCCAGCGTCGAGTTCCACACGACACGCGAACTCGAAAAGACGCGTTTCATCCTGGGCGTGGAACACACCCTCAAGAAGACGCACGCCTTCAAACTCTATTACCGTTTTCAGTTAACGGGCAGCAGCAGCGATGAATCCAACATCCATCTGCTGGGACTGGGTTACACTTATAAATTCTGACGGACATGAAGAGGTTTTTATACTATAGCCTGCTGACAGTGGCCCTTGGTGCCGCGTTGACTTCGTGCGTGAACGACGACAGCGATATGGACGACATCCTCGCCCAGTATCTCGTCGAGCCCGCCGCCATCGAGTTGGACTTCTCGGCCCTCGACGAGGCTCCTGATGTCCCTGTCACTGATGAGAACGACTCGGCCTACAACGACTATGTGGAAAACAGCCCGTGGAACAAGGTCATCAACATCACCTTCGACGGCGAGTCCGTGGCTATCAACGGCACGGTGCCCGGTGTGATGGTACAGTCCAGCGGAGCCCATGTCACGGTGGTGAACATGTCGGGTCCCGTGAAGTTTACCGTCAGCGGCAAGACGCTCAACGGCTCACTCAAGTTCTACGGCGACAAGCGCTTCCAGGTGCTGCTCGACGGTGCCGAAATTACCAATCCCACAGGTGCCGCCATCAACAACCAGGGCAGTAAAACGATGTATGTCGTCCTGGCCGACGGCACGGTCAACCGCCTACAGGACGGTGCCGAATACACCATGGTCGACGAGGAGGACCAGAAAGCTGCCCTCTTCAGCGAGGGGCAGATGGTCTTCAGCGGCAAGGGCGAACTCAATGTCGTTGCCGTGGGCCGTGGCGGTATCCGCAGCGATGACTACATCCGCATCCGTCCCGGCGTGAAGATTTATGTCAACAGCACCGCCCTCGACGGCCTGCGTGCCAACGACGGCATCATCCTCGACGGCGGCGTCATCAATGTGCTGACCAGCGGCGTGGGTGCCAAGGGCGTGCGCAGTGGCGGTCCCATGACCGTCAACGGCGGCCGCCTCGTTGCCATCAACAACGGCGACACCCGGGTCGAAACAGAAGAGAACGACACCACAGCCTGTGCCGCGCTCTACTGCGACACGATAGTTACCGTCAACGCAGGCATGCTCTGCCTCAAGGCCACGGGCGACGGCGGCAAGGGACTGAACGCCAAGCACGATGTGGTCATCATTGGCGGCTCGTTCCAAGCGGTTGCCACGGGTACCCGCGAGAACAAGAAGCCCAAGGGCGTCAAGGTGGACGGCAACTTTGCCATCGGCGGCGGCTATTTCTACACCTACAGCCGTCGCAGCGACCCGCTCGAGGTGGGTGGCACGATGACGGTGGCCGAGGGGTACCACTCCTATGAACGCGGCCCCAAGGCCATCACGATAGCCTATTAAAAACACTGAGGATACAACTATGAGAAAGATATTATTGCTTGTTTTAGCCCTGGGAGCCTTTGCTTTGACCGCACAGGCCACAACCGGCGATGTCAACGACGACGGCGAGGTGAACATCAGCGATGTCAACGCCCTCATCGACCAGATCCTGAGCGGTGATACCACCAGTGCCGGCGATGTCAACTACGACGGCGAGGTGAACATCAGCGACATCAATGCGCTGATTAACATCATTCTGGGCGGCGAGGTTCCGTTGCCTCCCATCACCCCCAAAGAGATAGCACTCGACTTCAGCGACCTCACCGAGCCAGCCGAGTCGGTCCCCGACGATGAGGATGCCGCCGACTATGGCGATTATGTCGAGAACACCACATGGGCCACCACCGTGCGCATCACCTTCGACGGCGACACGGCCATCGTGACGGGCAACCCCACGACGGTCATGGTGAGCGTCGAGGGCGCCCATGTCACCGTCACCAGCGCTGCCAAACATGTGCGCTACATCGTCAAGGGCTCTACCCCCAACGGCTCACTCAAGTTCTACAGCGAACGCAAGTTCCAGCTGCAACTCGACAGCGTCGACATCACCAACCCCCATGGCGCCGCCATCAACAACCAGTGCGGCAAGTCCTTGTACCTTGTCCTGAACGCTGGCAAGGTCAACACCCTGCGCGACGGTGAACAGTATACCATGGTAGAGGGCGAGGACCAGAAGGCAGCCCTCTTCAGCGAGGGACAGATTCTGGTCAGCGGCAAGGGCCGCCTGGATGTCTACAGCACGGGCAAGCACTGCGTGGCCAGCGACGACTACATCTTTGTGCGCCCCGGCACCAAACTCTACCTGAACAGCACCAGCGGCCACGGCCTCAAGGCCAAGGACTATGTCCACATCAAGGGCGGTGTCATCAACATGGAAATCGCTGCCGACGGTGCCAAGGGCATCAACTGTGACAGCCTCGTCTATATCACTGGCGGACGCACCACCATCCTCAACAGCGGCACATCGCGCGCCGAACTCGACTCGCTGGGCAATGCCGTTGTCGACTCGCTGGGCAACGCCGTCACGATAGGTGCAGCGGGCCTCAAGGCTGACTATAACCTCACGATGACCGGCGGCACGCTGAATATCCTGTGCTCGGGCAACGATGCCAAGGGCATCAATGTGACGCAGCCTTTCCTCTTCAAGGGCGGCGAACTCAATGTGGTGTGCACCGGTAAGCAGACCACCGTGTCTCCCAAGGGCGTGAAGTGCGACACCGACTGCACCATCCAAGGCGGCTCCTTCTACAGCTGCTCACCGAATGGCAAGGCGCTTGATATCGACGGCACCCTCACCATCGCCGAGGGGCACGCCTCGCTCACCAACGACGACACCCGCCTCTTTGAGGTCATCTACTGACCTTATAAACAGATTACGCACATTTAACGAACTGCATCCGCATTCATACAACTGACTGAATGCGGATGCTCATTTTGTGTCTTGGAATTAAACGAATTAAAGGGGCTTTGTAAAACTCCGGATTGGCTCTTCGGGGCTGCTGTCAGAGGTTTCAACCCATATGTATATCATTGCCTGAAGATATACCCGGATTTAACAAATTGATGACATCCTGCAAGGCCGTTAAGAACCTGGCGGCATGTCCGCCGTCCATCTGCACATGGTGGAACTGGAAAGAAATCGGCAAGGTCACTTTTCCCCACCTGCTGCGGTATTTTCCCCACATCACCATCGGGTTGCAGAACTGGTCGGTGTACTGGTTGACGATACTGTCCAGTTCGGTAGCCGTCAGGGCCGATGTGCCGATTACCATTGCGTCGTCAACCAGGGAGCTTTGACACGAGGTGGCTGCCAATTGCGTTAAGGCCAGATAGTCCTCATTAAACTTCTCCAAATCATCAGTATAAGGGATGTCGCATGAATTGATACCCCCACTGCTGTTATTCACTATCACATTGATTGCCAGGCGGTCATACTTGAATAATATCCCTCTCTCGGGCAGCAGGTAGAACTCATCCACCATGCTTGCAGCCCTGCCGATGCACCAGCACAGGAGCATGTTGAATTTCAAGCCCCGACGATGGTTGATTTTCACCAAACGCCTCACGGCAAAAGTCTTGGTGAGCGTCACCATGGGCATCGGGGACTTCATCCATAGTTCGAATGCCTGTCCCCGATTGGTGTCCTTGGGATTGATTTCCTGTTTCATTCTAGTACAAAGCTGCGGGGATAGAAGTCGCTGTAGAAACGGCCATCGGTTGCCGTGAACTTCAGCACGCAATAGTTGGGATCCGTCACGCCACCGGGATAATATTGGGTATCGCCATCGCGCCAAATCATCTCCTTGCTGGCAGCATCGGTCAACACCTCCATGGTGCCACGCAGCATCATGCCCTTGAAGCCGTCGGCATCGCAGAAATAAATGGATGCTTTGGGATTGGCCTTGTAATGGGCCACACGCAGGGAG
>ONYP01000122.1 GCA_900322135.1 uncultured Prevotellaceae bacterium
CGTAACTGCAGGTATCAACAATGTCTTCACCATCGACAGAGATTACGCAACGAACCTTCAAAACAAGATTGAAGCATATCAGGAACTGTCAAAAGACAAGCGCACACTACACCTCATCATGGTTACAACGAATGGTGTTGCCCACAACAATAACTATAACATGATCCAGAACGAAGTGACCATGGATGACCTGTTTAAGATATGAATCATATTTCAGAATTATGTGAAATAACCACCGATAAGATTCTAATCAAATAAACAGTGTACCCATTGAGAACCAGCAAGGTGCATTATACGAGTCAGCCGAGGATGCGACATCACCCTCGGCTGAACACTGTATCGAAAAAGCTGTTTCTCTATATTCCACTTACAGGCGGTTGCGCTCCTCTTGACCCGCATGGCTGCCCTTGTAGCGGCTGCGGGTGGCGTTGAATTTCCAAGAAATGTCGATGCCGAAGCGACGCTTGTCTTGATACTCGTGGTACTGAGTGCGGATGTTGATGCCGCCATAGGCAACTCGCTCCATATAATTAGTTTTGAAAATATCGTTAGCAAGGATGGCAACACTCAAACTTTTGTCCTTAAGGAACTGTTTGCCCAGACGCAGATTCAGGTAGCCATTGGCCTCGGTCTGACAGGGGCCTGATTCATTGTAAGGAGTGAAACCTCCTTTTATGTTCAACAGCCATGAGTTTGGTAACGAGAAAGTGTTGTCAAACGTTATTACGGCAATAAGCCCGTTCCACTTGTGGGTGATGCCCAACGGATACACATCGTCGTTGCAGAAATAGAGGTCTGCCGAATAGTTCATCTGCCAAATGCCTACTTTAGGCGTGAAATTTAATGTAATGCCATAATACTCCTGTTTAGGCGTATTGCGGTAGTCCATGATAACCACGCCGGGATGATTTTCGTCGTCGTAGGCAGTCTGGAAAGAGCGTATCGTGTTCTTGTGGTATTGATAGTATGCTTCTACATTTATCCACTTCCATGAGCCATGAGGAAGACCACGAGAAATTGTGATGGGTCTGCGGTTGCAAGAGTGGATTACCTGTATCGTACTCGTACTTGCTGCGATAATTGACCGAGGAAGACAACAGGCTATACTGTGGATTGTATCGCGAGCAGTTATAAGACAATCGGTGCTGCCAATTTTCTGAGTTATAAGCCAGCGATACACGCGGGATCAATACTGAATAGTCAGGACTCATCTCATCATTGCGCTGACCGTCGATGTCATAAATATTATGCTCATTTTGCCATCTCAGGCCCGTGTTCATTGAGAACTTGCCCAGTTGCAGCGAGTAGTTGGCAAAAAGCGACCATATTGACGTTTCTTGTTTCACATGACTATCGGCTGAGAAGCCACTTTGGATGAAATCGTGAGTGCGATGTACCGAGGAGGCTTCTTCGCCAAAGGTCAGTTTCCCTTTTGGTACAGGTGCCGTAACAACCAATTTTTCAGCCAATAGATGATCCTTTGAGTTGGTTTGGCTACTGACAGTGGTCGAGCCTTCGGTGCCGCCTTCCATCTCTTTAAGAGACTCTGATTGATAGAAATCTGCACTGAAGTCGATGTTCCACTTGCCGACTTTGCCAACATAGTAGGCATTAACCGTATGTTTCATGCGTGGCTTGTCCACAGTATTGGTCATGCTGTGACCTCCATCAACAAGCACTCCATCCCGCCATGTCTGCTCGTCCATCTCGCGACGGGTGAGACTGTTGCCGATGTAATTGAATGCCGTATAAGTCAGACCCACCGAATGGTGATCATTGATTTCCCAGTTCCAACCCAAGTCGGCAAAGTAATACTTCATTCTGAAAAGCCAAGATGCATCTTTCTGGTAATCCCATGTAGAGGATGCCTTCAGTTGGTCCTGGGCTGTCGCATCAATCGCCAAATTATTATCGTTCAGGTAACCACGGGCAAAGAAGTCCATGCCGTTGCGCAGGCGGTAGTTCAAGGATGCATTGACATTGGCATAATATTCTTTGCCTTGGCGGTATGCGGCCGAGAAGTTACCGCTCCAACCTTCACCTTCTTTCTTGACGGTCTTCAGGCGGATGACCGAAGTGACATCTGCACCGTATTCGGGGCCGGGATTGGTGATGATTTCTGCCGAGAGGATTTCGTCAGCGCGGTAGCGGTCGAGTTCGTCCTTGTTGCGCACTTTCTTGTTATTGATGTAGATTTCGGGGGTGCCATGACCAGCAATCTTGCCGTCACTCATCATCAGGGGCAGGTGGGTCAACATTTCAGTGACCGAGCCGAATTGTTCCAAAACTGTGCCCTGCACGTTGGCGAGGATGCCACGATCGGTGGCGCGGACAAGTTGCTTGGCTTGGCCCCCTTGACGGTAACGCCGTCGAGGGTGTATTGGTCGGGGCGCATTTTGATGGTGCCCAGGTGAGGGGTCTTGCAGTGGCGATAGACGGGGCGGTAGCCGACATAGGTGATGCGGGCGAGCACGCCGCTCTGGTCACAGGGGATGATAAACAGGCCGCTCTCGTTGGTCACGCCGCCGGTGATGAGGGTGGAGTCGCGCGGCGAGAGCAGGGCGACATTGGCATAGGGCAAGGGCTGGCCCGTCTCGTCGAGGACGGTGCCCTTGTAGCGCGTGGAAGCCTTCTGCGGGCACTCGACGGCAATTTCCTTGCCCTGCACAGTCATCTTGATGGGATAGAAACCGATCAACTGCTGGATGGCATCAGGCACCGACTTGTTTTTGACTGAAGTCGTCACCCTGAAGTCCTCCAACTCATTATAGAGGAAACTGATGTTGTATTCCCCACCCCGCTCGTTGAGCCACTTGAGCGCCTCGCTCATCGACACATTATTGAACGACCGCGTCACACGCTGCCCAAAGGCAGCCGTGGCGATGCAAAGGCATGCCACGATAAAAATCATGCGTCTTGCCATCATTCCACCACGATTGTATTGCCCTCCTTGCTGATATTCACACTCTCGAACAGGTTGATGCGCTCGAGCACCGCATCCAGGTCCTCATCGGGCTGCCACACGAAGTAGAAGCGCAGCGTGCGGGCATCCTCGTTGCGGAACTCGACCTGCATGTCGTACTGGGGCGCAATCTTTTCCAACATCTGGTCAAGAGGTTGGTTGTCAAACACTACGGGCTCTTCCTCTACTACTGTTGCAGTGTCGGCCACGGCTTGGCGAGGCCCTACGGCCAGTTCGGGCTGATGCTGCGCAGCGACGGTTTCGGTGGGTTCTTTGGCTTTTTCCACAGTGCTGTGGCGCACGGCATGGATGGCGGCATAGGTGAAGGCCGAGAGCATGAGCACACCGGCAAATATCGCGGCTACCTTTAGCCAGCGGCGATTTTTCACAGGGGCGAAATGCTCGTGTTCAAAGCGTTGCCACTCGGCATCCACATCAGGCTCCGGGATGTCAGTTATCGCGCGCTTGGCAGTGGCCAGTTGCTCCTGCACTTCGTCATCAAGCATGGCGGCCAACTGCTCGTTGCTGTAATTCTCGGGATGCTCGTGCATGTCGAGCAAGAGACGGATTTTATCGTTCTGTTCCATAACATCTATCGTTTTGAGTTGTTGAAATAGGCATTGATTTTGTCCAGTGACTGTGACAAGTGGTGATGGACCGTCACGCGGCTCACGCCCACGGCCTCGGCGACCTGCTGGCAAGTCATGTCCTGCAGGTAGCGCAGGGTGAAGATGCGGCGCGACAGTGGCGGCAGGTGGTTGTCGATGTAGTTGCGCAACTCGGCAAGCATCATCGTGTCATCGGGACCATCGGCAAGCGGCTCGGCTTTTGTCGAGTAGAGTTTGATGAAGCGCTCCCGCATCTGCTTGTGGCGGATGACATTGATGCAGCTGTTGCGCACACAGGTCATCAGGAAGCCGCGGGCATTGTCGGTGCGGATGGCCAGTCCGCCGTCAAGCAACGAGGCAAAGACATCGCTCACGACATCGCGCGCCTCGTCGGCATCGTAGAGCAGCGACACCGCGAGGCGGTACATCGCCGCGTAGTGCGTCTTGAACAGTATTTCCAATTCACTTTTTGTCATAGTCGTGGGTCAATTACACTTGATAGACATTTCAGGACAAGGAAATGTAAACCCGTTTCTATTGATTTTTTTACAAAAGTAGGGTGATTTTTCTTACGAGCCAATGGCTCGCAATACAGAACAACAGGCACTAAACGACTACTCGGCGGGGCGAAACCAGGCGGCGCCTTGGAAATGCAAGAAAAAAGTGATTTTCTTGCCATTTCTCTCGGCTTGCACTACCGTTGCCTGCGGCGAAATTAGGCGGCGCCTCGGTAGTGCCCAATCAAAAAACCTGTTTTTTGCTTGGCACTACGCTCGGCTTGCACTAATGTTCCCTCACTTTGGTCGGGCAAGGTAGGCGGCGACTCGGAAATGCAAGAAAAAAGTGTTTTTCTTGCCATTTCTCTCGGCTTGCACTACCTTTGCAGTTATGAAAGGTTTTTGGGAATTGTTGAAGCGGTTTGTGCCGCCCTACAAGAAATATATCGTGTTGAACATCGTGTTCAACCTGCTAGCCGCGTTCCTGACGCTGTTCTCGTTTGCACTCATCATCCCCATCCTGGAGATGCTGTTCGGGCTGAACACCAACCACTATGAGTTCATGGCGCTGGGCAGTGGCAGCCTGCAGGATGTGGTGGTCAACGACTTCTACTACTATGTGCAGTGCATCATCGAGCGCTATGGCCAGTCGACGGCCCTGGCGTGCATTGCCGCCGCCCTGGTGTTCATGACGGGACTGAAGACAGGCAGCAGTTACCTGAGTTTCTTCTACATGATTCCCATCCGCACGGGCGTGGTGCGCGACATCCGCAACCAGATCTACGAGAAGATGACCTCGTTGCCCATCGCGTTCTTCTCCAACGAGCGCAAGGGAGATGTGATGGCGCGCATGAGCGGCGATGTGACCGAGGTCGAGAACTCCATCATGACCTCGCTCGACATGCTGTTCAAGAACCCCATCATGATTATCGCCTGCCTGGTGATGATGATTGTCATCAGTTGGCAGTTGACGCTGTTCGTGCTCGTGCTGCTGCCCATCGCGGGCTGGATTATGGGCCGTGTGGGCAAGCGCCTGAAACGCGTCTCGCTCGAGGGACAGAACCAGTGGGGCGTGCTGCTGAGCAACATCGAGGAGACCATCGGCGGCCTGCGCATCGTCAAGGCCTTCAATGCCGAGGACAAGGTGCGCCGCCGTTTTGAGGGCGAGAACGAGAAGTTCCGCTCCATCCAAACGCGCATGAACCGCCGTTATGTCCTCGCCCACCCCATGAGCGAGTTCCTGGGCACACTGACCATCGCCATCGTGCTGTGGTTTGGCGGCACCCTCATCCTGGGCGGCCATGGCGGCAGCCTCACCGCACCCAAGTTCATCTACTACATGGTGATTTTCTACAACATCATCAATCCCGCCAAGGACCTGTCCAAGGCCGCCTACAGCATCCAGCGCGGTCTGGCGTCGATGGAACGCATCGACAAGATCCTGAGCGCCGACAACCCCATCAAGAGTCCCGAACACCCTGTCGCCCTTACCGCTATGGAGCAGGGCATCCAGTACAAGGATGTGCGTTTCCGCTACGGCGACGCATGGGTCATCGACGGCGTGTCGCTCGACATCAAGCGGGGCCAGACCGTGGCCCTCGTGGGCCAGAGCGGCAGCGGCAAGACGACGATGGCCGACCTGCTGCCGCGCTTCTATGATGTGCAGGAGGGCTCCATCAGCATCGACGGCACCGACATCCGCCAGTTCAACATCACCGACCTGCGTGCCCTGATGGGCAATGTGAACCAGGAGGCCATCCTGTTCAACGACACCTTCTATAACAACATCACCTTCGGCGTCGAGAGCGCCACGCGGGAGCAGGTCGAGGAGGCGGCGCGCATCGCCAACGCCTATGACTTCATCATGGAAAGCGAGCAGGGTTTTGACACCAACATCGGCGACCGCGGCTGCAAACTCTCGGGCGGCCAGCGCCAGCGCATCAGCATCGCCCGCGCCATCCTGAAAAATCCGCCCATCCTCATCCTCGACGAGGCGACCAGCGCCCTCGACACCGAGAGCGAACACCTGGTGCAGGAAGCCCTGGACAATCTTATGCATGGCCGCACCACGCTGGTCATCGCCCACCGCCTGAGCACCATCAAGAATGCCGACCTGATCTGCGTGATGCAGGACGGGCGCATCATCGAGCGTGGCACCCACGACGAACTCATCGCCCGTGAAGGTGCCTACAAGCACCTGGTGGACATGCAGTCGTTTTAAGAGTTAGGAGTTAGGAGTCAGAAAAAAAATAAGAATATTGTGTAGTTTTTTAGTTATCCGTTGCGTCTAAAGGGCAAAAAACGATTCAGAAATGGAAATCAACGAAGCCGAATTTGCACGCATCATCCGCGAGAACAAGGGCACCATCTACACCGTGTGCTATATGTTTTCCAAGGACAAGGAGGAGGTCGAGCAAGAGCGACTTGAAGACATGGATTTACAAGGTGACCTTGAACTCCTGTATCTCCATCGACCGCAAGAAGAAGAGCCGCAAGACTCAACCGCTCATGGAGGGCATCGACCTGTTTGACAAGAATGACGCCGACAACAAGCAGACCGACATGCTGCACGCCCGCATCCAGCGGCTTCAGCCCTTTGACCGCGCCATCGTTCTGCTGTGGCTCGAGAACATGAGTTACGACGAGATTGCCCAGATTGTGGGCATCAATGTCAAGAATGTGTCGGTGCGCCTCTACCGTATCAAGGAACAACTTAAACAAATGAACTAAATCTGCACAATCGATATGGAAACACAGAACAACAGTTTCAACGAATTAGAACTCGACGACCTGCGCCGGCAAATCAACGACCTCAAGCATAAAGTCGACCAGCAAGGCCGTCTCAACGAGGACCTGGTAAAAAAGGCCATCCAGAGCAAGATGAGAAGTGTTCACAGCATCATCTGGAAGATGGCTATCCTGGCTCTCGTGAGCACACCGCTCTACATCTACCTGCACTATTCGGCGGGTCTGTCATGGATTCTCGTCGCCTTCACATTCATCATGCTTTTTGGAGTCCTCGTTGCCGACTACTTCATCAACCGCATCGACATTTCCCACATGGGTGACGACCTGGTCGAGACGGCCAACAAACTGGTCAAGATGAAGAGGAACCGTGTTATCGGCCAGCGCATCGGCATCGGTGTGGCGCTCATCTGGCTCGCCTGGTTCTGCTATGAGTACTTCACGGTAAACAGCGCCTATGGACCCGAGTTAGCCTGGGGCTCTGTCGCCAGCATTCTGATCGGCGCTGCCGTCGGCGGATTCATCGGCCTGCGCATCTTCAACAAGATGCAACGCACCAACGATGAGATGATCGACCAGATCAACGAACTCACCCGCGAGCAGTGACAACACCTGCAGTTCCGGGACATCCCTCCCCCGCTGAAACAAACGCATCCAATCGCTTGCCGAGGAATCGGAACAGGCTGAATCCGAGAAAAATGAAAGCCAATAAGTATTCATTTTAAAAAAAAGACTATCTTTGCGGGTTAGTTTGCAGGCTTTTTCTTCCTGCAATGAAACGAACAGGCCTTTGAGAAGTCTAACAGGACAAGATATTATAATCATTTTATATAACTAATTTTTCAACCAAATGAAGATGAAAAAAATCTTTGCTGTAATGTTCATGATGATCATGGCATTCAGCGTGAATGTGACCAAGGCTCAGCAGATGGGTCCCATCCCTACTGACCCTGATGTGCGCATCGGCAAGTTGAACTGCGGACTGACCTACTACATCCGCCACAACGACTATCCCGAGCAGCGTGTGAACTTCTACATCGCACAGCGCGTGGGCTCCATCCAGGAGGAAGAGAGCCAGCGTGGTCTTGCCCACTTCCTGGAGCACATGGCCTTCAACGGCAGTGAGCACAGCACTTCAACGGTGAGGGCAAAGGCATCATCGACTATACCCGCTCGCTGGGTGTAGCCTTCGGTAAGGACCTGAATGCCTACACGAGCATCGCCGAGACCGTCTACAACATCAACGATGTGCCCAGCACCCGCCAGAGCGCCATCGACTCTTGCCTGTTGATCCTCAAGGACTGGAGCAACGGTCTGCTGCTCACCGACGAGGAGATTGACAAGGAGCGCGGTGTGATCCACGAGGAGTGGCGCCTGCGCCGCAGCGCCCAGCAGCGCATGCTCGAGAACCAGCTCGAGGCGCTGTACCCGGGCTCGAAGTATGGCCGCCGCATGCCCATCGGTCTGATGGAGGTGGTTGACAACTTCAAGTACAACGAGTTGCGTGACTACTACCACAAGTGGTACCGTCCCGACAACCAGGCCCTGGTGATCGTGGGTGATGTGGATGTTGACCATGTCGAGGCCCAGATCAAGGAGCTCTTCAAGGATATGCCCGCCCCTGATCCCAATGCCGCACAGGTAGTTCCCGAGCCCGTCCCCGACAACGAGCAGCCCATCGTGGTTGTTGACAAGGACAAGGAGCAGCAGAACAGCCAGGTGATGGTGATGTTCAAGCACGAGGCTTTCCCCAAGGAGATGAAGGGCGACATGTCCTACATGCTTGTGGACTACCTCACCAGCATGATGAGCAGCATGCTCAACTCTCGTCTCGAAGAGAAGGGACAGGAACCTGATTGCCCCTACATCCAGGCCATGGCCTTTGACGGCGGTTATCTGCTGTCGAACGACCCCGAAGCCTTCACGCTGGTTGCCCTGCCCAAGGAGGGCATGATCGAGGCCGCTACCGAGGCTGTTGTCACCGAGGCTATGCGTGCTGCCAAGCACGGCTTCACCGCTACCGAGTATGAGCGTGCCAAGGAAGAATACATGAGCAGTCTTGAGAGCCAGTACAACGAGCGCAACAAGATTTCCAATGGACGCCTTGCCGCCCAGTACTACCGCAACTACCTCGACAACGAGCCCATCCCCTCAATCGAGCAGGAATATCAGATCATGACCCAGTTAGTGCCCATGCTCAATGTTGAGATCGTGAACCAAATCATTCCCGGGCTCATCACGACCGATGGCAAGAACCTCGTGATTGTAAACTTCAACCAGGAGAAGGACGGTGCCGTTTATCCCACCCCCGAGAGCCTGAAGGGTGCTGTTGACGCCGGCTTGAACGCACAGGTCGAGGCATTTGTCGACAATGTGAAGCAGGAGCCCCTGATTGCCACCCTGCCCAAACCCGGCATGATCACAAATGAGAAATACAACAGCCAGTTTGACTACAAGGAACTCGAACTGAGCAATGGTGCCCGCGTCATCCTCAAGAAGACCGACTTCAAGGAGGACGAGATTCAGATGAGTGCCCGTGCACGCGGTGGCCAGTCGCTCTACAGCGAGAAGGATTGGGCCAACACCGAGTTGTACTCTTACATCACCATGATCAGTGGTCTGGGCAACTTCTCGGCTACCGAACTCCAGAAGGCCACCGCCGGCAAGCAGGCCAGCGCCAACCTGTCGATGAGCACCTATTATGATGAGGTCAGCGGCCAGTCCACCGTCAAGGACCTGGAGACCCTGTTCCAACTCACTTACCTCAAGTTCACCGACATCAGTAAGGACGAGAAGAGTTACAACCAGACGATGAGCCAACTCGAGAGCATACTCAAGAACCAGGGTCTGCTGCCCGAGTCCGTGTTCAACGACTCTGTTCAGTCTACCCTGGGCAACCACAACTGGCGCAACAAGCCCTTCCATGTTGAGGATCTGCAGAAAGTGGACTATGACCGCGTGCTCCAGATCGCCAAGGAGCGTACCGCCAACGCTGCCGACTACACCTTCTACTTCGTCGGCAACTTCGACGAGGCCGTTATCCGTCCCCTCATCGAGCAGTACATCGCCAGCCTGCCCGGCAAGAAGGGTAAGATGAGCAACTGGGTAAACGTTGACGACCGTCCCGAGGGTCAGGTCATCAACCACTTCACCAACAAGAGCGAGACGCCCAAGGCCATCGCCCAGATCTACTGGTACGACACCAAGACCCCTTACAGCCTGGAGAATGACATCAAGGCCAGTATGCTGGGTCAGGTGCTCGCCAAGATCTACCTGCAGAAGATCCGTGAGGATGCCGGTGCTGCCTACTCGGCCAGCGCACGTGGCTACGCTTCGCTGAACCCAGCCTCAAGGAGATCAAGGAACTCATGATCAAGGACCATGGCACCGAACTCAAGGAGAATTCCTACTGGATGGGCGTCCTCAAGGGTTACGTGGGTCGCGGTCTCGATGACCACACGGGCTACGAGCAGATCGTGAACGCCCAGACTCCCGAGACCATCGCTGCCTTTGCCAAGCAGATTCTCGCTGCCGGCAACAAGGTTGAGGTCGTAATGCTCCCCGAGGAGTAATCCACCCATTCAATAGCGCCACACAACGGCGCCAATGATTCAAGGAACCGAGGATTGGCCGGTAAGGCTATCCCCGGTTCCTCTTTTACCACCAGAGTATCTAGATTGTCTAGAACATCTAGAACGACTATAATAACTGCAGTTTCTAGAAAAAGTTGTACCTTTGCAGTCACAAAACGAATAACAATCAACACAATGGATACAACAAGACAACAAAAAATCAGCCGCCTGGTGCAGAAGGAACTCAGCGAGATCTTCCGCCGCGAAACCGCCAAGACCCACGGCACCCTGGTGAGCGTGAGCAGCGTGCGCGTCTCGCCCGACCTGAGCGTGGCTAACGTGCGCCTGAGCATCTTCCCCAGCGAGAATGCCCAAGCCATCATGGACAACATCAACCAGAATGAGCGCGGCATCCGCCACCAGTTGGCCCAGCAGGTGCGTTACCAGTTGCGCCGCTGCCCGGAACTCAAGTTCCACATCGACGACTCGCTCGACTACATCGACCACATCGACCAACTCCTCGCCAAGGACAAGGTTGCGAACAAAGACGACGAGAAGGAGAACGACACTCCTAACTCCTAACCCCTAACTCCTAACTCCTAACTGACAATGGGTCTT
>ONYP01000105.1 GCA_900322135.1 uncultured Prevotellaceae bacterium
TCCCTGGCAGTAATTGAACGCATAGTAGTCGATGGCAGTGACCGGGTAGGTTGTGCCTTGATAGGTGACGCTGGCGGGAATCACCACATCGCCATGATAGTCACTGAGGTGCATTCCGCTGGAATAACTCTGGTATGTCACATAGGCCTCGTTGTCCACAATCTTGTAGTAGATGCCATCTACTGTAAAATCATAGTTATCATAACTATATGGGGGCAGGGCAAAGGCGGTTGTCGGTAACAAGAGCGCCACTACCAGCAGTGTCATCAGTTTCATTGTCGTGTTCATTTTGATATCTCGTCTTCAGTTATTAATTGCGATAAGAATTCACATGCAAAGTTATATCAAATTAGTCAAAAAAGCGCTTCATGCCTATCTCATTTTAAAAAACGTAAAACGCTGATAATCTTGCATCTAAAAAATAAAAATCTCATTTTGACCTCATCGGGCCCGCAAAAGGGGCGTGAAAGTGCCCTTTTTGCGACAAGATTTCACAGCCTGATGTCATTATCCTGTTTGAATCTGTCCACATCGATGCAAGACTCTTGTTCGTTCCACTTGCTGTTGAGCCAGGCCACTTTCTTGTCCAGGCAAGGCTTTGCAAATGCCCTCATGCGCGCTGTGATGTTGTCGCTACTGTATTGAGGCCATCGCTCATGGTCACAGTTGCCGGCAGCCTCGATTCTTGCCGTGAAGTCCTCCATGAAGGTTCCCATTGTGGGGTATACCTCCTCAATGAATCGTTTCCAGTGATGCTTCACGCGCTCCTGGAAGCGAGGAAATTTGACAATTTCGGCAATCCACCTCGAGCGGCAGTAGTTGGGCAGATTCTCATAGATGAACTCGTCAAAACCGTAGGTCGAGCCAAACTTCTGAAACGAACTGCCGCAATCCCACAGGGGACCGAAAATCAGTTTGCTGTCTTCTCCCTGATGCTTGTACATGTAGCAACTGCCCGAGAAGGCCTCGGGATTGTCGACCACCTCCTGTACGATATAGAAAATTGCCAGCGCATCGATGTCGATATACTTTTCCCACTCGGTACTGTTCTTGTCGCTGCAATAGATGGCTTGGTCGGCTTCTTGCAAGAAGTGGGTGATATATTCACGCTGTTGGGGGCTCAATCGCTCGGGCGAGTGGGGTGTGACCCAAAAGGGCATACCATTGCCCTCGACAAACGTGATATTGTCTGGCTCGATGTAGTTGTCGATCTCGAGCAGCCACCCGCCGGTGATGCGCTCGGGATCGGTCTCGTAGTCGTTCTGCTCAGCGATGTTGATGCGGTCTTTGGCGACGCGTATTTTCTCGGTCAAGAAGTACAGCCCGATGTAATCGCCGTTCAGGACGACCTCGACGGGTTGCATGTGCGGATTCCACGCCATGCCCATGCGGCGCCCGATTTCAAACGGCAACGCATCGTTCAACTGGCCCATCCAGTACTCGGCGTTGGCCATCAGCACCCAGTGGCGGCTCGACGGCATGCCCAGCACCGCGTGTTTCTCACCAAACTTGAGCCGATAGGGCTTTTTCTCGAGATTGGTCCAAGTGGAGTTGCCGTGGCCCTTGATTTCGGTTTTTAAGGGGTGGTTTCTTGATCCGATCGACTCGTAGCGGTTGTCCCCCTGATTGTCAAGCCACCACACGGCATTGACGTACTCTTCCTTGCTGTCGATCTCACAATTACCTTCAGTATTAATAAACAACACGGGCAACGTGCCTGAGTAGGGCGCGTCAATATCAACGGTATCCACTGGCGTCGGTTCAGGCTCGGGTTCAGGCTCGGGTATTACAGGCTCATCCACACAGGCTGTAAATGCCAGGGTCATAAAAAGAATTGATGTCAAAAGGCTGTTTTTGTTCATTTCGTATCAAAAAGTAACATTAAAATGAATGATTTTTCCACCTGCAAAATTAGAGACAAGAAATGTTAAATCGGCCCAAAAGTGGCTTCATTCTAACCTCATCATAGAGGTGTGAAAAGTCAGGAAATCAAGCATTTAAAAAATAAAAATCTCATTTTTGCCTCATGGGTTCGCCAAATGGGAACGAAATTGTTAATTTTGCAGCAAGATTTCACGTCTTTTCAGTGAAAAGCCGGAAACCCAAACGCAGAATCACTATCAAATGAAACACTCCAGCCTTATCATCATCCCACTGGCCGCCATGCTGTTTCTCGTGATGGCAGGCTGCCACCACGACAGCGCCGTCATGCAGGAACTCTCGCGCATCGACTCGATGGTCTATCATCAGCAAGAAAAAGAAGCCTTGCCCTTGCTGCAACAGATAAACACTGAACAGTTGAGCAAGGAGGAGCGGGCCTACCATTCAGTGCTTTTAGCGATGGCGATGTACAAGAACTACCTGCCCTTCACAAGTGACTCGGCTATTAACGAGGCAGTAGGTTATTACAGCAGTTCGGGTGACGACTTGAAATACCTGAAGGCCCTTGTCGCCCAGGGATGTGTCAATGAGGACATGGGCAACCTGGAGAAAGCGGTCGACAGTTACCATCAAGCCGAAGCCATGCCACTGGCTACCGATAGCATGATGATTGCCTATGCTAAACTGAGGTTGGGCGTCCTTTACCAGTCTCAGGTGGTCGGCACCAACACCATCGCCCTGCAGAAGTATCAGGAAGCAATGCCTGTCTTTAAGGCGCTTGGCGACAAGCACTATGAGTTGGTGTGCCTCACAAGCATCGGCGGCATCTATCGCAATATCGACGAGAAGCATGACTCGGCGGTCGTCTTTATGAACGATGCCATCCGGTTGTCGCAGGAACTGGGCGACGATTATCATGCGTTTGCTAACCGTTATGCCTTGTCAGAATACTACCTCGTGCGGGAGCAGAATTACGGGTTGAGCAAGCAATATGCCTTGCAGGCTATTTCGGCTGGTCCCGATGTCATCGACCATCCGCGGGCCCACTACCGCTTGGCCTCGGCTTGCTTGCTCCTGGGGCAGGGTGACTCGGCGGTTTACTACTTGAAGCAGGCACCCCGGGCTACTAACGCGAGGGACAGCATCGTCTACTATGAACTCATGTCGGAACTGGAGCACCGATACTGGAAAAACGAGGAGAAGTCTAAAGCCTACATCCTGCAGGCTCATGCCATGGCCGACTCGATGACCATCAACGGCTTGAACCATCGCCTGCTGGAGGTCGAGAAGAATTATGACGTGCAGGTGGCGGTGTTGAACCGGGTGCAAAGCGAGGCTCGCTTGAACGAGGCCCTGCTGCTGGCAGCCCTGTTGGCGCTGGGCCTGCTGGCCGTGACCGCGCTGGTGTGGCGCTACAAGAACCAACTGAAGATGAGGCAGAATGAGGTCGAGATGCTCAAGGCCGACCTTGACGGCTCGCTGCACAGCCTGCAGCAGATGCAGGCGCGGCTTGATTCACAAGGGCAGGACGATGAGGGGAAGGCGCGCCAGAGCAAAGAACTGCGTGCCATCATCAGCCAGCAAATCAGTGCCGTGCATCAACTGATGGAATGGTCCTACCAATATGACGGCGACAAGTTTGCCGCGAAGTTCAGGGAGATGATGACGGTGCCCGGCGTGAGCGATGACAGTAATTACTGGTCGCATCTGCAGTCCTTGGTCAATGAATTGCACGATAATGTGCTTGTCAAGGCACAAGAGGAGGCTGGCGGTGCTTTAACTGAAACCGAATTGAACTTACTGGCGCTCTATTGCTGCGGTTTCTCCCGCACTGTGATCATGGTGACGATGGGCTACAGGAGCATCGGCACGGTCTATAACAAGAAAATAACGATCGCCAAGAAACTCCATGTACGCGACCTCGACGAGTTTGTCCGTCGCCACACCGCCTAGATGTCCGTCGCCACACAAGAGCAAAAAGTACAAAAATCCGGTTGTTGGAAATTTGTGCTTATTGTATTTATTGTTTTCCTATTATAAAAATTATAAAAAGAGCATTATTGTTTTATCCCAGGCGGCGCTTGACGAAGTCGACGATGAACTGCGCGGTGCCCTCAATGCCCAGCAGGCTGGAGTCCAGGCACAGGTCGTAACTCTCGGCGTGGCCCCACAGTTTGTCGGTGTAGAAGTTGTAGTACTCGGCGCGCAGTTTGCCTATTTTGTCGGCGCGTTTCTCGGCGGCCTCGCGCGTGTCGCAGTCGCCGCGCTCGATGATACGCTTGACGCGGTCCTCGATGGGAGCATGCAGGAACACGCTGATGACGGGGCAGTAGTCACGCAACACATAGTCGGCAGTGCGGCCCACGATGACGCAGGGTTTGCGGTCTACCAGTTCTCTCATCACCTGGCACTGCGCCTGGTAGATGCTGTCGTCGCTCATCGGCGTCTCGCCGATGAAGGCCGAGCCGGCCATTGCCAAGTTCAGTGGCCACAGGCTGGGGAAGAACTTGGGTGTGCGCTCGTCGGCGGCCTCAAACATCTCGGCATTGATGCCGCTGGCCTTGGAGGCCTCGAGCAGCAGTTGCTTGTCGAAGTAGTTGATGTCGAGCATTTGGGCCACGCGCTGCCCCACTTCACGGCCACCGCAGCCGAATTGGCGTCCGATGGCAATCACATAATTCCGGTTGTTTTTAAGGTCCTCGTTCATCGTCTGTGTATCGTATTTACGGGTTTTAGTCTTCCATCCTTGCCGGCCTGTCAAGTGACTCGCGGTCCCGGTAGGGGTCCTCGTTGATGACGACAGCGAGCCACTTGAGCGCCTGGCCTGGTGACCACTGGGCAATCACATTGGTGGGGTAGGGTGGTGCGGGGAATTCCACAAACTCGAACTCCTGCACAAACTTCACCTTGCCCTGCCGCTTGAATGTGCGTTCCAACAGCGGCATGTTCTCCTTGCTGGTGAGCACCACGAAGTGGTAGCGCCCGTGCTCCAGGGCGCCGTAGTAGATGCTCGGGTCCTGCTTGCCGCGGGTGACGATGTCGTCGCTGCGGGCACCGATGGCCATTTGGCCGTCGGCTTTGGGCTCGAGCAGGAGCACAAAGGTGCGGTTCCTGTAGTCCTCGCTGGCAATGGTGTCCATCACCTGGCCGATGGCGTCGAGCAGGTCGGCGTCGGCATGCTTGGCGGGGGCAAGGCGTTTCATCTCCACGACGATGGTCTTGTCGGGGAGCGAGCCGCGCTGGGCGGCGGTGAGTTGGCGGGTCACGATGACTTCGTCATCCTTGGCCCACAGGCAAGTGGCGGCCAGCAGGGCCGCAGCCATTGTGATTATCAGTCGTTTCATCTTTTCAACCTGCTAAATTACATTTTTATTTTGACAAATCGTCAAAGGATTCGTTTAATTTGACCGATTATCGGCGAATGGCTAAAAAACAGCCGTCGATATTTGATGATTATCAGTTTTTTCCTAAATTTCCCCTGTGGACAAGACAGGCTTCGCCTCAGGATAAAAAAACAAAAAACTTGTTTTTGTTTTTTATTCGCTCGGCTTTCACTATCTTTGCGATTGTAAAACCAACTATAGGATTATCAAACCAACAATAAACTGACAAGGATTATGAGAAAGTATTTACTGTTTCTGACGATGGCGCTGATAGCGCCGTTCACCATGATGTCGCAGGGATGGCCCGCCGACTATGGCGGCGTGGTCCTGCAAGGATTTTTCTGGGACAGTTTCCGGCCTGCCGATAACCAGCCGGGTAAGACGATGGCAACGATGTATGGTGCCGGATGGGGCGAGAACGACCAGTGGTATGTCCCCGTCACCACCTGGGCCGAGTTGCTGAACCAGAAGGATAATATCGCTCCCTATATCGACCTGCTGTGGCTGCCGCAGAGCGGCGCAACGGTATGCTCGGACAAGAGTGTGTTCACCACCGAGTGGGAGGCCTGGCGTGCCGGCCACAACGGCTCGTGGGTCTGCACCCATTACGGCGACACCATCAACAACTCTACCTGGACCATGGCCGGGGCAATACCTACGAGGTCAACGGTACAACATGGGCTCCCAAGAGCTACTTCGGCACCGAGAGCGAACTCATCAACCTCATCAGCGCCTACAAGGCCGCGGGCACCGGCGCCATGGAGGATGTGGTCGCCAACCACAAGGGCGGCCTGAGCACATGGAGCGGTGAGGAATTTGCTGCCGACTTTGTAGACGAGATTGATGTCATCGGCCCCACGACGGGCAAGACCTACAGCATCCAGTGGGAGTGGGACGAGAACGGCAAGTGCAAGGACATCTGCTGTGACGACGAGAGCGGACTGGGCAGCGGCAACTATGACTGCGGCGGCGATGCCGGCAAGGGACCCTGGGCCCGCGATGTGGACCACCACAACCCTGCCACGCAGCAGAAGGAACTGACCTACCTGCGTTACCTCAAGGACGAGTTGGGCTACATCGGCTTCCGCTATGACTACGCCCGCGGCTTCGAGCCCAAGCATTTCGCCTATTACAACACCATGGTGAGGCCCACCTTCTCGGTCGGTGAGTTCTGGGGCACATCGGGCGACATCAAGGACTGGATCAAGGGCGTGTATGACGAGGGCGGTTTCCAGAGTGCCGCGTTCGACTTCCCCCTGCAGGAGCAGATCCGTCAGGCCTTCAACGATGATAGCGGGCACAGTTTCAGGCTGCTCAAGAATGACGGCCTCATCTGGGATTACCGCTTCAAGCGCTATGCCGTGACATTTATCGACAACCACGACACCTTCAAGGACCTGCCCACCGATGCCAGCAACAGCAACTATCAGCATCGCGTCAACCACCAGATTGTCGAGGCCAACTGCTTCATCCTGTCGATGCCGGGCACGCCGTGCCTGTTCTATCCCCACTTCATGCACCCGGGATGGCACGACCTGATTGCTCGTTTCATCAAGGCGCGCCGCACTGCCGGCATCACCAACGAGAGCACCGCCTGGAATCCCGATGAAATCGGGGCTTACAGTATCGCTTGGCGCGTTACCGGCGAGAACGGCGAGTTGTACCTGCAGTTGGGCGACGAGGCCGTCAATGCGGGCGTTCCCGACGGTTTTGCCCAGGTGTGGCTCAACGACGAGGGCACCTGCCGCCTGAGCATCACGGCCTCGCTGGCCGACCAAGTGGACGGCAATGTCAAGCGCGACCTGGTCTATGGCTATCCAGTCATCGACAAGAGCAGCGGCAACTACAGTGCCCCCGTGGCCGTCAATGTGAAGCCTTCGAGCGAGGGCACCGTGCTGGTCTACACGACCGACGGCCATGAGCCTAATGCCTACAGCAAGCAGATTACCGACACCGCGGGTGTGGACCTGTCGTTCGACCGCACGACGACGCTCAAGGTCACCGTCAGCGGCCAGATTATGGTCTATGTCAAGTATGACGGAGGCAGTATGCCTTGGGTATATGCCTTTGACGACCAGGACAACAGCCTCACCGGCACTTTCCCGGGCTGGCAGTACAGTTATGAGAACCGTGTCGTTATCGGTGGCGTGACCTGGCTCCATGCAGCGCTGAACGCCAGCAGAGCCAACCTCATCTTGAGCTATGGCAACGACGCGTCCAAGACACCCGACATCATGGGTGTCACCAGCGATGTGTTCTACAGTTTTGCCGACGGTGTGGTCAACGATGTAACGGCAACCTATACCCAGGCGCTCCACAATCCTGTGGTCTCGATTGATTTGGCCAGTGGCGAATATGACCATGCCATCACGCCGCGCCTCACGGCCAGCAACAGCAACGCGGTGATTGTATACACCGTCGACGGCAGCGAGCCCTCGCCGACCAATGGCCGCCAGATGACCACCTATGAGGGCACGGTGACCTTTGACACTGACGGCAGTCATGTGCTCCGCGCCGGTGTGCTCGTTGACGGCAGCGTCATCAATCAGGTGGCCCGCACCTATTATCTCACGGGCAGCGGCAGCAACAGTGTCAACATCTATGTCGCAGCCGACAACGACCCCTATCTCTATGCATGGGAGGAAATCGACGGCCAGAATATCGCACCCGTGCCTTGGCCCGGCATCCAGTTGACCGATAAGGACGCCCAGGGATGGTACCGCTACTCGCAGGATGTGACATCGTCGCTCAACATCATCCTGCACAACAACTACGGGGCCCAGACCGGTGACATCCGTGGACTGACCCCCGGCAGCCACTACTTCAATTACGACGGCGGCACGGGCTACAGCACAGTCGAAGTCGAGGAGTCGCCCGAGCTGCCCTCTTGTGCAACGGGTATGGGCGAGGATGTGTTCTACTGCTACTTCGAGAACAGCAGGCCCTATGCTGCCCCCTATGCCTGGATTTCCAACCAGACGGCGATTTACACCGGCGGCAGTTGGCCCGGCCAGTCGCTCGGTTCGCCTGTGGGCGTCGCCCCGAGCGGAAACCTCATCTACCGATGGGTTTACACCGGCAGCCACACGGCAATGCCGGCCAATGTAATCTTTAGTGATAACGGCAACCAGTCGACCCAGACCGTGGACTTTGAATTTGTCAACGGCGGCTACTACACTGCCGACGGCCTGGTGGGTATCGTCAACGGCAATGTGATGTCACTTGCCGATATCATCGGCAAGGGCCAGATGGGCAAGGAATATGTCGTGGCCAACGACCTGTCGGCCGTCTGGCTGAATGACCAGGGCAAGTGGCTGTGGGTGAAGGACGGCAACGGCGATGCCGTCAATCCCAGCTACAATGTGAACTCGCTGCCCGAGCCCGCTTCGGCACTTGACGCGGAATATGACCAGAGTAATTGGGCGCAACTCATCCTCAGGGATCCCGCTGCCAATGATGATGAGGCGCAGGCCCTCAACGGCGGCATCTTGTTGGGACAGACGGTCATCGGTCGTCTCACCGACCGTGATAACCCCACGATTGAGCTGACTGTCAAGCCCGTTTACACGATGGCCGGGGCCTATACGCCCAACGCCTACACGCCTGCCAACTTTGTGGAGCAGACCGATTACTTCATGGTTCAACCCAAGCCGCAGGAGTATGCCAGCATCAAGTCGGTCATCTGTCGTGAACAGATCAACGACACGACCTTTGTCATGACAGTCCCCAAGAGCGGGAACGGCTTTAACGACGAGAATCTGCCGGGCGCTTTCATCGCCACGGTCAAGCAGGGCTATTGGCAGGACATGTCGGCCTTCAATCCCGACAGCACATTGCGTGAGGGCTACCTGTACCAGTTGACCGGCATTGTCAGGGCCATTGATGGCGCGCCCGGTCTGCAAGCGGGATTCAGCCCCGATGATGCTGACCACTCGCCCGTCAGCGACCTGTGGCAACTCTACATCGTCAGTGTTGACGAGAGTCAGGCTCCAGGCAAGATGGGCGATGTCAACGATGACGGTGAGGTGGACATCAACGATGTCACCGACCTGATCAGGTTTGTGCTCACCGGCGATTCCACGGGCATCAACCTGGCCAATGCCGACCTGTTGGTCAACGGCTTGGTGGACATCAACGATGTGACTGCTCTCATCGAGAGGGTGCTCAAGGGAGAATGAATTGCAGCCTGTGCCCCTGAAGGTACGCTTTGCGGGAACCGGGGGCACAATCGGGCTGCGGGATTTTGATGCCGTACTGTTTTCTTATATTTATAATGTGTAAAGCAGATGGTTCAAAAAATCTGGATAAAGGGCCACTTGATTGAGTTTTTTTATACTTTTGTGCTTTAATACAACTTAAGGTATACTACGATGAAGGAAATAATCTACTTGATGGCATGCATCTTGATGGCGTGCGCACCTCAACCGACGGAACAGCAGGAAGCCCAAGCCGCCACAGCGCCAACCCACGCTCGGACGGCCGCCCCGGCAGGTACTGCCACGACTCTAGCCAGGATGCGTTTCCACTGCGAGAGCGACACCACTGTGATTAATAATTTGCTCTTGCTGGGCCAGCAGAGTGGCCTCACCGACGCTAATGCCCTGGTCGAGTTCTATGCACGCCACTTGTTGGGCACTCCCTATGTGGCCCACACGCTCGAGGGCGACGAGGAGTTGCTCACCATCAACATCCACCAGCTCGATTGTCTGACCTTTATCGAGACGCTCTACGCCTTGACGCGCACCACGATGGAGCAGCGCTGCTCTTGGCGGGACTATGCCGCACACATCGAGAATGTGCGCTACCGCGGGGGCGAGATGGGCGACTATTCCACCAGGATTCATTACATGAGCGAGTGGATTATCGACAACCACATGCGTGGTAACCTTGTAGAGGTGACACCCGATATTCCCCATGCCGACTATATGGTCAAGAACATTGACTACATGACCCATCACACCGCCAGTTACCGCCAGCTCAAGGATGACCCGGCAATGGTCGAGAAAATCAGGAAACACGAGTTGCGCAACCACCGCTTCCCTTATCTAAAGCGTTCGTGGCTGAATGACAAGGCCGTGAAGGCGGCATTGCGTTCGGGCGACTTCATCTCGCTGGTGACCAAGAACGAGGGACTTGATGTGTCACACAACGGCATCATCATCGTCGATAATGGAGAGCCCTACCTGCTCGACGCGTCGATGAGCGGTGGCAAGGTTATGCTCGAGAGCAAGCCGCTGTTCAAATATCTGGAGCGTTCCAAGACCAATATCGGGGTGCGCGTCTACCGCATCATGCAGTGACGAAAACCTGTTTTTGGGGGAGCGCCTCAAGAAATTTCAAAAAAAAACAAAAATTTTTTTCGTGTTTCAACTAGCTGTTTTACAGCTGGTTGAAACTGTTTTTGGGCAAATTGTTAATAACTTAGGCGAAAAAAAGTTGCTAAAAAATTTGCCAGTTTCAAAAATGGCAGTACCTTTGCACCGCTTTTCGCCGCTGGTGCGGCGCTAAACAATAGCTCTTTGACATGTTTGCAGCAACGAGTAGTACAAGAGAACAAGGGACAATGTAATGATTGTTCCCGTCGATTCCAAGTCGTTTAAAACGATGTACATCAGGCAGTAAGATACGAGATTCAACCTGAATAGAGGCCAGGGATTAAGCTGGAAAAACTTCGGTCGAGTGTTGCGTTTTCATTTAATTCTGAAAAGAAAAAAGACGAGATACAACAACGAAGAGTTTGATCCTGGCTCAGGATGAACGCTAGCGACAGGCTTAACACATGCAAGTCGAGGGGCAGCGCGGTGGTAGCAATAC
>ONYP01000104.1 GCA_900322135.1 uncultured Prevotellaceae bacterium
GTGGTAAACTTAACGAACAAAGCGGCTTTTGCCGCTTTATCTTTTGATGGATGCATGAAAAATCAATTGATATTATTACGATTTGCCGGTCATGATGTCAAGAACCATGTGGTCAGTGGCGCACATGGCATCGGCTCCGATGCTGGTCAGATTATGGATTGAGCGATCCACGTCGTCGTCGATGATGCCCTCGGCACTGGTGACGTGGCGGCCTTCCATGGCCAGCACGGCACTCAGCAGGGCGGTCGACACGCCCGACGCAATCTTCAGGGCACAGCTGGGCTTGGCACCGTCACAGATCATGCCCGTGAGATTGGCAATCATGTTCTTCACCGCATAGCAGATGCGCTCAAAGTCTCCGCCCATCAGGTAGGTGATGCCACACGAGCTGCCAATCGAGGCCACCACACAGCCGCACAGGGCGCTCAGTTTGCCCAGGCTCTGCTTGATGTAGATGGCGGTGAGGTGGCTCAGCGTGAGGGCACGGATGAGCTCCTCCTCGGTGTTCTCGTTCTCGATGGCATAGACGGCAACGGGATTGGTGGCGCAGATGCCCTGGTTGCCCGAACCGCTGTTGCTCATTACGGGAATCAGCGCTCCGCCCATGCGGGCATCGGTGGCCAGTGCGGTCTTGGAGAGGATGCGGGAGAAGATGGTGTTGCCAAAGATGCCGTGACTCAATGGCCTGTCCATGGTCTTGCCCAGGCAGTGGCCGTAGTTGCCCTTGATGGACTCCTGGGCGGCCTTGAGGTTGTAGTCGCGGGTCTCGAGGATGAAGCTGATCTCGTCGAGCGGAGCCTGCATGGCGAAGTCATAGACCAGACGCAACTTGAGCTCGATGTCGCCATCGTCGACATCATTGCTGCGCCCGGCAAGTTCATCGAGCAGCACCTTGTCGTCGCGGGTGACCTTCACAAAGTGGGTGTGTGATCCGCTGATGATGGCGCTGGCAGTGTGGCCGTCGCCTTCGCACAGGATCTCGACATAGAGTTTGTCGCATTCACCCTGTTTCAACTGGATGTCGATACGGCCCTCGTCGATGTACTGTTTGCCTTGCTCAATGGCCTCGGGGCATACGTCCTTGATGACCTCGAGCTGGTACTCGCTCTTGCCGATGATAGCGCCTAGGGCAATAGCGATGGGCAGGCCGATCATACCTGTGCCGGGAATGCCCACACCCATGGCGTTCTTGAGGATATTGGCACTCAACAAGGCTGTGATTTTTTCGGGTCGGCACTCTAGTGCCTCGGTTGCACGGCTCACACACAGGGCTACTGCCATGGGCTCGGTACAACCCACGGCAGGAACCACCTCGCGCTTCATCAACGCGATAATCTGCTCTCTAATGTTCTTCTCGATCATTATATCTTAATTTATCTAGAAAGAAAAACAATGAATACAACGATGACAAATAATTAAATTATTGTATTTGTTGTACTTATTGTTTTCCTTTTTGTTTTATTGGCGGAATTTCGTCATGCCACCGTCGAGGAAGTCGAGGAAAGCGGTAACATCCTCCTTGTAACTGAACGAACCACTCAAAGCGTTACCCTGCGGGTCGATGCATACATAGAACGGCTGCGTGTTGCTACCGAACTTGTAGCGCTGCAAGTAGCTCCACTTGTCGCCGATAGTGCGCAGGGTGCGTTTCTCGCCATTCTCCTCGGTGACCTCGATGGGCTCGGGCAATGGTCGCTTGTCATCGACAAACAGAGAGATGAGCACATAGTCCTTATTCAGCTTGTCGGCAACGCTGGGATCGGTCCACACGGCAGCCTCCATCTTGCGGCAGTTCACGCAACCAAATCCTGTGAAGTCGAGGAAGACAGGTTTGCCAGCAGAGGCGGCGGCAGCCATACCCTGTTCATAGTCGGTATAGGCAGCCCGCACCTCCTTGGTGTTGAGATTAAAGTCTTGGGTGTTCATGGGCGGGGCAAAGGCGCTAACGGCCTTGCATGGTGCGCCCCACAGGCCTGGCAGCATATAGATGGCAAAGGCTATCGAAATTAGTCCGCCCATAATGCATATCACAGGCATGGGCTTGATTGCGTCGTTAGGCTCGGCTATGTCGCTTTTGAATTTGAGTTTGCCAATCAAGTACAGACCCAGCAGGCCAAAGATGGCAATCCACAGGCAGAGGAACACCTCGCGGTCCATCAGGTGCCAACCATAGGCCAAATCGGCCACCGAGAAAAACTTGCAGGCAAACGCCAGTTCGATGAAACCGAGCACGACCTTGAGAACATTCATCCAACCGCCCGACTTGGGTGCCGACTTGAGCCACGAGGGGAAGAGGGCAAACAACGTGAACGGCAGCGCCAGGGCCAAAGCAAAGCCCAGCATGCCGATGGCTGGTCCCCAGAAGTTGCCGCTAGTGGCGAAGTCAACCAACAAGAATCCGATAATAGGACCCGTGCAGGAGAATGACACAAGAGCCAAAGTGAAGGCCATCAGGAAGATGGACAACAGACCGCTAGTTTTGCTGGCCTTGTTGTCAACAGCATTGGACCACTTGCTCGGCAGACGAATCTCGAACATGCCGAAGAACGACAGGGCAAACACCACCAACAGCGCACACAAGAAGATGTTGAACACGGCGTTGGTCGACAGAGCGTTCAATGCGCTTGGACCAAAGATGGCGGTCACTATAAGACCCAGAGCCAAATAGATTACTACAATGGATATGCCATAGGTAATGGCATCTTTAATGCCTTTCTTCTTGTCATCCTTGGCACGCTTGAGGAAGAAGCTCACCGTCATGGGGATGATGGGCCACACACACGGCGTGAACAATGCCACCAGTCCGCCAAGCAGACCGAGCAGGAAAATGTACCACAGCGAGCGGCTACCATTGTTACTGTCGGTGCCATCTATGCGCTGAATGTCGCCTACCACTGGACGCCATAGTGCGTCATGGTCAAGCGCAGCGATGGCAGCACTATCCACAGGGGCACCAATCGCTGAGCTATCGGCAGCAAGGGCTACCAAAGCAGCCAGCGAGTCGGCTTTGGCCTTGGCTTCGGCCTCAGCCTTTGCCTTGTTCTCTTCCTCCTTGTTCTTGTCGGCCTCACCGTCAACGGCAGGTGACTTGCCTGCCTTCTTGAGGCTTACGCTCGACGGCGGCAGGCACGACTGGTCGTTGCATGCGCCGTACTCCAGGTCGGCATCAATATCATAGTTGGGCTTGGTGAACTTCACCTTCTGCACGAACTGCACGTTATTTTCAAAGTAACGAAGTTTGGCGCCGAACATCTCGTCGAACTTAGAGATTTCCTTGCCTACAGCCTTAAGTTTACCCACTGGTTCCACACCGTCCTTCTTGTAGAAGGTAATGGATGCCTCAGTGGGTCCTGCATCGCCCAGGTTGGTGGAATACACATGCCAGCCCTTGTCGATTTTACCTGTAAAGACAATTTCGCCCTCAACAATGTCGCAATCTTCTTCATCATAATCGTTTGGTTATTTGGTTGCAAAATTTATTTTTTTTTCAATCGTTTGTCATTTATACATCATAATACATCATAGGGGTACATATTTTTGTATTGTCGTAGACGTTTTTTTATGTAACTGTTTTTTCATATGATGTGAGAGTTTGACGAAAAATGATTACTTTTGTGGCCAGAACATAGATTAATAATAAGAGTGATGACCAAGGGTGTGTCCATGACGGTTCATGAATATGAGCAACTGTTCAAACAAAACTTTGAGCGGCTGTATTATCATTCCCTTGACATCGTTCATGATGAGGATGTGGCACGCGATGTGGTGAGCGACGTGTTTGTCAACGTGTGGAAACTGCGCGAGACAATTGCTCTGGATACCGCGTTGTCCTACCTATTTACCAGCGTACGCAATCGCAGTTTGGACCAACTGCGCCACCAGAACCGTTACGTGCCGCTACTGGATGAGGTCATTCATGAGCAGGAAAACTATACCGATACCGACTGGGAAAAATATGAAGCTCGCATTGAGGCGCTCAAGGAGGAGTTAAATCGCCAACCCGAGCGTGTCAGACGCGTGTTATATTTGCGGTTTTACGAGCAGAAGAGCAACCAGGACGTCGCTGACATGTTGGGAATCTCCGTCGATGGCGTGAAGAAGATCGTTCAGCGATCCTTTGCCCAAATGCGCGTGTCATTGGGTAAAAAAATGTTAAAGTTTGTACCACTATTGCTTTTAGCGTATATGAATTAGTGAAATGGAACAAGACAACAAGCATATTGAAGGACAAGAGCCACTGACCCCGCTGGAACAATGGGAGTTGCAAAGTGCCATGAACCGTGAGCACGCCAGTGCGCCCGATGTCGAGGCTGCGTGGCATGACGTTAGCCGGCGATTGGATTTGCTGGTAATGGAAGAGGAAGATGCATCGAGTCATGTCTCGCAACCGTTATGGCACAGGATGGTTCCCTTTGCCCGTTGGGCTGCGGGCATCGCTGCTGTTATTACATTGATTGTCGGTTATCGCTATTGGTCTGGTTTACAGGAATCTTTGCCCGTCAATGTGAATACCAACTCATTTGCTGTTCATGTACCTGACAGTATCGATGCGGTGACTATCACTACCGACGATGGCCATGCTCGGCACATCAAGGAAGAAATGGCACTTGACAAGTCAACAGCGGCCACCACGTCGGCCCAATTGAAGGCTTTGTCCATTCCCCGTGGTCAAGATTATCACCTAACGCTTGCCGACGGCACCAAGGTATGGCTCAATGCCGAGAGCCGCCTTGAGTTCCCTGACCGATTCAATGGCAATACGCGCGAGGTCCGTCTCCAGGGCGAAGCCTATTTTGAGGTAAAAAAGGATGTCAAGCGCCCATTCATTGTGCACACCGATTACTTGTCGACACGTGTGTTGGGCACTTCGTTTGATGTGCGGGCCTATTCCCGCAAAGATGCGTCTGTTACGCTCGTTTCAGGACGTGTGCAGGTCAAAACGGGAGACTTGGCCCAGATATTGTCACCTGGAGAGCAGGCTGCACTTACAGGATCTCAACTGGCGGTTAAGGCCGTGGACACTTACCCCATCACCCAATGGAAGGAAGGTTTTTTCTATTTTGATAATGAATCGCTATTCTCAATCATGCAGGAATTGGCAAGATGGTATGGTGTGAACGTATCGTTTGATGATAGGAGCAAGATGCAGCTGCGATTGCACTTCGTTGTCGAGCGAAGCAAGAGCCTGCGTGAAGCCGTTGCCAACCTCAATGCTTTGGGCGTTGTCCATGCCGAGGTGGATGGCAATATGGTCATCATTAATTAAGAAATGTTAAAATCTTGAATATGAAGCGGAGTCTTGTACCCCGCTTATTTTTTCTTAGTATTAGAAACAGAATAAGTTAAATCTTAAACTAAATCTGTATTACAAATGGACAAGAGAAAACTCATCGCATTGTTGTGCCTGCTGATACTGCCTCAACCAGACGCCGTTGCCCAATGCTTTCAGGCAAGTGGAGCAACAATCAGGTTATTACAAGATCAATTATCCCTACGAGGCTGTCAAGGATTACAAGGTGACAGCCGATGTGACTAACGCCACTGCTCCCGATGCGGTCAAAGCACTCATTAAGGGTCTGCCTTTGACCAGCACTGTTGAAGGCCGTTTCATCCAGGTATCCAAGCGCTCGGTCAAGGGACAGGTGGTGGATGCCGACGGCGAACCGCTCACCGGTGTTACTGTGCGCGTCTCGGGTACCGATAACGGCACGGTGACTGATATGGACGGCAACTATGTGCTGGAGGGTGTGGATCCCAATAGCACACTCGTCTATTCCTATATCGGCAAAAAGACTGTCGAGCGCAAAGCGGCTTCCAGTAACAGTGTCCTCATCCTCGAGGATAACGCCAATGTCTTGGACGATGTGGTGGTGACGGGTTATCAGCAGATTTCCAAGGAGAGAGCCACGGGTTCGTTTGCCAAGGTGACTGCCGACAATCTCATTAACAAGCGTTATGATAATTTGTCCCAGTTGCTTGAGGGTGAGGTCGCCGGTTTCAACACCAACAGCAATCTCATTCGTGGTACCACAACGATGAATGGTGTGACCAACCCGTTGTATGTGATCGATGGCTTCCCCGTCGAATCGACTCGCTATGACGAGTGGGGTGGGCTAAACGAAAACGTGCCCAATATCGATGTCAATGAGATTGAGAGCATTACCATTCTCAAGGATGCGGCTGCAGCCAGCATCTATGGTGCCCGTGCCGCCAATGGTGTCGTTGTCATTGTGACCAAGAAGGCCAAGGGCAAGCGCACCAATGTGTCTTTTAACACATCATTGACCTGGCATCCCTATTCCTTTAACAAGAGCCGCTTGACTGATGCCGCCGACATCATCGACCTGGAGCGCGAGTGGGCCGCAACTAACCCCAACCTGCAGGGCGATGGCCCTGCCGACTATGCCCGCTCTATCATCGACGACAAGGTCTATACCTCACAAGGTATTCAGACCATTGCCAACTACTATGCAGGTAACATCTCGCAAAGCGAAATGGAGAGCCGTTTGAATCAGCTCGCATCGATGGGCTACCGCTACTTCGATGATGTGGCCAAGTATGCCAAGCGTGACGCCTTCTACCAGCAGTATCACCTGAGCGTGGGCCGTGCAAGTGACAACAATAACTTCCGTGCTGCTGTCACCTACCGCAACAACAAGATGAACGACAAGTTCACCAACGACAATTCGTGGGATATCGACCTGCGTGACCAGCTGGATATTACCGACTGGTTGATGCTGAACGTCGGAACTTATACCTATTACAAGAAGAGTAACCTGCAAACCTATGATCCCATGAACCCCGGTTACTCCTATATGCCTTATGACCGCCTGCGCAACGACGACGGCACCAATTTTACCTCCACCCAGGAATCCCGACTTGGAGCGTCAGACCTTGCAATTCTCATGGGTTATGGTCTTCCCGATTACAACATCACCCCGCTTGATGAAATTGGCCGCAATATCCGCACCACTAATGAGTTCATCAGCCGCAATTACGCCAAGCTGGATATCGATCTGCCAATGAACTTCAAGTACAATGTGATGTTCCAGTATGAGTATGCCTACGACAAGGCGCATCAGCTCTATGACAAGGACAGTTATTATGTCCGTAATTTGGTCGGTCAGTATGCCAGCGATGACTATGGTACAGGCGAGGCGACGCTCAATGTGCCCCTGGGTCACATTTATTACCGCTCTAACCAGACGTCCAAGGCCTACACTTTCCGTCAGCAGTTGAATTACGAGAATACTTTTGCCGACAAGCACAATTTGGTTGCCTTGCTGGGTCATGAGGTGCGCAAGACGGTCATCGACTATGACAACAACACGCTCTATAATTATGACCCCGACATGCTCACCTTCTCGCTGGTTGACCAGAATGTGCTGTATAATACCTATGGCCTGATGGGTGGCTACGGCTTGAACCCCAGAGACTTCGCATCGCTGCGTAATATCGACAACCGCTTCGTGTCCTTCTTTGCCAATGCAGCCTATACCTATGACAACAAGTACATGCTCTCGGCAAGCATCCGTTGGGACCGCTCCAACTTGTGGGGAACGGGCTCCAAGTACCAGAACAAGCCCATTTGGAGCATTGGCGCCGGATGGAACATCGACCGTGAACCGTGGTTCCATGTCAGCTGGGTGGACCGTCTTAAGCTTCGTGCATCTTATGGTATTGCCGGTAATATCGCCAAGGATGCAGCCCCCTATATGACAGCAAGCTATTACAATAACGCCAACGTGGGCGGTGTTTATGGCTCGGTGAACACCCGTCCCAATCCCACCCTGCGTTGGGAGAAAACCGCCACGACCAACATCGGTCTGGACTTCGCAGTGCTGAACAATCGCCTGAACGGTAGCATTGAGTTCTACAACAAGATGGGTACTGACCTGCTGGCCAATACGATGGGCGTGCCTACCGAGGGTTTCGGTTACACGACCTATAGCATTAACAATGGCAAGATGCGTAACCGTGGTGTGGAACTCACCTTGAACGGTCAGATTGTCCGTACTGACGACTTCCGTTTTGATGCTACGGCAACCTACAGCTATAACAATAATAAGGTGGTTTATGTCAATGTGGAGGCTCCGGTTTATTTCCTCCAGCTTGACTATCCCGATGCTTATCCCATCGTGGGTAATCCTTACAATGCCATCTATGCCTATAAGTGGGCTGGCTTGAGCGCCGACGGTCTGCCTCAGGTGCTGGATGCTTCGGGTAATGCAACGGCTTCTAATCCTTCGGACTTGGCCGCTATCATCTATGCAGGCAGCACCGAGCCAATGCACATGGCATCGCTCCACCTCAATCTGGGCTACAAGCAGTTTGACTTGTCTTGTATGTGGCTGTTCCAGGGTGGACACAAGATGCGCAATACCGACCTGCCCATGCTTAACTCGGCTTATAACTACACGCTGTGGAGTTATGTGACCTCTTTGGGTGCAGTCAACAAGGATATAACCAACCGATGGCGTCATCCTGGTGATGAGGTCAAGACCGACATACCCGCAGCCATCTTTGGCGAGAACCCCTTGTTCAGCGATGCGTCGCGCACGATTTACGGCTATGCCGACAATAATGTCATCAGCGCGACCAATCTGCGCCTTGCTAATATCTCGCTGGCCTACAACCTCCCCAACGCTTGGCTGCGTAACATCAGCCTGAGCCGTGCGCGCCTCCAGTTCAATGTGGAGAATGCCGTGACGTTTGCCAAGAGCACCTCGGCCAAGTACCTGTTGGGTGGCTACAATGCACCCAACTATGTCTTCGGCCTCTATCTGGATTTCTAAAAAACCGGAAAATAACAACTAACAACTATAATATTGAGAGATATGAAAACTAAGATAAATAGACTGCTTTTAGGATCCTGCCTGGTGCTGCTTGCATGCTTGTGCAGTTGTGATGATTATCTGAGCAATGTGCCTAAGGGACAGAAGATTCCCACCACGCTCAACGACTTCTCGGTCATGCTTGCCGATGAGAACACTAACTGCCGTGAAGATGTGACACAGGCGATCCTCCTGCTCAACGATCGCTATGTCTCGGATGGCAACCTGTCCTATTATGAGTTGTGGAATGCCAACTACTTCTGGAATGAGGATGCTGACCGCGTTGCCATGAACAAGAGTGATGAGACAACCTATTACAATGGATATGCCGGTATCTCTACCGCCAACCTGCTTATCGAGAATGCGCCCACAGCGACCGAAGCCACCGATGCCGAGCGGGGGCAAGTTGTAGCACAGGCCAAGATCTTGAGGGCCATGAAGTATTTCACCCTCGTGAACTATTATTCCAAGACCTATGACGCAGCGACAGCGGCTACCGATGGCGGTGTACCCCTGATTACCAGTGCCGAGGTGGGTGCTTCCTACACGCAGCCTTCGGTCCAGGGAATCTATGATTTCATTCTTCAGGATATTAACGAGGCTTTGCCTGCACTGCCCGAAAAGGCATTGAACGTGCTCTATGCCGATAAGGCGACCGCCTATGCGCTGGCCGCACGCGTCCACCTGCAGATGGGCCACTACCAGGAAGCCCTGACCAATGCCGATGAGGCGCTGAAACGCAATAATCAACTGTTTGACTGGGTACAGTTCTACAATGACAATGCTGACATACTGAGTGCCCCTGACGTCTATCAGACGATCACTTCGCCCATGGGCTTTGACTATGTGGAGAACTACATCTTTTGTCATGGTAATAATTCCTACTCGGGCAATGACCTGCAGATGCGTGAAGACCGCGGCAGCCGCTTTGAACAGGGCGATGCCCACTTCATGAGCCGCTGGAAAATCCGCACCATGGCAGGTGCCACCTATTACAACCCCAACACGGGCGGTTACTATAACCGTGGCGGCTTGACGACAACCGAGATCTATCTCATCCAAGCCGAGTGCTTGGCCCGCACGGGCAATGTCGCTGGCGCGATGGAGGTGCTCAACAAGGTGCGCCAGAAACGCATCCTTCCCGAGTTCTACCAAGACTTGACCGCTGCCAGTGCCGATGCCGCTATCGACTTGATCGTCAAGGTCAAGGATGATGCCTTGGTACAGACGATCATCCCTTTCTGTGACGCTCGTCGCTTAAACCTTGAGCCGGCTCATGCCCGCACCTTGACCAAGGTCGAGGGTGGCAAGAACTACTCGCTCTCGCCCAACAGTCACATGTGGGTAATGCCCTTCCCCATGGGTGCTGTAACTAATTCAGGCAATGGTACCGTAACCCAGAATGTTGAACGTTAAATGATTATAGAGTAATGAAGAACGTATTATTCGCATGCCTGTTGTGCATGCTCGTGTGCAGTTGTAATTCCCGTCAGTATAAGGTCGAGGGTAATGTTGCCGGACTTGACGATGGCACCATTGTGCAACTCGTGCCTATGAGTCACGACAATGAATCGCCTATTGCCGAGGCTACAGTCAATGGCGGTAAATTTACCTTCAAGGGTGAGATTGGCGACAGCCTGCCGATGCCCATTTGTGTCAACCTCATGGTCAAAGACTCGTATGGTGTCGAGACCTTTATGCTCGAGAAGGGAGATATCACTATTGAGGGCAAGGCCACCAAGGGTGAGCCCGACCAGAACGGAGTAATCAATTACACTTGGGACGTCACTGTCAAGGGATCACCGCTGACCGACAAGTTCAATGTTTACAAGCAGCGTCGCGCCGATCTCGACAAGCTCTTCAATGACTATCACGAGCAGCACGCCCAGATTATCCAACAGGTTAACGAAGCCCGAATGGCTAAGGACAGTGCCCGAGAGAAACAGATTATGGAGACCGAGGAATACAAGGCCTTCGATAAAGCTGAGAAGGATTTCTTTGCCAAGGTAGAGGAGACCTACAAGGGCATCGTCGATGAGAACAAGGATACTTATTGGGGCCCGATGATGGCCATCTATCTGTGGACCTATTTTTCAGCCAATGATAAGCCTCTCTATGAATCTCTATCGCCCGAGGCACAGCAGAGCTGGTACGGCAAGAAGATGATTGACGAGATCATGCCAGCCGGTGATACTGGCCAGAAAGCCAAGCAATTGACCGTAAAAGGCGATGACGGCAAGGAACTGACACTTGAAGACCTGGCACAGGGCAAAAAGTTGTTGCTTATCGACTTCTGGGCATCGTGGTGTGGACCCTGCCGCAAGGAAATTCCCAATGTCAAAAAACTCTACGATCTCTACAAGGATAAGGGATTTGAGGTCGTGAGCATCAGCATCGACAAGAACGAGGCTGCATGGCGCAAAGCCCTCCAGCAGGAACAGTTGCAATGGCCCAATTTCCTGGACACTATGGGCGCTGCCGATGCTATTGATGCCGAAACCCTCACCGTTATCGAGTCGGGAGAATATGCCCGTGGGGAGTTCCTTGCTCAAAAACTCGCCGAACTCTTCGGAAATGAATAATAAGTTTTTTCATAAATTCAAGTGATGTTCATATTGGAGATTCGGGTGGAGGGTAATAAACCACCCGAATTTCATCAAAAACGTCATTTATAGATTATCAACAGCAAAAATGAAAAAACTATTATCGGTATTCATTAACCCCCGAGGGTAAAATAACACGCATTATATTAGGCGAGGATCCCACTTTCTACGACTTCCTGGATGAAGTGCTAAAGTAGTTTTATTAAACCGTGGCTCAGCCACGATCCACACAACAACTTACAACTTACAACTTACAACAAATGAACCATACCCAATCATTGATTATCGGATCCGGCCCTGCCGGATACACTGCTGCGATTTACCTGGTGCGCTCGGCTATCGACTGCTTGCTCATCGAGGGCTTGCAGGTGGGTGGCCAGTTGACTCAGACGACGACCATCGAGAACTTCCCGGGTTTTCCCGAGGGCATCGACGGTTTCCAGTTGATGGACAACATGCGCCAGCAGGCCGTGAACTTAGGAGCGAAAATGAAGTCAGGCCTCGTGACGGCTATCGATATGAGCCAGCGCCCCTTTCTCGTTACTCTGGATGGCGGTGAGCAACTCACAGCCGACACCATCATCGTGGCCACGGGTGCCACGGCCAAATACCTGGGCCTGCCCGACGAGACGAAGTATGCCGGGCAGGGCGTATCGGCCTGTGCAACCTGTGACGGCTTTTTCTACCGCAAGAAGGTCGTTGCCGTCGTGGGTGGAGGTGACACTGCCTGTGAGGAAGCCGACTACCTGAGCCACCTGGCCAACAAGGTCTATCTGATCGTGCGCAAGGACTACCTGCGTGCCAGCGAGGCTATGCAGCTGCGCGTCCAGGAGAACGACAAGATCGAGATCCTGTTCAACACCAACACCGTGGGCCTCTATGGCGAGAACGGCGTGGAAGGCGCCCACCTCGTGCGCTTCAAGGGCACCGACAAGGAGGAACTGTTTGACATCGCCATCGACGGTTTCTTCCTGGCCATCGGCCACCGTCCCAACACCGAGTTCCTGGGCGGGCAGATCGACCTTGACGAACAGGGCTACATCAAGCTCAAGGGGCATAATACAGCGACCAACGTCGAGGGCGTGTTTGCCGCCGGCGACGTGGCCGACCCGCACTACCGCCAGGCTATTGCCGCTGCCGCAGCCGGCTGCCGTGCCGCCATCGACGTCAAGCAGTACCTTTCAAGGTAAATAGGGCATTGAGAGAACTGTGAAAGAAGCGACCTCGCCAGGGGCCGCTTCTTTATTTGCTGGTGGTTATCGGCATTCTCTGAGGATTTGCTCGATTTCGTCGGGAGTCAGGCGCTTGCAGCAGCCAGGAGTGATGACGGTAGAGTCTGCGATAGCCTTGATGGTGTCATCGGCAAGCATGATGCCCATGTCGGCGAGGCTGGCAGGCAATCCCCAGCCGTCATGCGATATGTGCCGTTATTAAACTCAAATGTGCATGCCCCCTGATGGCAATAGGCGTGGCACAGATAGCCGACATAGGCGCTAACTCCCGTCAGCCGATCCTGGATAATAATGTGTTCTGTCCCATTCATCGGCTGCAAATTTACTCATTTACAACTAAAAAACAAAAT
>ONYP01000102.1 GCA_900322135.1 uncultured Prevotellaceae bacterium
CTTGAAACGGCCTCGCGTGCTGTTGAAGGCCACACCCCGGTATTTGGTCTTCAGTTCCCAGAAGTTTTCGGGCACGAAATTTTCTATCTCGCGTTGCCGAGCCACAATCATAGCCAGCGTGGGTGTCTGCACCCTGCCCACCGAGAGCACATTGCGTGACTGCGAGTATTTCAATGTGTACAGGCGCGTGGCGTTCATGCCCAGGATCCAGTCGCCGATCGCTCTGGACAGACCCGCATAGTAGAGGTTGTCAAACTCCTGAGCGCCCTTGAGTTCCTGAAAACCCTTGCGGATACTCTCGTCGGTCAACGATGAAATCCACAACCGCTTGACGGGTTTGTCACATCCCGCCTTCTGGTAGACCCATCGCTGGATGAGTTCACCCTCCTGGCCGGCATCACCGCAATTGATGACCTCTTCGGCCCCGGCGATCAGGTGTTCAATGACCTTAAACTGTTGCTCGATACCTTTATCGTCTTTTAGCTTAATACCAAATCGTTGCGGTATCATTGGAAGCTGCCCGAGACTCCATCTTTTCCACTGGTCGGTATAGTCGTTGGGCTCTTTGAGCTCGCACAGGTGTCCAAAGGTCCATGTCACTTGATACCCGTTGCCCTCAAAGTAGCCGTCATGCCTGTCGTTGGCACCAAGCAAGCGGGCAATATCTCGTGCCACACTGGGTTTCTCGGTCACACAAACCTTCATATTAAAGCGGTTTTATAATTTAAATACTAACTGATTTAGATTTATTACTTAAAGTAATACTTCAAGTATTATTCGCCCAGATGCTGAGCTTTGGCTTCGTTCCAGAGTTCGTCCATCTCGGCCAGGGTCAACTCATTGACATGCCGTCCCTGCTCGTTGGCTTTTTGCTCGATGTAGTTGAACCGAGCGATGAACTTGCGATTGGTGCGTTCGAGGGCATTGTCGGGCCGCACATCATAGAGACGGGCCGCATTGATGAGAGAGAAAAACAGGTCGCCAAACTCCTTTTCACGGTCAACCTCGCTGTTGCCCTTGAGTTCGGCCTCTACCTCGTTGAACTCCTCGCGCACCTTGTCCCACACATCCTCGCGCTGCTGCCAGTCAAAGCCGACATTGGCAGCCTTCTCCTGGACGCGCTCAGCCTTGATGAGCGACGGCAGGCTGCGTGGCACTCCGCTGAGCACCATCTTGTTACCGTCCTTCTCGCTCATCTTGATCAACTCCCAATTCTTGAGCACTTGAGCCGCCGAATCGGCCTTCTCGTCACCAAAGACATGAGGATGGCGGTAGACCAGTTTCTCGCACAGGGCATCGCAGACATCAGCGATGTCAAATTGTCCCTTCTCGTCACCGATTTTGGCATAGAAGACGATGTGCAGCAGCACGTCACCCAATTCCTTGCGTATTTTCTCGCTGTCCTCATCCATGATGGCATCGGCGAGTTCCATCGTCTCCTCGATGGTGTTGGGTCGCAGGCTCTCGTTGGTCTGCTTGCGGTCCCATGGGCACTTGACACGCAACTCGTCCAGAATGTCGAGCAGGCGGCCGAAGGCCTCAAGTTTCTTCTCTCTCGTGTTGTTAGGCATTGTATTGTTGTTGTTGATTGGTTTTCTGCAGTGCAAAATTACATAAAACTTTTCAGCCGTCGGGGTTCAAGAGCCAGTATTTTATCGTTTTTCAGTCCTGATAAGTCTCAGAGTTCAACTATGCTGTGTTTTTTTGAAAATATTTTGATGATAATATAGGGGTTGAACGGCAGAAAATAATTAATTTTGCAGAGGTAAAACTAAATTGAAATCTTGTTATGGCTGAAATGAAAGTATTCTCGGGCACTAATTCGCGTTATGTAGCCCTGAAGATTGCTCAACAACTAGGTGTAGAACTGGGTAAAATCAACATCGCACACTTTGCCGACGGCGAGTTTGAGGTCTGCTATGAGGAGCCGGTGCGTGGCGCCGAGGTTTATCTCGTGCAGTCCACATTCAACGCCAGCGAGAACCTGATGGAGTTGCTGCTCATGATTGATGCCGCCAAGCGTGCTTCGGCACATTCGGTTATCGCCGTCATCCCCTACTTCGGCTGGGCCCGTCAGGACCGCAAAGACAAGCCCCGCGTGTCGATTGCCGCAAAACTTGTCGCCAACCTGCTGATTGCCGCCGGTATTGACCGCCTGATCACGATGGACCTGCATGCCGACCAAATCCAGGGCTTCTTTGACATCCCGGTTGACCACCTGTATGCCTCGACGATGTTTGTCCCCGACATCGCCTCACTGAATCTCAAAGACATGGTCATCGCCTCGCCCGATGTTGGTGGAGCCAAGCGAGCCAATTCCTACGCCAAATACTTCAACGCCCCGCTCGTGCTGTGCCACAAGCACCGCCTGCAGGCCAATGTGGTCGAGAGCATGACCATCATCGGTGATGTCCAGGACAAGGATGTGATTCTCATCGACGACATGGTGGACACCGCCGGTACCATCTGCAAGGCCGCCTCGCTGATGAAGGAAAACGGTGCCCGCTCGGTGCGTGCCTACATCTCCCACGCCGTGATGAGCGACCCCGCCAGCGAGAGGGTCATGGCCAGCGGCTTGGATGAACTGGTCATCAGTGACAGTATCCCCTTTGACACCGACAAGTGTCCCAAGGTAAGGATCCTGAGCCTTGACAAGATGTTTGCCCATGCCATCAAGCATGTGAACATCAAGAGGTCGATCAATGATCTCTTTCTCTTCAAGTAATTTCTAAGAGACTGACACGATATCACCGACAATGGAGGGCGCATGGCGCTCTCCATTTCTTTTCTTATCAATTATAATAAAGCGACAGTTTTGAGCGCCATTTTAAAAATTTTTAAACAGATTTTATTTGTTTTAAACATATTTTTGATTAAATTTGCTGCATTCAATCAGAAATCAATCCATTTCTATAATTTCATCTATTGTTTAACTTATAAAACCATTAACCATCATGATGAGAAAACTTCTTTTAGCATTGGCGTTGGGTTTCTCGATGAGTGCAATGGGCCAGGTACTGAATGTGACCTCGATCGACAAGGTCACCTTGCCTGACAAGGCATCGGTAGCGGCAATCAGCCCCCAGGGCGATTACCTGCTGCTGACCAGTGCCACCAACCAGGGCCTCGTCAAGTATGACCTGACGAATGGTGAAAGCCAGACACTGAGCACTGCTCCCAGCGCTGGCCACAATGTGAAGATCTCGCCCGACGGCCAGACGGTCGTTTACCGCGAGGGTTCATTCAACGACAAGCACCTGAGGCTGTCGACGCTCAAGAGCGTCAACCTGACGAGTGGTGAGAGCCAGGTGCTGGTGAAACCCACCCGTGACCTGCAGGGTTACTCGGTCGACGCCACCAGCGCCGGCGCCGTGAACAAGGGCAAGTTCAGCAGCAAGGCCATCGGCAGCGCCAAGGCGCAGAAACTGCCCGTGCTATCGATCAACAAGGGCCAGTTGATGATTACCATCAACGGCAAGACCCGCCAGTTGTCGCCCAACGGCACCGAGTACAGTTACATGTGGCCTTCGCTGTCGCCCGACGGCACCAAGGTGCTGTTCTATCAAGCCGCCCACGGTGCCTATGTGTGCGACCTTGATGGCAAGAATGTGCACAAGGTGGGCAAGATGCGCGCTCCCATTTGGTATGACGACAACACGATTGTCGGCATGCTTGACAAGGATGACGGCGAGTTCATCTACGCCTCGACCATCGTTGCCGCCACGCTCGACGGCAAGACCCAAGTGCTGACCGACGACAGCACCATCGCCATGACCGCTATGAAAAAGATCTTATTACTTGCCGTAGCCGCCATCATGGCTGCAGGCGCAATGCAGGCGAGAACCGCCGATGAAGTACGCATCTACCTGAATCCGGGCCACGGCAGTTGGGGTCCCAACGACCGCCCGATGGCGACCATCCCCTACCCCATGTTGCCCGAGACAGGCCGTCCTGACACTTGCGGTTTCTACGAGAGCAACACCAACCTGTGGAAGTCTCTCCAGACCCGTCTGACGCTTATCAATATGGGTGTGAAGCCCGAGAACATCACGATGTCGAGATGGAAAAACGGCCCGTATCCCTATGTTGCGGGAGCCGAGGATGCCGAAATCTATAACCGCCCCCTGTCAGAAATCTGCGAGGAAGTCGAGGTGGGCAACTATGACATGTTCCTGTCGCATCACTCCAACGCTACCACCGACGGCACAGCGACCAACTATCCGCTGATGCTCTATCGCGGACATGACGGAGCAGGCGGAGACCTCACTGCGGGCAGCCGCGACAGGGCCACGACCTGCTGGCCACTGTTCTACACCAACGAGATCGACCCGATGTCGCATTATGGGCCCAACAGTCCCAACATCCGCGGCGATATCGACTTCTACGGCAGTTCATCGCCCCGTGTCGACCCGAATACCGGCATTGAATATGTCGGCTATCTGGGCGTGCTCAAACACGGCGCTCCCGGCTTCCTGGTTGAAGGCTACTTCCACACCTACCAGCCTGCCCGCCACCGCGCGCTGAACATGGACTACTGCCATCAGGAGGGTATCCGCATCGCCCGTGGTATCGGCGAATACTTCGGGCTGAATCCCGAGAGCAAGGGCTACATCATGGGTACCGTCAAGGACCTCCACAACCACCTTGTCAACAACCTGTACAACTACAGTGCAGGCACGATGGACCAGTGGGCTCCCGTCAACGGCGCCGTGGTTACCCTGTTCAAGAACGGACAAGCCGTGGGCACCTACACTACCGACCAGAACTACAACGGTGTGTTCGTGTTTGAGAACCTGGAGCCCGGCACCTACACCCTGGGTGTCCAGGCCGAGGGCTTCAAGGCCCTGGGTGACTATACTGCAGCCGCTGTTGACAGCGAGTGGAAAGACCTCATCGCAGCCGCAGCCGGCAACATCGTCGTCGAGGCCAACAAGACGACCTATGCCGTTCCCCTGCTTGAGGCCGAGGACTATGTAGTTCCCGAGGACCTGTATCCCAACTATCCCGAGCCCGAATTGCCCGGTTATGTGAATGCCCCCGAGAAACTCTACCTCGAGAATGACGGCGGCACCGATTACGACCTGGCAGGTGAAGTGAAACGCATGCTCGTGCGCGGCGACAGCACAGTCGTGCTGACCAACGACAACGGCATGCCCCATGTATACCTCATCAACAACATCGACAAGACTATCGTCAAGGAGTTGAGCATCAACGGCATTGCCGAGGCTGAGCCCAATAATGCAGGCTTCTACAGCCGCTTGACCGACATCTGCTTCACCGCCGACAACCAGTTGGTGGGCATGAACAGCGTTCTGACCCAGTTCGACCCGACCTATGTTGACGAAGGCTTCGAGCGCGGCACGCTGCGCCTGTTCAAGTGGACCGACTTTGACAGCGATCCCGTTGAGTGGGTAACCACGCAGAGTTCGGCCAACTTCTACCGATACCGTCCGCAGGCTCTGGCAATCGATGGAGGTGCTGATGACTGTCTCGTGACCGTTATAGGCACCAACGGCAGCAGCGCCGTCGGAGGCATGAGGTTCCTCAAACTCGCCGTTGCCAACGACCAGATTACCAGCACCATCTTCACTGAGAAAACCATCAACGCCAGCAGCAATTTCACGCTGCCCAAGATTGGCGAGCCCGTGCTGACGCTCTCGCCACGCAACGATGACAATATAGTGCTTGACGGTGACCAGACTCTGCCGTTCGAGGTGGCAACAGCCAAAACCAACCAAACCGACAGTGAGGTGGTTGGCCGCTTCGAGAGCGACGAGGACGATGCTGCCGCTGTGGGTGTATCGTTCTTCAAGTATGCCCAGCACCAGTACATGGTAACGCCCTATATGGAGGGAGAAGCCGTTGGTGGCATCAAACTGTATGACATTACCGCCGGCATGGACCAGACGGCGCTCATACCGACCACCAACACCGACCTTGCCCCGCTGGCCAGCCAGTTCATGTCGACCGGTGCAGCCGTCAAGGGCGAAAACATCTACTTGTACCTGATGCAGGACAAGAAGATCACCAAGTGGCAGGCCCTGCCCAGTCAGCAGCCCGCCATTGCAGGCATCTATGCCTACGGCCTGGAATACAGTAACGACAACGACCAATATGTATTCTCGTTCAACGCCAACGATGATGCCGTCAACGCCTACATCACATTCTATAATGCAGAAGGCAATGTAGTGGCCATCATCGATGTTCCCGATGTAAAGAAGGGTGAGAACAGCATTACCCTGAATATCGATGACCTGCCCGCCCAGTCGGGTGAAGACCTGAGCTGGAATGTAACCCTTGAGGGCGAAAACATCACAACCATCCAGCGCATCAACCCGACCGGCCAGAACTATAGCGGTCAGCTGTTCGTTGCGGTCGACAAGTCGCCCGAGAGTCCCAACATGGGTACCATCTATGCCGGTAACCGTACCGGCAGCGGTGCTGCAACCAATGGTGTTTATGTATGCGATGCCATGGGTCAGCGCGTCAGCGAGGAACTCTATCGCGGTGGCCACAACTGGGGCAGCAACTACCGCATGGGCATCGACGCCCAGGGTAACCTCTATGTACCCGACTGGGGCGATGGTGCATCGGGTGTATACATTGCCAAGCCCGGCCATATTGACGAAGACTGGACCGAGTTCTTTGTAGGAACCCGCCAGAGCAGTGGTCTGATTGTCAACGACGGACAGAATGTCGGTTCCTCGACTCCTGGCGTTGGCATCGGCGGCAAGGGTGCCGACACCAAGTTGTATGTATACCTTGAAGACTTCGGTAATGGCGTGGGTGTTTACAACATCGGCCTCGAGAACGGCGATGTGGTTGACACCTGGAATACCGCTCCTACCCAGTACTACGACATCGGTGCATGGCAAGCCAACACCAATGGTAATGTGGTTGCCGATCCCGGTGGCCGCGGTGTATGGGTATCGCAGTACCGCAGTGCCGGCAACAATGCCTCGGGCGTACCTTCACTGATGTTTGTTGACAACGACGGCAATGTGAAGTTCAACTCGGGCAAGGCTCCCTACAACGAGATGCTCAACGGTAGTGACCGTGCCGGCTTCACCGTGAACGATGCCGCCGACATGCTGGTCATCAACGACGGCAGCGGCATACTGCAGTTCTTCGACCTGACCTGGGACGACACGACACCGATAATCTCGCCCAAGTTCTCCTACAAGGCCGATGCCCGCAACAGTGCAGGTTCCATCTTCCAGATGGCATTTGACTATGCAGGCAACCTGGTATGTGCCGGAGGCAATATCGGTATCTACTCACTGCCCACCACGGACAATGTGCACACCACCCCGGCCAGTGGCCAGTTTGGCGTGGTACATATTCCCTCTGCAGTCAACGACACCCAGGTGACCAAGACCGTTGTCAGCGAGCGTTACTATGACATCCGCGGTATCGAGTACAGCGAACCCGTGAATGGTGTAAACATCATCGTACGCACCTATAGCGACGGTTCAACCCAAAGCGTGAAGGTCATCAAGTAAAGCCCTGAGACGACCTTTCAATGCAACGGCAAGCGGTGCCCACAGTGGTGGGTGCCGCTTGTTGTGTTATTTTTGATTAAAAAGGAACGATGGCGTGTTCAATTCAATGGTTTTTTGTACCTTTGCCAGCCAATTTGGGCGATTATAGCCCTATAACAAAGAATGACAACAAGATATGATAGATTTTCTTGACAACATAGATGCCGATATGAACGACGGCGGAGCCCGTGTGGTGCCTATCTTTACCGAGGTTCACGAGAGCGATGACAACATCGACATCGTCGGCGACAAAGCAGAAGATATTCCCGTGCTGCCCTTGCGCAACATGGTGCTGTATCCCTCGATGACGATGCCCGTCTCGGTGGGTCGCGACTCATCGATGCGCCTCATCAAGGAAGCTACCGAGCGCCATCAGCCCATCGCCGTGTTCTGCCAGTACGACAGCCATGTTGATGACCCGGTGGAGAAGGACCTGTACCGCACCGGCACCATTGCCACCATCATCAAGTTGCTCGAGTTGCCCGACGGATCGACCAATGTCATCCTGCAGGGACGCTCGGTGTGTGAGTTGGAATGCATCACCAGTGTAAGCCCCTATCTGCATGGCTCAGTCAATCTTGTCGAGGAACGGCTGCCACTGGCTGGCGACAAGGAGTTTGAGGTGCTGCTGCAGTCGATTGTCGAGGTGACGATGCGCATGCTGCGCAATATGGGCAACAACGGTCGCGACCTGTCGTTTGCCATGAAGAACATCGACAACCCGTTCTATCTGCTCAACTTCCTGGCCACCAACATCGCGTTTGAGCCTGAGCAGAAACAGCACATGCTCGAGGAGCACGACATCAAGAAACGCGGCTACCTGCTCTACAGCCTGCTCTCTCGTGAAGAGCAGTTGGTGGAGATTAAAGCCAACATCCAGTCGCGCACCCGCGAGGACCTGTCGCAGCAGCAGCGTGAGCACTTCCTGCAGCAGCAGATACGCAACATCCAGGAGGAACTGGGTACTGACATCGACGATATCGAGGAACTGCAGGAGCGCGGCAAGAAGATGAAGTGGAACGACAAGGTGCAGAAGCAGTTTGAGAAAGAACTGCGCAAACTGGAACGCCTGAATCCACAGACGCCCGACTATTCGGTCCAGTATGCCTACCTTGACAATATGCTCAACCTGCCGTGGGACTCCTACACCGAGGACAACTTCGACCTGAAGAAGGTGGAAGAAAAACTCAACCACGACCACTACGGGCTGGAGAAAGTCAAAGACCGCATCCTGGAGCATCTGTCAGTACTCAAATTGCGAGGCGACCTGAAGGCTCCCATCCTGTGCCTGTATGGCCCTCCCGGTGTGGGCAAGACCTCGCTGGGCAAGTCGATTGCCGACGCGCTGCACCGCGAGTATGAGCGCATCTCGCTGGGCGGCCTTCACGACGAGGCCGAAATACGCGGACACCGTCGCACCTACATCGGTGCCATGCCCGGCCGCATCATTGCCGCCTTGGCCAAGTGCGGCAGCAACAATCCCGTGATTGTTCTTGACGAGATCGACAAAGTGGGCCAGGACTTCAAGGGCGACCCGTCGTCGGCACTGCTCGAGGTGCTGGATCCCGAGCAGAACAGCCATTTCCACGACAATTACCTTGATGTGGACTATGACCTGTCCAAAATCCTGTTTATTGCCACGGCCAACAGCCTCGCTACCGTCAGCCGTCCCCTGCTCGACCGCATGGAGGTCATCGAGATCAACGGCTACATTCCCGAGGAGAAACTGGAAATCGCCAAGCGTCACCTGATTCCCAAGGAACTGGAGGAGAATGGCTTCAAGAAGAACGAAATTAAGTTCGGCAAGCAGGTGATTCTCAAGATGATTGAGGACTATACACGCGAGTCGGGTGTGCGTCAACTGGAGAAAAAAATCGCCACCGTACTGCGTCGCGTTGCACGCCACAAGGCAACAGGTGATCCCTACCCCACGAGCATCAAGGCTGATGACCTGAAGGAGTATCTGGGCTCACCCGATTACAGCCGCGACAAGTACGAGGGCAACGAGTTTGCCGGCGTGGTGACCGGTCTGGCCTGGACAGCGGTGGGCGGTGAGATTCTGTTTGTAGAGTCGTCACTGGCTCCTGGCAAAGGTGAGAAACTGACCTTGACGGGCAATCTGGGCGATGTGATGAAGGAATCGGCCGTCATTGCCATGCAGTACCTGCGGTCGCACTGCTCGCTGTTGAACATTGCACCCGAACTGTTCGACAAATACAATGTCCACATCCATGTGCCTGAGGGCGCCATCCCCAAGGACGGCCCGTCGGCCGGTGTGACAATGGTGACATCTCTCGCTTCCTCGTTCACGCAGCGCAAGGTCAAAGACCACCTGGCCATGACCGGCGAGATTACCCTGCGCGGCAAGGTGCTGCCCGTGGGCGGTATCAAGGAGAAAATCCTTGCCGCCAAGCGTGCCGGCATCCGCGAAATCATTCTGTGTAAGGATAACCGCAAGGATATCGAGGAAATCAACGAATTGTACCTCAAGGGCTTGACTTTCCACTATGTCAACACCATCAAGGATGTGCTCGACCTGGCACTGCTGCCCGAGAAGGTGAAAGACGCCCTGACACTCTAAGCCAATTTTTAAGGCAGAAATATCACAATTATCCAGGCAAGTTGAGCCTGTGAACCAAGCAAGTTGAGGCAAAAAAATGAAAAACTTCGTTTTTCGTTTTGTTCTGCGCTCAACTTGCACTATGTTGAGGCCTGCGACCTCGAAATTAGGCGGCGTTTCGGCAAAAAAAATGAAAAACTTCGTTTTTCGTTTTGTTCTGCGCTCAACTTGCACTAATTTTGCAGATTGAATGAAATCAAACTATTAACCGACTAATAAATAGAACTGAAAGACATGGGTAAGAAATTGACCGAGCGAGTGACTTGGGTTGGTAAAGTGGACTGGGAACTGAAGACATTCCACGGCGACGAATTGTCCACACACCGCGGCTCGAGTTACAACTCGTACTTGATTCGTGACCAGAAGAATGTGCTGATCGACACATCGTGGCTCCCCTACAGCCGTGAGTTTGTCAAGAACCTCAAGCAGGAAATCGACCTCAACAAGATTGACTATATCGTGATGTGCCACAACGAGATCCCGATACTCCCATCTACTGCACAGCCAAGGGCGAGGCCATCATTCGCGGCCACTATCACCAGGATTGGAACTTTGTGAATGTCAAGACCGGCGACACGCTGGAGCTCGGTGAGACGACGCTGACCTTTATCGAGGCAACCATGCTGCACTGGCCCGACACAATGTTCTGCTACCTGAGCGGCGAGGAGATCCTGTTCAGCAACGACGGTTTTGGCCAGCACTACGCCACCGAGTCGCTCTATGACGACCAGGTGTGCATCGCCGAGGTACTGCAGGAGGCTGAGAAATACTATGCCAACATCATTGCCCCCTTCAGCCCGCTGTGCAACCGCAAGGTGAAGGAAGTCGTGGCCATGAACCTGCCGCTGAAGATGATCTGCCCGAGCCACGGCATTATCTGGCGCAACAACCCAGGTCTGATTATCGAGAAATACCTGCAGTGGAGCGATAACTATCAGGAGGACCAAGTGACCATCGTCTATGACACGATGTGGCAGAGTACCCGCCTGATGGCCCAGGCCATTGCCGACGGCATACGCGAGCAGTCGCCCACGACAACCGTCAAAATCTACAATGCTGCCCTGAATGACAAGAACGACATCCTGACCGAGGTGTTCCACTCGCGTGCCGTGCTCGTGGGTTCTCCCACCATCAACAACGGCTACAGTTATGCCATCGCCGGCATCCTCGAGATGCTCAAGGGCATGAAACTGAAGAAAAAGAAAGGTGCCGCCTTCGGCAGTTACGGCTGGAGCGGTGAGGCTTCCAAACTCATCACCGAGCACCTGAAAGCCGCCGGCATCGAGCCCGTTAACGACGGCATCCGTGCCCAGTGGGTTCCCGACCAGGATGCCCTGGAGCAGAGCCGCCAATTCGGCCGCGAGTTCGTCAAGCAACTTGAACAATAATAAACAACCAATACAACCCTATTAACTAATTCACTAAAAACCAATGAACAAAGTCGTTAGTAAAGAGCAGTTTTCTGCTAACGTGACTAAACTTGTCGTTGAGGCTCCTCTCATCGCCAAGGCCCGCCGTGCAGGTCACTTTGTGATTGTCCGCGCCGGCGAAAAAGGTGAACGCATTCCCCTGACCATCGCTGACAGCGACCCCAAGGCAGGCACCATCACGCTGGTAATCCAGAGTGTTGGCGACAGCACACGCAAGATTTGTGCCCTGGAGCCGGGCGAGTTCCTGCATGATGTGGTGGGTCCCCTGGGCCAAGCTACCCACATCGAGAAGTATGGCACCGTGCTGTGCGCCGGTGGCGGTGTGGGCACCGCTCCCCTGCTGCCCATCATCCGTGCCATGAAAGAAGCCGGCAACCGCGTTATCAGCGTACTGGCTGGCCGCACCAAGGATCTTATCATCCTGGAGGACGAGGTGCGCGCATCGAGTGATGAGGTCATCATCATGACCGATGACGGCAGTTACGGCAACCAGGGTGTTGTCACCGTCGGTATGGAAGAAGTGCTCAAGCGCGAACATGTTGACTACTGCGTGACCATCGGTCCCGCCATCATGATGAAGTTCTGCGCCCTGTTGACCAAGAAGTATGAGGTGCCCACCGAGGCATCGCTCAATGCCATCATGGTCGACGGCACGGGCATGTGCGGCGCCTGCCGCGTGACTGTTGGCGGCAAGACGCGCTTTGTGTGTGTCGAGGGTCCCGAGTTCAATGCCCATGAGATTGATTTTGACGAGTTGATGATGCGCCTCAAGGGTGCACAATGATGCTCGCTGCGCTCGCAGGTTAGAGTTTAGAGGTTAGAGAGACTCCGCCTTGATGCTCGATAGGTTTTATAAGATAGTAATCGCACCTCGAACCTGCGACTAACAACTTACAACCAGTAAAAAAAGAAACAATACAATGGAACAGAACAATATGGAATCACGAAACGAACAGTGGCGCATCGACTTGCGCAATGCCAAGACTCCGAAGGAGCGCACCACCATCCCCCGCGTTGAGATGCCGCAACTCGACCCCAAGTACCGCATCACCTGCAACGAGGAGGTGAACCAGGGCATCAGTGCCGAGCAGGCCGTCGTTGAGGCCAGCCGTTGCCTGGACTGCGCCAACCCGCAGTGTGTGACCGGTTGCCCCGTGAACATCAATATTCCCGCTGCATCCACACCAAGATGGGTCACCCCGCAGTGGCTATCGGCTATCTGGAGCGCTTTGCTGCCGACTGGCAGCGCGACAACCTGCCCCAGGAGGTTCCTGCCATGGCTCCCGCCAACGGCATCAAGGTCGCCGTTATCGGCAGTGGTCCCTCGGGACTGTCGTTTGCCGGTGACATGGCCAAGAAGGGCTTCAGCGTTACCGTGTTTGAGGCGCTGCACGAAATTGGCGGCGTGCTGAAGTACGGTATTCCCGAATTCCGTCTGCCCAACCACATTGTGGATTATGAAATCGAAGGCCTCAAGAAGATGGGCGTTGAGTTTGTGAAGGACTGCCTCGTGGGCAAGACCATCAGTTATGAGGATCTGCACGAGATGGGCTTCAAGGGCGTGTTTGTCGGCTCCGGTGCCGGTTTCCCGCGCTTCATGAACATCCCCGGTGAGAACCTCAACGGCATCATGTCGAGCAACGAGTACCTGACCCGCATCAACCTGATGGAAGCCGGCCGCGGTGGTGATACCCCCGTGCTGCGCGGCAAGACCATCGCCGTGATTGGTGGCGGTAACACCGCTATGGACTCGACCCGTACCGCCCTGCGCATGGGTACCGAGCGCGTCATCCTCATCTACCGTCGCAGCGAGGAGGAGATGCCTGCCCGTCGCGAGGAGGTTGGCCATGCCAAGGAAGAGGGCGTTGAGTTCAAGACGCTGCACAACCCCATCGAGTACATCGGTGACGACAAGGGTCGCGTAATTGCCATGAAGGTGCAGAAGATGGAACTCGGCGAGCCCGATGCATCGGGTCGTCGCAGCCCTGTGCCCATCGAGGGTGCCATCGAGGAGATTCCCGTTGACCTGGTCATCGTTGCTGTCGGCGTTTCGCCCAACCAGTTGGTTCCCCGCTCTATTCCCGGTCTGGACATCAGCAAGCGCAACACCATCGTTGTCAACGAGGAGACCATGCAGTCGTCGGTTGGCGACCTCTATGCCGGTGGTGACATCGTGCGTGGCGG
>ONYP01000100.1 GCA_900322135.1 uncultured Prevotellaceae bacterium
CCGGTGGACCTGTACTGCTACAACGACCCGATGCGCCGCTGGGAGCGCATGGGCCGCTTCGAGGGCCAGATGCGCTACACGAACCTGTGGGGCGAGAAATGCCTGATCAAGGCCGATTTCATGGGTCTTGAGTTCATCAATAAAAAAGAGTGCAAAAAGTGAGGTAAAATTTTCCCTAGTATGGAATTATTTACTATCTTTGCGATGCGAATAAAGAACCCGTGTGAGGGGGTCATAATCAAAGAGTTTAAAAGTTAATAGAAAATGGAACTAGGCCGAAGGCGTGGCCGGGACAACTGTCCCTCGCGCGGAACAATGTTTCCGGTTGTCCCCGCCGCCCAGGCCGTTTCTTAAAACATCAGAACAATGAAAGACGGAACAATCAACCGGAGTGTGTGTAATCAACGCATGTTGAGCGACCGCCAGAGTGACGTGCTTGACGAGTTGCAGGTGAAGGGTGAAAACGGCGTGTCGGACCTGTATGTCCGAACGCTGAAGTCGGTAAAGAATCGCTTGATCATGGATGACGAGTATGATCCGGCTGAGAATCTGAGCCTGGTGCGTGTGCTGACGATGCTGGAGCGCGACCTTGAAGTACTGAGCGAGTCGGTGACCGATGAAGAAGAGAATGCTCAAGAGTAATAATTTTTCATAAACACTGTACTTTAGCCAAGCCCTGCCCTGCGAATGGGTCAGGGCTTGTCCTTTCAAGAGGGGTGCATGCCGCCGTACATTTGCAATGTTATGATAGAGGACAATAACATTTGGGTAATCCTGATCACCAATGTGGTGACGCTGCTGAGCGGCGGCGGGCTGGGCTGGGTCTTTACCATTAAGTCGCTGAAGCGCCAGCAGGAGGCCGACGCGATGAAGAGTGCGCAGGAGGTGTACCGTGGCGTGATCGAAGACCTGAACCAGGAGCGGAACCGGCTTCAGGGCACCATCGAGCGGATGGAGGCAGAGAACCAGGAGCGCAGCGCGAAACTTGCGGCGATGGAACGCCAAGTGACGGTAATCCGCCGGCAACTGTCGGGAATGAAGCCGCTGCTGTGCGGTGTGAAGGACTGCGACAAGCGCAGGCCCATCAACCTGAAGAGTGATGAAGAGATTCTTTAAGATATTACCGGTTGTGCTTGTGACGGTTCTCGCTATGGTCGGCTGCCGTTCTCACCGCACGACAGTTAAACACGAGGAGACGCGCTGGCAACGCGTCACCCTGGATAGTACGGCCACTTGTGTGGACACGACCACTCGCCGTGACAGCGTATCGCTGGCGTGGCTGACGGGGGCGTTGTCGCTGGAGGTTGACAGTGTGGACTGGCACTTCGAATGGGACAGCGTCGGGCAGCCAGCCCGGGTGACGGGCACACGTCGCACTGTGCGGCGCTCTGGCGCGTCTGGAACAACCACTGCAGCCGCCGTGCAGGTAATGTCGCACGAGGAGGCGCGTTACCAACGCGCCGTACAGGACAGCGTGAGCCACGAGTTGACAGAAGATAAACGGGTCGAGACCAAATCAGGAAGTTCAGTGCTTAACTGGCTGACGGTGGCGGGTATGGCGGCATTGCTGGCACTGGTTGTGATGGGTGTGATACACCTGAGAAAACTGACAGAGAAATGGAGCAAACGACCGTAAACATCTATGAGGTGGTCGAGCGCATGCGCGAGATCAGCACCGGCGGCGGCACCTTTACGCTGAAGTTCCGCAAGTGGGACCGTCAACGCAAGCGCGGTGGCGACCTGGTGGCGCTGAAATTGGCGCGCTTGCGCCGCAAGGCCAGTGACGAACGCATCAAGCACAGTTCGCACAAAGTGTTTATCACCGACACCGCCACGGGTCGCGCCATCGTATGCTGGACGTGCCTGATTGTGGAATTTAACGGGCGGAAGGTTTCTTTTTAGTTAGAAGTTAGAAGTTAGGAGTTAGGAGTTAGAAGTTGTTTCTATTATGAAGATAAGGAGGACTGGAAACTGGGGTATCATCGACACCCAGAGCGAGAAGGGCTTGATGACCTTCACCATCGGCGGCATCGGCAAGGGCTGGTCGCCGTCGAGCATCATGCTGACAGGTCGCGGGACGTATTTCCAGCGCAAACTGAGCGTGAACGGCGTGGACATCGTGCCGATGGGCGACAACAACGACCTGCCGGGCGATGTGATGCGGCTGCTGGACAAGTTCTATGCCGGTGAGGGCATCCTGGGCAAGATTGCGGGTTTACAATGGGGCGAGGGCCCCCGTCTGTACATTGACAGCATCGACGAGGGGCGCAACATGTTCTACCGCAAGTGGGTCATCGATGAGGAGGTGACGCGCGTGTTGGAGAGTTGGGACTACACGACATTCCTGCACAAGTGCCTGGTTGACCTGACGCACATGCAGGGTTTCTTTGTGAAGTTCATCAGGAACCGTGGCCCTCGTGTGGGTGAGCCCGGGCGTATCGCGCGCCTGGAGCATATCCCCTACCAGAAGGCCAGGCTTGTGTATCCTCCCGACGGCAAGGACGAGCCCCTGGAGGTGGTAGTGGGCGACTTCCCCACCCCGGACGCGAAGTACATGTACCGCTACCCGGTGTTTGATCCGAGCAATCCTTTCAAGCATGCGGTGGCGGTGAAATACTATAACATCTACTCCTTCTGCAAAGACTTCATGTCGACGCCCCGTTACCTGGGCGCATTTGAGTGGCTTGAGATGGCTGGGGGAATCGCGGGGCTGCTGATTGCTTACAACGAGAACGCCAGCGCGATATCCTACCACATCGAGAGTCCTCAATCATACTGGGACAAGGCCCGTGACCGCATCAAGGAGATCTGCCACCAGCGGGGTGAGGCTTACAGTGAGCAGATGATGGAGGAATACAAGGATGCTGCCATGGAGAAGTTCGCCACCTCACTCACCGGTCGCGAGAATGCGGGGAAGTATTTCCACACCAGCAAGTACTGGAGCCCTGAGGCTGACGACTTTGAGGGGTGGAAGGTGACGCCGATCGACAAGAAGATCAAGGACTTTGTGGACGCTCAGATCGCCATCAGCAACAAGGCTGACGCTGCGGCGACGAGCGGCTTCGGTCTGGACCCGGTGCTGTCGAACCTGATTATCCAGAACAAGTTGTCGAGCGGGAGCGAGAAACTGTACTCGCTGAAGGTGTATAACGCGAGCGAGACGGCGATACCGGATATGATCCTGTGCAAGCCGCTGCAGCAGTACATCCAGGCTAACTGGCCCGGCAAGAATGTGAAAATCGGCCTGTACCGCACGGCAGTGGAGGCTGAGAAAGAGATAAGTCCCGAGAACCGACTGAAAGAGACCGTGTAATACCGTGGCATGCCACGGCACACATAACAATGACAAAACGGACTGAGAAAAATGCTTAGACTGCAACTGTTTGACAAAGACGGCCAGTGCGGCCGCAGCGAGTTGGTCGCCGCCATCGGCGTTATCAGCAATGATATCACCTTTGACAAGTGGGCACCAGCCATCCCCCTTGGGACACGCAACTTGGCGGCCATCGTGGGACGCGATGTGGTGTCGGAACTCGACGGGCTGTACCGGATGAACGGTGTTCCGGATGAGAACCAGGAAAAAGCCGTTCGCCTGGCCCAACAGGCTATCGCTATGTTCACCTGGCTGAAGATCCTGGCACCGCTCGATGCCCAGCACGGCAACGCCGGCCGAGGCAAGACTCTAGGCGAGAACCAGCACGGCATGACCGCAATCCAGGAATATGAAGACAAGGAGAGCATCCGTGCGATGGCCTATGAGGCCACCGACGCCCTCATCGAGGTGCTGGATACTGCCGAGTGGACTTGGTGGACGGACAGCGTGAAATGCAAACAGCGCGCCGGTCTACTGTTACCCAGCAAGGAGATTTTCGATAACTATTACATGATCGGGAGCCACCGGCTGTTCCTGACGCTGCTGCCGATGATCGCCGAAGTGCAATCCGGTGATATCGCCCCCATTGTGACGGCTGCCCACATGGCACAACTGCTCGATGCGAGTGTCCCGGGCTTGGAAACTGACATGCGTATCCGGCTGCTCGACCTGGCACGGCGCCCGCTGGCGCTGCTGACGATGAAGAAGGCTGTGGAGCGCTTGCCGGTGGAGGTGCTGCCCGAGGGCATCGTCCAGGTGCAGCAGCAGGCGACGGTGAAACAGAAACTCAAAGCCGAGAAGAGTGCCCGTGAGGCTGTCGCGGCGGCCCTGGGCGCTGACGCTGAGCGTTACCTGCAACTGCTGCAGGACGCGGTGAGCACGCTGGACAGCACCGACGGAGAGGTGGATTTCTATCTGAGCGGGCCGACGGTGCAAAGCAAAGGAATCACTTATTAGTTTCTAGTCCCTAGTTTCTAGTTGATAGCATCATGGTGAAGGTTGAACATAACGGCAGGGAATATGATATACCCGGGATGCTGGAGGAGTTGAGCCCCGAGCAATACAGGAGCTATCTGTTCCTGGCCGTCATGTTCAGGCGCGGCATCATCGATGAGACCGGTTTCCGTGCCAAACTGATGGCGGAACTGATGGGCCTGGGTGTTGACATCACTGACTACAAGCCCGCCATCGCTGAGCGGCTGATTGCCCAGATGGGCGTGCTTGACGGCTTCTTTGACGGGCCGTGGCCGATCACGGCTACCGGGAGGAACCTGCTGCCGGAGTTTGCCGGCTGGAAGTCGCGCGTGGGCGACATGCTTAACGGGATGGTCTTCGGCGATTTCGTCAGCGCCCTCAACATGCTGGGCCAACTCGAAGAGAGTGATGAGGACAGTCAGCAGCAGGTGCTGGGTGAACTGGCACGGCTGATGTATGAGCCGCCATCCGATGATGCCGAGGTGCCGGCCCTGCTTGCCGTACATGCAGTGACGCTGTTCACATCGGTGTTCAACATGATTCGCAAGGAGCCCATCAGCATCAGCGGTGAGGATATCAATTTCTCGATTATCTTCAAACCGGTGCCCGGTGTGCCGAGCAAGGCCAACGACCACACGGGCTGGCACGGCATCGCGATGGAGGTGGCGAGCAGCGGTGTGTTCGGCACGCTGAAGGAGGTAAACACCACACCCCTGTGGGATGTGCTGCTGTACCTGTACAGAGCAAAGTTTGACCTATTACACGAGAAGAGGAAATAACGCACCAGGTGCGTGGAAAAGTTTAATGGTTAAAGAATAAAGGGGCACCAGCCCTGAACTGAGGACTGAAATGAGAACGATCACTGAAATCATTGTGCACTGCTCGGCGACGCCTGAGGGCCGGCACCATACTGTGGGAGACATCCGCGCGTGGCACAAGCAACGTGGATTCAAGGACATCGGTTACCACTATGTGGTGTACCTGGACGGCTCGATTCATGCAGGTCGTCCTGAGAGTGCCATCGGGGCCCACTGCACGGGCCATAACCGTAACAGCCTCGGGGTGTGCTATGTGGGCGGGATGACGGCCGACATGAGGCACGCCAAAGACACCAGGACGCCAGAGCAAAAGAAGGCGTTGCTGCAGTTGCTGCGCCAACTGAAGAAGCGCTACCCTGGGGCGAAGATCTACGGTCACCGCAACTTTGCGGCGAAGGCGTGCCCGTCGTTTGATGCCAGGGAGGAATACAAATCACTATAAAAGCGACAATCATGATTGACCTGAAGAATTATCGACTGTATTGGGAGGGCGTTGCCAATCGCATTCCTGTCATCACCTCCTGCATGGGCGTTACTGTCGACGAGGAGATGGGAGGAACACTCCAGGAGATTCTCACTGACTCTGTGACACTGTTCTGGATTGTTCCCAACGCCCAGACGCGCAAGGGCAGCGGTGTGGACAGTTACCAGGAGGATAACACCTGCGTGATCTTTGTGATGACGAAGTATGACCGCCAACGACGCCGCGCTGTCGAGGCGCTGGAGGTTGTTCAACCGGTCATCGAGTGCATCAAGGAACTGCTGATGGAGGACATGGCCAGTGGATGCCCTACCCTGGCGGGCCTGGATGTGGGGACGCTGTCCACCATCCCGGAGACGGGTTTCTATAACGATTTTGCGGGCTGGAGCCTGGGCTTTACCCTAAAGAGCGAGTGAGATGGAGACTGAAGGGCTGAAAATCCAGTTTTTCAAGCAGGAGATTGAGCGTGGCATCCGTGACATCTTCGAGGCTCAGCGGATGATTGCTGCGAGCGGCACATACCAGCGCGGGGCGTCACGCGAGATCCACCAGCGCAAGGGTGGCGGCCTGGGCCAGCGCACGGGCACCCTGTTGCGGGCCTTGAGCGACCCGTCATACAGTATCACGCCCTCAGGCGGTGGTGTTGAAGCGCACACCAATGTGCCGCTGTACATCCGTTTCCTGGATATGAAGCGCAAGGGCAACTGGCAGATCTACAACCGGCAGATCTGGGGCATCATGTATCACGATGTGCGTGCTCGAATCCGCTACGAGTTCCAGGACTTCATCGAGCAGCACCGGAAGCAACTGCAGTCGTCGCTGCGCAATGAGAAAGGCGAGAAAGTTTCACTGTTTTAATATAGGAGATTCAACCATGGTAAAGAAAATCTTGTGGCCAGTGTTCTGGCTGATTGTGCTGGCCCTGGTGGCCGAAGTGTTTGCGAGCGTGTTTAATTTCCACACCTGGTCGGCTGTGCTGGTGGGTGCGTTGGCGCTGTGCATCGTCATCGTCCTGGTGCTGAGCGTATGGACGGCCATCGTGGAGCGCCGCGACAAGGGTAAGGATCCCTAGATGATTTAGTTGTTAATTGATATTAGAATTAGTTATTACAGTTGATGATGAGGCGGTCGCGTCGTGAAGACGTGGCCGCCCCTGCTGGTAAATGAGGCGAATTATGTAATTATATTCCCGAGTATGGAATTATACCCATCAAAGCGTCACTTTTAACAGTATTTGTTTGTATGTTTGTTTGTTGGTGCTTATTTTTGTGGTTCAAGAAAAAATACCTCTCGCCCGCCCTGTTGTTTTTAACTTTTAATCCTTATGTTGACCAATATCATCAATAACGTAGCGACTCTGGTCGTTGTGGGCAAATGGAACATCCATGTTTTCAATCCAGAATGGGTGAAGAAGAACGTGTTCAATGGAGAGGAAGTACTGGTTGGCATATCCATGCCTCAGTTCAAAGGCAAAAACTTTGAGATGACGGTGTCTGAGAGCCGGCTTCATTTTGTGCTGCTATCCAGTGACGAGTCGTCGAGGATTGATGCGGTGCTGGCGCTGAGGGCGGTATTGCGCTTGTTGGGCCAGACTCCCGTGACCGCATTCGGCATCAATTTCGACTTTGACACGGATGATGACCTTGGTCAATATTTCCATGGCCTGAACTTCGACAATGTCGGTGCACAGCCGTCGTCTTCCACAAGTGAGGTGAAGTGGACGCTGAACTATCCCAACAACAATTCCACAAACATCCGCTTGATTAAGAGAGAGGACTACCGTTTTGACGTCAACTACAATTACCCGGTGAATGATTGCATGGCCATCATGACCCTTATCGATGATGACTCCCTGATTGCGACCAAGCAGGAGGAATGCGAACAGTTATTAACGGCACTGTTTAACCTCAAGGCTGATGAATAACACTGAAGACATAATCACTACTGATAGCGGGACCCTTCCCGAGGATGCGCCTTCATTCAAGAAGGTGTCTGAAACCATGTTCAGCAAGCGGGAGAACATCGAAACGACTCTGCAGGACAAACCATCTGAAGTGTATCAACTCAATGAAGGGGAATCAAAGTTGGTGCGTCACTTACCTCCGACTGCCGCTGATGACGTGGTGTCAGTGTTCGACGTGGCGTGCTATATCATGTCTAAGGTCAAGCAGTGCACGACGATGAAGTTGCAGAAGTTGCTTTACTATTGCCAGGCGTGGTATCTAGTGTGGAACGAACGGCCGCTGTTTCGTGAGAACATCGAGGCATGGGCGAACGGGCCTGTTATCCGCGAGCTGTATAATTTTCACAAGGGGCTTTTCACGATCACTGAGAGCATGATGAACCTGGGCAACCCCAACAGGTTGTCGAAGGAGCAAATGGAGGATATTGACAGTGTGCTAAAAGCCTATGCTCCGCGGTCGTCGCAGTGGCTAATTGAGCAGACGCACCTGGAGAGGCCTTGGCAAGATGCCAGGAGGGGCCTGTCGCCTAACGAGCGCGGCCATGTGGTGATTACTCATGCGGCGATGGCCGAGTACTATTCATCGCTGTATGGCCAAGAATAAACGAGGTAAAATTCCTACAGCTGCCACATCCAGAGCCGGAGGCAGGCGTGATATTCCAATCCAGGAACACCCATCGCCTGACCAACAGAAACCATCGTGGAGGTTTGGCCGATTTGACGCAGAATGTGTTGATTGGGGCATGAATACCATGAAGGCCAACCTTGAGACGGTGTTGAATGGCTTGAAGAATTATGAGGCTTTCACTTGGCATGAGATAAAAACGATGACCCATGACAGGGGAAAAACCAAAAACCACAGTGTGGATATAGATGGATTGACGCCTGCAGCCAAAGCCCGGCTGAATCAAATCAAGATTGATGATATTGAAGAGGTTTTCTCTTTGCGTTTCAACAATCTATTCAGAGTGATCGGTATCAGGGTCGACGCTGTCTTATATATACTCTGGATTGACCCGAACCACAAGGTGTGCAAGACTAGCCATTAGTTACCATGTGCAAGCCGGAGGCTTGCAATACATGGACGGGCTGTTAAACGAAAGTGGCTGGGTGGAGTCTAATGGATAGAAAGGAGAAGGGAACGATGAAACTGAACACAAATAACACTACAAGCAGACTATTGCTGGCTCCCGTTGCCATTCTGGTGATGGTGGTGGTGTGGCTGTTTGCCGGTTGGGAAGCCGGGCTGTTGGGCTTCGGTCTTGTTGTTTACCTGTCTCCGGAGCTGATGGTGATCTTCTCGAAGCGATGGAGGGTGCTGAAGGCTGAGCGTGAGCGCGAGGAGGAAGAGTACCGCCGTGAGCTGCTTGAGGAGATTGAGCGGAAGTACAAGGGCGTTGAATTGCCCGATGACCTGTTGCGGACTCCGATGGATGAGAGTGACCGAGAATTTAATAGAATCTTTGGCATAAAGCCACCATCTCGGTTGGTTTAATTGTCCTTTTTAGCATAAATTATCCCCTGTAATTTTGCCATAAAAGATGTTTTTATGGCAAAATCTAGATTATCCCCTGATTATATTG
>ONYP01000099.1 GCA_900322135.1 uncultured Prevotellaceae bacterium
AGGCGTCAAAAAAATCGCTCACGCAATTTGACATATTGTGAGCCGCAAAAGCGTTGCAAAAGTACAGCCGTTCCCGAAACCCACCAAATATTTGAGAGACTTTTTGTCGAAAATAACATTCTTTAAGAATTGGATGGCAATATTTCCCTATTATACCATATAATATTCCCGTTATTATACTATATAAATAAGGAGCGGCTACAGAATAAATAAGGAGCGGCCGCAGACCGCTCCTTGACCTCATCACGCATCGGCTAGAGGTGCCGTGCACACTCACTTAGAACAGCGAGAGCTGACGGGGGTCCTCACCAGGATGGGGAGGCATCGAGCCATCATCGGCCCAATCGATGTCGTCGATAGCGCCCAAAGCGGGGTCATTCTGCCCCTGCAATCCGGCAGCAGTGTCAACGAATGCGTCATCGCGGTCATAGGGCATCTCGCTGCGGCCACCTGCCTGTCCGCCCTTGGCCAGCTGCTCGACCTGCTGCTTGAGTGCAGCGATCTGGCGGTCCTTCTCGGCGATGGCATCGTTCATGGCCTGGATCTCGTGCTGCTTCTTCTGGAGGGTCACCTGGGTGCGCTTGAGTTCAGCCTTGGCGTCATCCCTCTCGCCTGAAATCTTGGCAAAGTTGGCGGCTTTCTCGTTGCCGTCCATGCTCAATGAGTTGTACTTGCGCTTGAAGTCCTCGGCCACGGCGCTGACCGTTGCCAGCTGCTGCTTGAGGCCATCGATGAGGTTGCCCGTCTCAATGCTGCGACGGTTCTGCACCTCGGCATTCTGCCTTGCGGTCTGCTCGAGCTGCTCGATGTTCTTGAGCAGGTTTTCCTTCTCGTCGGTGAGCACGATGTTGGCCTTGCGCATCTCATCAAATTCGGCGGTGCGTTTCTGGAGGTCAATGATCTGCTGACGCAACGAAGATATCTCGGAATTCTTCTTGTCCTTGAACTCCTCTACCTCGAGAACAGCCTTCTGCAGCTCCTCGGCCGACTTGAGCTCCTCGGCAGCGGCATTGAGGCGCTCCTCGAGCTCGGAGTTGTTGGCGCGGAGTCGCTCAATGAGCTCATCACGCTGAGAAACCTGAAGGTTGAGTTGCTCGATGGTGGGTCCATCGTCGGCAGGCAAGGGCATGTTGTCACGACGCTCGATTTCGGCATCGCGTTCCTCGACCTGCTTGTGCAGGTCCTCGATGGTGGCGTTAAGTTCTTCCACCTTCTTGTTGAGCTCGTCGGCGCCCTCGCCACGCACCTCCATAGCCCTGAGGCGGTTTTCAACGCTCCTCTTCTCATTCTCCATCTGCTGGAGCTTGGCCTCGAGTTCGGTCACCTTGTTGGTCAGGTCGGTGGCACGCGTCTGAGCCTGCTGGCGTTTGGTTTCGGCCACCTGGGCTTTTTCCTTGTACTCGTTAACGACCTTGTCGACCTCCTCGGCCTTCTTCATGAGCGCTTCCCGCTCCTGTTTCCAGTTGCCCTTGAGCATATCGATGACCGCTTGAGTGTGCTCATTCATGAGGCGCGCAGCCTTATCGGCATACTCGGCATCGATGGCATATTCTTCATGCTTGTCAACAGCAATCTTCACATTATCATCCTCCTCGCGCTCTCGCCCGGGCACATTCTTATCTTTGCTGAAGGGGTTCACAAAAGAGGTAGGCTGCCCGAAAACATCATATTCCTCGTCACCGGAGCCGCCAAAAGCGTTCTTGATAGATTTGATAAAAGACATAATTTTTCGTTTCTTTTAGTATTGGTTTGTTAAATTGTTATCAACTCACTGCCACAAAGCGAACCCAGACGGTTCAAAAACCATCAAATTTACTTGAAGAATGATATTATAACTTCCTATCTTTCAATCAAATAAAATATACACTTTGTGTGAATGGCATCCCTGTAAATGGTGGGGTTTACCGTTCCAGTCGGTAAAATTACGATGAATTTTTAGAATACAGCCTTAAAAAAGAAATTATTTTTGATATTTAGACTGGTTTTTTCTTTGAGGAGAGAGTGCAATCATAATAAAATAGGTTGTGAATGACCAGATTGTCACGCACAACCTAAAGTATTTCTCAAAGTTTGTTGATTATTTTTTTGCCGTCTTTTTGGCTGCAGAACGCGTTGTGCGCTTGCGTGCAGCCCCCTTGGAGTGGTTGGACTCGTCAGCGACAATCTCACGGCACTGCTCGAGCGTGAGAGACTCGGCATCCATGCCTTTAGGAATCTTCACATTCTGTTTTTTATAGACGATATAGGGTCCGTAGCGGCCATTCATCACCTTGAGATCGGGTTCCTCGTCAAAGGCCTTGAGCACCTTCTTGGCCTCGGCCTCGCGGTGGGCCTTGATGAGGTCGATTGCCTCTTCCAGCGTGATGGCGGTGGGGGACATATCCTTGGGGATAGAAGCATACTTGCCGTTGTGCTTCACATAAGGGCCATAATGTCCCACGCCAATCGTGACATTACTTCCCTCGAACTCGCCGAGGTCACGGGGCAGGTCAAAGAGCTTGATGGCCTCCTCGAGGGTTAGGGTCTCGATACTCTGTCCACGCTGCAGCGAAGCAAACCGCGGCTTGTTCTCGTTATCAGCGCTTCCCATCTGCACGAGGGGACCGTAACGACCGATTTTCACCATCACGGGAAGTCCCGTAGTGGGGTCATTGCCCAGGATGCGCTCCCCGACCTTGTGCTCGAGTCGCAGAGACGACACCTGACTGATGTTTGGATGGAAGTCCTCGTAGAAATCGGCGATTTCCTTGTTCCACACGACATTGCCCTTGGCGACCTCATCGAACTCGTTCTCGATCTTAGCGGTGAAATTATAGTCCATAATAGAGGGGAAGTATTTCACGAGGAAGTCATTGACCACCATACCCACATCGGTGGGGATGAGTTTGCCTTTCTCGCCGCCGAACAGTTCGCTCTTGGTGCTGGTCGTTATCTTGCCCTTCTTGAGCGTGATGACCTCATACTCGCGTTTCTGGCCCTTATCCTCGCCCTTCTCCACATAGTTGCGGTCCTGGATGGTCGAGATAATCGGTGCATAGGTCGAAGGACGGCCAATGCCCAGCTCCTCCAGGCGGCGCACGAGCGAAGCCTCGGTGTAGCGGTTAGGCTGCTGGGTAAAGCGCTGAATTGCCGACACCGTCTGGGCAACGAGCACATCACCAGCCTTCAAGACAGGCAGCGTGCGCAGGTCTTGAGGCGCCTTCATGGCGCTGTCCTCGGTGCTCTCGAAATAAACTTTGAGGAAACCGTCAAACTTCACAACTTCACCCTCGGCCACGAACAGCTCCTTGCGGCCGTTAATGGAAATGTTGGCCGTGGTCTTCTCCAGCTCGGCATCGGCCATCTGCGAGGCGACAGTGCGCTTCCAGATGAGGTCGTAGAGTTTCTTCTCCTGCGGCGTGCCGGTGATGGAGTGGTTGCTGATATAGGTGGGTCGGATGGCCTCGTGTGCCTCTTGGGCACCCTTGCTGGTCGTGCGGTAGTGCCTGATTTTGAGGTATTGCTCACCAATGTTTTCCTTGATTTCCTTGCTGATGGTGCCCAGCGCCAACTTACTGAGGTTAACAGAGTCGGTACGCATGTAGGTAATCAAACCGTCCTCGTACAGTCGCTGCGCCAGACGCATGGTCTGCTTGACCGAGAGACCCAACTTGCGAGCCGCTTCCTGTTGCAGGGTGCTGGTCGTGAAGGGCGGCGCGGGCGTGCGCTTCACCGGCTTCACGGTCACATCGGCGACCTTAAAGCCCGTATCGCCAGCCGTGCTTGCAGCCACGCAGGCATCGAGAAACGTCATTGCCGAGTCATGATCGGGCAGATGCTTGTTCAGTTCGGCCGAGAACTCCCCAGCGTCGCCGACGGCGAACTGAGCCGACACGCGGTAGTAAGGCTCGCTCTTGAAAGCCTTGATTTCCTTTTCGCGCTCAGCAACCAGTCTTACCGCAACGCTCTGTACTCGTCCAGCCGAGAGGCCCGGCATGATTTTGCGCCACAGCACCGGTGAGAGTTCAAAACCCACAATACGGTCCAGCACTCGCCTGGCCTGCTGTGCATCAACAAGGTTCAGGTCGATAGTGCGGGGAGTCTTGATGGCTTCAAGAATAGCCGGCTCGGTGATTTCATGGAAGACGATGCGACGCGTATTCTCGGGCGACAAGCCCAGAACCTCAAATAGGTGCCAAGCAATGGCCTCTCCCTCGCGGTCTTCATCACTTGCGAGCCATACGACATCAGCCTTAGCAGCTTCATCCTTGAGTGTCTTGACCTGATCCTCCTTGTCCTCGGGAATCTCATAAAGCGGTTTAAAGCCGTTTTCAACATCAATGCTGAAATCCTTCTTGTGCAAGTCACGGATATGGCCGAAACTCGACATCACTTTATATTCATTACCCAAAAACTTCTGGATGGTCTTTGCCTTAGCAGGGGACTCAACGATAACTAAATTCTTTGCCATATATTGATAATTGTGAGTACTTTTTTGAAAATCGGCTGCAAAGGTAAGGCATTTCGTCGAGATATCGGGTAGAGAAAGACAGTTTTTTTTGATTGCACATTATTTTAATAATATATTATTAAGGTGTCTCAAAACTACCGATTCCAGTAGTTCGTGCAGATAGATTCCAGCCGTTACAAGAAGAGTGCGTCCTGATGGCTGGCAGTGCCAACAGGACGCACCCGAATCATGGTTACTATATACTATAAAATGCGAATCACTTCATCACCTTAACGGTGCTGGTGGTGCCGTCGGTGTAGGTGGTAACAACGATCGTCAGACCGTTAGCCTCCTGCATCTCCTGACCGGCAGCGTTGAATAAGCGATGGGATCGCTCTCGAGCTTGCCATCAGCAATTGCATAAGCCTCTACGCGATACATGCCGTCCTCGGTGAAACTCAGGATGTCCTCATAGATGGCCCAATCGCTGTAGGTACCGTTCGGGTAACGAACGCGGTACCAGATGGTGCTGGGCTCGCTGGGTACAATCTGAACGAAGTAGGCGTGGATACCGTCGGTGGTATAGCCGTTGAAGGTGGGAGCACCGGTCTTCTGGGTAGGATCAACAACGGGGTCGTCCTCGCCCTTCACCTGGAACTTGTCCATGCAGAAGTAGGCGGCAGTGTTCATGCCATAGGCACCCGTATCGGTTGAGTTCATGGTGAAGTAAACCGACTCCACCTCGCCCAGGCTGGAGAGGTCAAAGAAGGTCCAGTCGTTCAAAGCATGGAGTTCGCCATTGCTAAACTCCACGAGGTTGATGCTGACGGTCTTTTCAGTGCCGTCGGCAGCAACACCATGAGCGATGAGTTCGAAGTAGTCACCCTCGCCAAAAGGATTGCCGAAGCCGTCACCATGCTCACAGCCGTAATAGGGCCAGGGGTGGTTGCACACATACACGCCAACGGGCTCAAAGGTGGTCTTGCCTTCCTTGTCGACAAACATCACCTGATTGCTCGGGCCTTCCATTGCCCAGTTGCTGTAATAAGCCACGAGATAGGGCTGTGCAGGATCGGCAGTCACCGTACCATCGGCATTGATGACGCAACCGCCACCAGCCATGCAACCGCCGAAATAGGTAGTCCAGGAAGCACTGCTGCCGGGCTGACCGTAGTCGGTCTGGTCACCACCGATAGCGGGGCAGAAACCGTCCCAGTAATAGCCGCCCCACGAAGCGCCCTCACCATCGATGAGGTGCGAGAGCATGAATTCGCCATCCTCGTCGCCGAACTCCAGCCATGTGTAGTCCACATCATTGTAGCACTGGGTCCAGATACCATAGTCATTGTACTCCAACGAAGAGGGGTTAATCGTCTTGTTCAAGTCCAAAGTAACCACTCCTGCCCAAGCGGCCGAAGCCAGCAGGGCACTTGCTGCTAATGTAAAGATCTTTTTCATTACTTTAATAATATAAAGGTTAAACAAGTTATTTTGTTATTGTTATTCCGTTTCAGTTCAAGATGTGAGCAATCAGAGCCGTGACATCATTAATGTCGATGAAGCCGCTGTTGTCATAGTCGGCAGCAGACGGGTCGTAATCGTTGAGCACACTGCCCAACAGGATGTTAATGAGTTTGGTCACATCGTTGATATCGACCTCACCATCCATGTTCACATCACCGGCCGCGGCCTTGACGATAACAATGAAACTGCCTGTCGCCAGTTTGCCGTTGCTGTCGGTGGTGACCTGGACCCTTGCCGAACCCAGTCTAAGGCCTGTAATGTACAGTTCCGACCCTGTCATTTCGACCCGCGCCACGGACTCATCGCTGCTCACCGCCGTCGAGATGGCCAGCGCAGCCATATTGTCGGCATCATTGACGGCATCGAGCATCGAGATAACGGTGCCTTGGCCGGCACGCAACGCCACATCGCTGATTGTCACAGTGGGGTCGCAAGTGTCGGGATAGACAGCCATCGCCGGGAACCAATAGGCGTCGCGCAGGCGCACCTGTCGCTTGAGTTCAAGCGTGTTGGCATCATAAAACAGCACCCAATTGTGATTAAAGTTCTGATAGGACATCGGAGCCGCCTCAACGGTTTGCACCACCATGTCGCCAGTGTGCGGGTCAAAGCTGATTGCCGACGCATAGAGGCCCTGGCGTTCCTTAGTACCGTCCCAGTTTATCTCCACGCCCTCGGGGAGTGTAATGAGCTCATCGGTATACACGCGGGTCGTGAAATCATAGGAACTGATGTAGTTTTGATACTCGTCGTGGTTGTAGTAGACGCGCTCGGAATGCGGATCCACACACACCATGCAAGCCCTCCACGCGCCCCAAGAACTCAAGGCCCCACATGTGCCATCCAGCGTAAAGACCTCATCCACCGTGAGAGCGACAGGGTCGATGCGCGTGAAATTGGCTTCGTAGGGGCCACTGCTGTAGTCGTAGATTTCGCGTGAATTGTTTGCCACATACAGATTGCCACCTGCCGTCACAAACACCGTGACGATGTTGGGGAAGGGCAAGGTCTTGACAACCACATCACTGACGGGATCAATCACATGAAGCCCCCTACCCTGTTGAACAGCGAACACATACTGGCCAAAGCGCACCATGTCGCCACATTGGTCATGGTAGAGGCTATAACTGTCACCCTTGGCACTCGACATGGTGCCGTCAATCGACCCCATGACACTCATTGAAGGCACATCGATGACAAAGATGCCCGCACTGGTGGAGACATAGCCCTTGTCGGCCGTCACCGCACAATAGGCTCGACCGTCATAGATGCTGTCGGCCGACTCGCCGAAACGCAGAATGCTGCCCTGTTGCTTGAGCGTTGCGGCATCGAGCACGGCCAATCGGGACCCCACCGTGCTGCCCGAAGCCTCGCTGGAGTTGGCCTGTTTGCTCACCAGGAACAGACGGCCGCCATAAAGCTGGCCGAACTGCGTGGTCACACCCAGCTTCACATCAGGATTGACCTCGGCAAAGACATTATACTCCATCTCGTCATAGTCATAGTTGTAGTAGTTGAGCGAACCTTGATTGGGGCCGTAACGGTCCTCGTTGACAAAGATGATTCCGTTGGTGAACAAGAAATCACCGGGGCCGGGTCCCGGCTCGTCGGGCTCGGCATCGGGGTGCAAATCCTCGGCACCACACACCTCGGTCGACACCTCACCCAGCCAGCCGCAATAGTCCAACTGACCACAATAAACCTTAATGAAATCAATATGGTCAAGTTCCACGGGGTTGCCGTCCTCGTCAATCGCCCAGTCAATCATGAAACCCGGCTCCTGGGCATTGGGCAGATTGTCCACATAACCCTCGCCAAAGAAGGGCTGGAACCAGTTGGTACCCGAGCCATTGGCGCTCATGTCAACCGAGGAGTTGGGCAGTCTTGTTCCCCTGAGAGTGATGACCGTGTCCTCAATCCACAGCGGCCAATAAGGCTGGGTGTGGAAGGTGTTGCGCCACACAAATCCCTCAGGATTAGCGGCATCGTTGCTGGTCCAGCGGACATATTCAACATCGTTGATAAACGACCATTTTTCATGAGGCACCTTTTCCTTGCTCTCATCAGGCTTATAGTAGGTCACTTCAAAGTTGTGCAGGCAACGGTCGTAATCAGCGCCCTTGATCTCATACCACAGGTCGCCCTCGCTGGGCACACCGTCACCGTCCATGTCCACACCCACCATGATAATGCCGGGCTCGCAACTGCCACCAGCCACATCGGGCACAGCATTGCTCTGGAAAGCATTGCCATAGATTCTCACATCATAGCCATGCTTGTTGATGACAGGATGATCAAAGCCGAACACGATATATCCACCGTAACTGCCCAGGCTGACCGTTCCTCCAATGGCTTTGCCGCACAATGACTTCTCGACCAGGGCATTGATGCTGTCCTGGGTATATCCGGGCTTATAGGCCGGGGACTGGTTCACGAACTGCCCCGGAGCGGGCAGATAGTCATACACATGGGCGATGTAAGGCGAGTTGTCGGCGTGCGCCAACAATGCTGCCGCCATCAATATTACGATAAGTAATGATTTCTTCATGTCACTACAACTTAAATGTTTCACAATCAGTTGTGAATCATGCGACACGAGAAGGAGGGGCGCACAGTGGTCGGTGCTGTGACTTCCAGAAAATGTACAGACAGGTCTGCATCATCTCACTTCGCCAGGGTTCAAATGCCGCGTGAACCACATTTTTGGCTGTGCGGAGGCAGGTCTTCTGACTTCTCCCCCATCGCGATGGCGCCTTCCCGGTGATGATGCAGCGTGATGTTGCAACCAGTGGCATTCAAGCCGCGCGATGTTTTATCAGGGAGTTACAGCAGCGGGTACTGTCCAGGAGTCGCACCTGGTTCCCTTTTCATTCCTCACCCCACAATCAAGGGCAGGAAACCTCGACACATTCCATTAGTCGCTGCAAAGATAATGCTTTTTTTAAAAAAGCACAATAAAAAAAGTATTAGATATCATGCCCCCATCACGACCGGCTATTGCCATAGGGTGAGAACGCCTGATGCGAGGGTGCGCTGGACATCGATAAGGCGCTGGTTGCGGCTGCCGCGAAAGCGCAGCGAGATATCCCGCTCGGCCTGGACAAAGGGGCCGTCGACAAGCACATCAAGTTGGTGCACGGCGTCAAGCAACACGGGATTGGCCACGATTTCCTCCCAAGTGTAGCCCGTAAAGCACCAAACATTGTAGCCCAGTTCCTGCTTGATGCGTTGCACCAGGGCACGGGTGCCGTCGGGTTGTTGCAGCGGGTCGCCGCCGCTCAGGGTGACCGGAGCCTCGTTATAGGCAATGACCTGCATCAGTTCGTCGAGGGTGCGCTCTTCCCCACCCCCAAAATCCCATGAATCGGGGTTATGGCAGCCGGGGCAATGGTGACTGCAACCCGCCAAGTAGATTGATGTGCGCAGGCCGGGTCCATCGACACTGGTTCCCTCCACGATATGTAACACTCGAAGCATTGCTAATCGTTACAGGTCTTTAGTATGATACTAGAGCCTAACAATGTATTTCAGGCAATACTTTCCATACTAAAAACTCATCTCACTTGTGGACGACACGGTCCTTGAGTTCGGCGAGCTTACCGCTGTTCCAGCGGTCGGTAGTGCCGACGAGGTAGCCCGTGATGCGCTGCAGGCGGTCGATGTGATGGCTGTGGCACTCGGGGCATTCCTCGAGCCCCTCGGTAGCATCCTCATAGCCACAGTCCATGCAGCGGTTGCGGTTGTGGTTGACCGAGCAGTATCCCATATTGTACTTGTCCATGAGGTCCACGACATTGGCAATGGCCTCGGGGTTGTGGGTGGCATCACCGTCAATCTCTACATAGAAGATGTGTCCGCCACGGGTCAACTCGTGGTAGGGAGCCTCGACCTCGGCCTTGTGCTTGGGCGAGCACTTGTAATAGACGGGGACATGGTTGCTGTTGGTGTAATAAATCTTGTCGGTCACGCCGGGAATTTCGCCAAAGTCCTTGCGGTCGCGGCGCGTGAACTTGCCGGCAAGGCCCTCGGCCGGGGTTGCCAGCACGCTGTAGTTGTGGCGGTAGCGCTCGCTGAAGTCGTTGACACGGTCACGCATATAGGTGATAATCTTCAGGCCCAACTGCTGCGCCTCTTCACTCTCGCCGTGGTGATGTCCTGTGAGGGCTATCAGGCACTCGGCCAAGCCGATAAACCCGATGCCGAGCGTGCCCTGATTGATGACGCTCTCGACCCTGTCGTCGGGCCCCAGTTCACTGGCACCGTTCCACAACTGCGACATGAGCAGCGGGAACTGTTTGGCCATAGCGGTCTTCTGGTACTGGAAGCGGTCATCGAGCTGGCGTGCCGTGATCTCGAGCATATTGTCGAGTTTGGCAAAGAAGCGGTCGATGCGCTCCTGCTGGTCCTTGATGTCCATGCACTCGATGGCCAGGCGCACGATATTGATGGTCGAGAACGACAGGTTGCCGCGTCCGATGGACGTCTTCTCGCCGAAACGGTTCTCGAACACGCGCGTGCGGCAGCCCATCGTAGCCACCTCGTGTTTGTAGCGTTCGGGGTCATCGGGACGCCACTGCTCGTGGTAGTTGTAGGTGGCATCCAGGTTGACGAAGTTGGGGAAGAAGCGGCGGGCCGTCACCTTGCAGGCCAGTTGGTACAGGTCGTAGTTGCGGTCGCCGGGCTTGTAACTCACACCCGTCTTCTTTTTCCAGATCTGGATGGGGAAAATCGCAGTGGAACCGTTGCCCACGCCACGATAGGTGGAATTGAGCAATTCGCGGATGATGCATCGGCCCTCGGCGCTGGTGTCGGTGCCATAGTTGATGGAACTGAACACCACCTGGTTGCCACCGCGCGAGTGGATGGTATTCATGTTATGGATGAACGCCTCCATAGCCTGATGCACACGGCGGACGGTCCTGTTGATGGCGTGCTGGAGAATGCGCTCATCGCCCTGCAGGAAGTCGAGTTCGCGCTCCTCATAGTCGTCAAACTTGATATCGTACAGGCGGCTGTAGTCCTGCCCCATCAGGGCCTCGAGGGTCTTGACCTCCTCGATGAATGTGCGGCGCACATAGGGTGCCAGATAGAAGTCAAATGCGGGAATGGCCTGTCCGCCATGCATCTCGTTCTGAGCCGTTTCCATGGTGATACATGCGATGACGCCGGCCGTCTCGATGCGCTTGGCGGGACGCGACTCACCGTGCCCGGCCATGTAGCCCTGCTTGAGGACCTTGTCGAGCGGGTGCTGCACGCAGGTGAGGCTCTTGGTGGGATAATAATCCTTGTCGTGGATATGCAGATAGTTGCCGCGAACGGCCTCACGGGCCTCCTCGCTGAGCAGATAGTCGTCGACAAAGGGCTTGGTCGTCTCGCTGGCGAACTTCATCATCATGCCGGCTGGCGTGTCGGCATTCATGTTGGCATTCTCGCGGGTGACATCGTTGTTCTTGGCATTGATGATTTCCAGGAACAGGTCGCGCGTCTTGGCCTTGCGGGCCACGCTGCGGGCATGACGATAATTGATATAGCAGCGTGCCACCTCCTTGCGGGGACTCTTCATCAGTTCCAGTTCCACCTGGTCCTGGATGTCCTCGACGCTCATCTGGGCACGGCCGCGCTGACCGATGCGGTCGGCGATACGCTGGATGAGGCTCTCGTCCTCACCGGCATCGGTGGCGAGCATGGCTTTGCGGATTGCGGCCTTGATTTTCTCCTCGTTGTAGCCGACGACGCGGCCATCACGCTTCAACACTGTCTGTATCATATTCGTGTATTGATAAAAAGGGAAGGTTTCTGTATCTATTGCTATCGTAAAAAACCGGTTTTTTCCGGTAACGGTTTGCAAAGGTAAACAATGCTACTGAAATGACAAATAATTTAGAGAAAAATTTTTGTTTTGGAAAACTTTTTAGACTTAGTAAAAATATACTTTACTAACTTTCAAATAGTTACAAAATTTTTCGGGAAACTTTTCCTGAATGTCAGGTTATAAAAAATTATCAATAAGCCATTTAGGAATGTAAAGAACATCAACGCGCAAGCACTGGAGGGACATCTTGCAAAACCAGGCCCGCATTGTTTTTATCCCGCGGGCAAGTGAACAGCTCGCGAAACTCTTATAATCATCGATTAGAGATTTGCGTACAAAAAAAGCAGAGACGCAAGTTTATTTGCGTCCCTGCAATTCGTTTTGGGAACAGTCAATAGCTTACTGTTAACTATTAACTGTTACCGCCAATAGCTTACTTCATTACCTTAACGGTGCTGGTGGTGCCGTCGGTGTAGGTGGTAACGACGATGGTCATGCCGTTAGCCTCCTGCATCTCCTGACCCATAGCGTTGAAGTAGCGTACGCCAGCAACGGTCTTGCCGCCAGCCATCTCG
>ONYP01000046.1 GCA_900322135.1 uncultured Prevotellaceae bacterium
CGGCAAGACCGTTGCTGGTGTACGCTACTTCAACATGGCTGGTCAGGAGATGCAGGAGGCCAACGGTATGACTATCGTTGTTACCACCTACACCGACGGCACCACCACCACCACCAAGGTGATGAAGTAATCCGTCAAGCGATTATCGCTAACTAAAAAAAAGGGCGACCCCACCGGGGCCGCTCTTTTTTTGCAACGATCCTCGCCGCCCGTCATCCCCCAATTCGTTTAATTCGAAGACAATAAAAAGGGAGCGCGTCAGCCCAATCCGTATAATTCGTTTAATTCGAAGACAATAAAAAGGAGCGCGTCGGCCCAATCCATATAATTCGTATAATTCGAAGACAATAAAAAGGAGCGCGTCAGCCCAATTGATATCCGTAGTTTGTCGTATCATTCGCGTAATTCGTAGTTGTGAATCGCGTCAGCCGTTTGCTTGACTTTTTCTAAAAAAAAATTAATTTTTCTTTGTCAGTTTAGAAAAATGATATATCTTTGCAGAACAAGATGAACCAACTGGCATGAAATCATAGTAAGACCCGGCTTGCTAATTGACATGAAAATGATGAATGATACCCATCACCAGAGAGTTGCCGCTGGCAGGATTCCACCTGCAGCAGCAGGCATTGGGGTGTGGCGACTATCCGCACCGCCTCGAGTGAATGCGGTAGTTCGAGCAGAATAACAACTCTTTACCTTATATAAATGAAGTATCAGAATTATTGCCTTAAAAAACGATGTGAAGTTTAATCCGTGACTCTTTGATAATGAAAATTTGACTATCCGCTTGAATGTTAGAGATTTATTGTTTTTATTCACTTTATAATTATTAATTTAAATTAATTCATTTATGAAGAAATTTTTATTTACACTTTGCGCTGTGTTGGTAGGTTTCGCTGCTAACGCTGCTACTAATCCTCACTATCAGCTCGCCTTTGCTGATGCAAACGGCAACCCCGTGAGTGAGATCGAGGTAACTCCTGGTCAGGACGCTACTATTCACCTGCAGCTGCTCGCTCTGGACCAGATTGCTAAGGGCCACCAGATGGAGTTCGTTATGACCGATGTTGCTGGTGCTCGCATCAACAATGATGGTGTTGTAGCAATTAAGGGTGTTTCTAGTGGCTTCCCCCCCACTACCAAGTACTTCACTGCTGAGGGTATGGCTACCTATGACGGCGACGCATCCGCTGAAGCCCTCAATGGTGACGGTGAGATCAACTATCGTGTTCTGGGTTCCAACACCTCTAAAAACACATTCTTCGTTCCCGTTGCTGTGCTTGCAGAACAGTATGGCATGACTGTGGAACAGGTTCTTGCTGCTTTGCAAGGTGCTGCTCCTACTGTTCAGTTTGGTAACATCTACTCGTTTACTATTACCACCAGTGCTGACTGGGACGAGGAGTATGCTACTCTCGCACTCAACCACACCTACACCAAGCTCGCTGTTGAGCCCATCACCGAGCAGCAGTTGGACGAGGATCTTACTCTCAAGATCAAGAACGCCAACTTTACTCCCGCCGTTGAGCTCGTAGCTCCCACCATCACTATGGTGCAGACCGACGACCTCACCATGACGGTGACCGTTGCTTGCGAGACCCCGGGTGCTACCCTGATCGTTAATGGTGAGGCTGTAGAGGGCAACCCCTACACCTACATTGTAACCCGTCCCGATGTTTACACCGCTCAGACTGTAACCGCTACCGCTAAGTCTGTTCTTGGTGAAGAGACCAGTGCTGAGGTTTCCGAGAGCAAGGCCTTCGAGCCCGTTGAGGACCAGCCCACCGCTGCTAAGCCCGTGATCACCTTCGCCGAGACCAAGAACGCCAACAATGAGGTTACCCAGGTTACCGTTCAGATCGAGAACTGGACCAGCGCTACCATCAATGGTGAGAACTTCACCAATGGCCGTGGCGATGTTAAGACCTTCACCGCTAACTATGTTGCTGAGCAGCCCATCCATGTTGAGGCTGTCAACGCTCCTGGTTATCCCTACGAGACGAACACTGCTGAGGATGACTACACTCTGAACAAGCTCGCTCAGATTCCTTCGCAGGGTGCAACGATCACCACCACCATGGACGACAACTATGTTTATGTTTGGGCAACCGGTCCCAATGTAGTTCTCTACGACGCACAGGGTAATGCAGTTGATCCTCAGCCGCTCGCACTGCCGCGTAACGACTACAGCGAGGAGAACGAAGGCTACACCGTAAATGTTAGTGCTACCACTCAGCAGGAAGGTGAGCCCAACCAGTACGCTCCCACCACTGTTAATCAGGAAATTACCGTGCCCAACAAGCCCAAGCCCGTTACTCCCGATCCCACCGAGAAGACTGGTTCGCCCGTCTTCAACGGCTACACCACCGACGGTGTTCACGCTTACTATGTAGGTATCAGCAATGCTCCCGGCTTCGAGGGCGCAACCATCTACTATCGCGTTATTAAGGATGGTGTTATCATCACCGCTACCGAGAACAACCCCGAGGGTTGGGTAACCTATGAGGAGATTCTGAGCTACACCGTTGATGGCAGCTACCGCGTAGAGGCTTATGCCGTTGCTGATGGCTATCTGCCCAGCGATCCCATTGGCTATGAGTTCGTTGTTAGCCCCACCACCGGTATGGTAGATGTACTCAATGGCAAGACCATCGCTAATGTACGCTACTTCAACATGGCTGGTCAGGAGATGCAGGAGGCCAACGGTATCACTATCGTTGTTACCACCTACACCGACGGCACCACCAACACCGTTAAGGTGATGAAGTAATCCGTCACAGCGATTATCGCTAACTAATAAAAGGGCGACCCCATCGGGGCCGCTCTTTTATTATTATATAATGTGATTCATCAGTGTCTGCTAAAGCCCCATTCGGGGCGATAAGGGCGCAGGGCGAGTACGAGTCCCGTTAGGGACGACCAGAGTTTAGGCAGGGGTGAAACGAGGCATAGCCGAGTGGAACCCCTGCAATATTGGCCAATTGTCATAGCCCCGTCGGGGCGGCAGCAAGTCCCTGACACACAATCTGTCACCCCTAACGGGGTTAATATTGTGGGGCGGCCTGTTCACAGGGGTTGCGCTTCGCTCCACCCCTGCCTAAACCCTGCCAGCCCTACGGGCTTGAAAGTGGCGCGCGGCAGCTGCCGCCGTGTCCAGTGGAGCGGGCTTAGCGGTGGTCCAGGTGGGGTAGTGTGTCCAGTTTGTCAGTTTCCTGGAGCAAATTGGTGGAAAGTGAAATCTTTTTATTACCTTTGCAAGTTATAATATGAAAAAGCAAGTGGAAACAAGATACATCTTTGTCACTGGCGGCGTCGTTTCGTCGCTCGGTAAAGGAATCATCGCCTCGAGCATCGCTCGCCTGCTGCTCTCGCGAGGCTATAGCGTCACCTGCCAGAAGTTTGACCCCTACATCAACATCGACCCTGGCACATTGAACCCCTATGAGCACGGCGAGTGCTATGTCACCGTCGACGGCCACGAGGCCGACCTGGACCTGGGGCACTACGAGCGCTTTACCAACATCAAGACCACGCGCGCCAACAATGTCACCACGGGACGCGTCTACCAGAGCGTCATCGACAAGGAGCGCCGTGGCGACTACCTGGGCAAGACAGTCCAGATTATCCCCCACATCACCGACGAAATCAAGCGCGATGTCAAGTCGCTGGGCACTACCGGTAAGTATGACTTCGTCATCACCGAGATTGGCGGCACCGTGGGCGACATCGAGGCCCTGCCGTTTATCGAGGCCATCCGCCAGCTGCGTTGGGAACTGGGACGACGCTGCATCTGCGTCCACCTCACCTATGTCCCCTACATCAGCGCTGCCAAGGAACTCAAGACCAAGCCCACCCAGCACAGCGTGAAACTGCTGCAGCAGGAAGGTATCCAGCCCGATATCCTCGTGCTGCGCACCGAGCACCAGCTGCCCGCCACCATGCTCAAGAAGGTGGCGCAGTTCTGCAATGTCAGTCCCGATGCCGTGGTGCAGTCGCTCGATGTGCCCACCATCTATGAGGTGCCCCTCAAGATGCACGAGCAGCGCCTCGACAATATCATCCTCGAGAAGACGGGACTCTCCAGCGACGGTGAGCCCGACATGGAGAAGTGGAACGACTTCCTGGGCAAGCTCAAGGGCGCCAAGGAGGTGGTGCGCATCGGACTCGTCGGGAAGTATGTCTCCTTGCAGGATGCTTACAAGAGCATCGACGAGAGCCTGCTGCATGCCTGCGCCTACCATGACCGCCGCCTCAAGCTCGACTACATTAACAGCGAGCACATCCACGACGGCAATGTCGAGCAGCTGCTCAAGGACCACGACGGCATCGTCGTCGCCCCGGGCTTCGGGCAGCGCGGCATCGAGGGCAAGTATATCGCCCTGAGGTGGTGCCGCGAGCATGACATCCCCACCTTCGGCATCTGCCTGGGCATGCAGTGCATGGTCATTGAGTTTGCGCGCAATGTCCTCGGGCTCACCGATGCCAACAGCACCGAGATGGACCCCAAGACGCCCCACAATGTCATCGACCTCATGGAGGACCAGAAGACCATCACCAACCTGGGCGGCACGATGCGCCTGGGCGCTTATGCCTGCCGTGTCAAGGATGGCACAAAAGTTGCACAAGCCTATGGCGTGACCGACATCGAGGAGAGGCACCGTCACCGCTTCGAGTTCAACGACGAGTTCCGCAAGCGCTTTGAGGACGCCGGCATGGTCATCGCGGGTGTCAACCCCGAGAGTGGCCTCGCCGAGGTCATTGAGCTCACGGGGAAGCGCTGGTACATCGGTACCCAGTACCATCCCGAGTACTCCAGCACCGTCCTCAACCCCCATCCCCTCTTCATGTCCTTCATCGCCGCCGCCATCAAATCATCGACAGAATCCTCAACTGTCTCACGCTAAGACGCTAAGTCGCAAAGTTTTCAGTTTTCAGAAGAATGTAGATGATGAGTGACCGTGCTGTTTGGGGTAATGACGGGACAAAGCCGATTCTGGATAGTATCTTTGAGGTGTACAATAACTTGGGTTTGCTGGTGAATTTCAACGAGAGTTATCTCAAGCGGGGTATTAAGAGGATTGTGAATGATTTTAAAGAACCACCTGTTGAAATAGGAATAAAATAAAAATAATAACTTAGCGGCTTAGCGGCTTAGCGTGAGGTTTTCCCGCTGTCGTGTGTCCGCAATAAAGAATATATAATGGATAAGAATACTTTATTAGGATTGTTGCTGATGGGTGTGCTCCTCTTTGGCTTCATGTGGCTCAAGAAACCCAGCGAGGCCGAGCTTGCCGAGCGTCAGCGACTTCAGGACTCTATCGCTGCCGTAGAAAAAGTTGACCAGCAGCGCATCAATGCCGAGGGTAATGTCGACACGCTATCCTCGGACGAAATCGCTCACCTGATGAGCGTGTTTGAGGCGATGCCCGCCGACAATGCCGTTATCAACAACGAGGGTGTGATGCTCTCGCTCCATGACGGCAAGGTCAGCGGTACCGTGCGTGTGGGCGACAAGACCCTCGACTGGAACGAGGTCACCTCATCCACGAGCGATGACCCCGCGACACACAACCTCGCCGTGCAGGCCGTGCAGCGGGCCCTCGATGTGTATGCCAAGAATGGCTCCTTTGCCACTTCCCTGTCGGGCTCCGAGGAAATCGTCACCCTCGAGAACGACTCCCTCAAGGTCGAGCTCAGCACCAAGGGTGGTATGATTACCCGCGCCATCCTCAAGGGTTACAAGACCTGGAAGACGCCTCAGGTGGTGCTGTTTGACAAGGGTGACAACGATTACAACTTCATCTTGAGCAACAACACCCAGCGTTTTGAGACCAAGAACTTCTTCTTTACCCCCAACAAGCTCAACGACAGCACCGTCGTCATGAACCTCCAGCTCGAGGGCGGCGCCCAGTGGGGACTCAAATACACGCTGTGCCACAACAGCTACATGGTGCGCATGGAGATGCAGCAGCAGGGCATGACGAGCGTCATCCCCCTCAACATCACCACCGTGGACCTCGACTGGCACCAGAAGATTTCGCGCCACGAGGAGGGCAAGATGTTTGAGGAGCGCAATAGCGGCATCTACTACAAGTATGCCGGCGAGGACGGTGATGTGAAGTACACCAGCGAGAGCGGCGATGACGAGAAGGAAGTCAATGAGAAACTCAAGTGGGTGAGTGCCAAGAACCAGTTCTTCTCGACCGTGCTCATTGCCGACAGTGTCATGTCAACGGCTCACATGACCAGCGTCTCGACCGAGAAGGGCGCTGCCGACTACGAACAGTACCTCAAGGATGTCAACATCCGCACGATGATTCCCTACTCGAGCGACAAGCCCAATCCGGCCTCGTTCTACTTCTACATGGGCCCGAACCGCTACCACATGCTCTCGAGCTATGACAAGTACTCCCCCAACGAGGACCTCAAGCTCACCCACCTCATCCCGCTGGGATGGAAACTGTTCAGGTGGATCAACACGGGTGTCATCATTCCCATCTTTGACTGGCTGGGCAAGTTCATGTCCAACTACGGACTCATCATCCTCGTGCTCACCATCATCATCAAGCTCGTGCTCTCGCCCTTGACCTACAAGAGCTACATCTCACAGGCCAAGATGCGCATCCTGGCTCCCGATATCGCCAAGATCAACGAGAAGTATCCCAACCAGGAGGATGCCCTCAAGAAGCAGCAGAAGACCATGGAACTCTACCGCCAGGCCGGCGCGAGCCCCTTCGGCGGCTGTCTGCCCATGCTGCTGCAGATGCCTATCCTCATCGCGATGTTCACCTTCTTCCCCTCGTGCATCGAGCTGAGAGGACAGTCGTTCCTCTGGGCCAACGACCTGAGTGCTCCTGACAAAATCTTGCAGTGGGGCGCGCAGATCCCGTTCATCTCCAGCTTCTTTGGCAATCACTTGAGCCTCTTCTGCCTGCTCATGACGGTGACCAACATCGTGTATACCTACATCACCACCAAGTCACAGGCCCAGTCATCGTCGATGCCTGGCATGAAGTGGATGATGTACCTCATGCCCATCATGTTCATGGTGTTCTTCAACAACTATGCCTCGGGTTTGAGCTACTACTACTTCATCTCGCTGTTGATTACCATCCTGCAGACCTACAGCTGCCGCCTGTTTGTCACCGAGGACAAGGTGCGTGCCACCATGGCTGCCAACGCTAACAAGCCCAAGAAGAAATCCAAGTGGCTCGAGCGCATGGAGGAGGCTCAGAAACTGCAGCAGCAGCGTGCCAACGCCGCTGCCGGCAGGTCCAACAACAAGCGCAAGCGCTAATGGCGTGGAATTTTTCAACGGGTGATTGAAACTTTTTTGAAACTAGAATGGTCTAATGAATAAATAATATGTTAAACTGCCGATGGTTCGGGCGGCGGAAATCTTGCCTGAAGCCTGACACCTGAAGCCTAACACCTTATTCTGTTATGTATATCCACAATTGTCCACAGTGCGGGAAGCAATATAGCACTGAAGAGAAAGTGAGTCCGGTGAAGTGCCCCTTCTGCGGTGCCGAGATGAATGTTTCCTATCCTGATGAGCAGCAAGCTCCCCAGCAGCCGTTGCCCCAGCAGCAACAGCAGCCGCCGTACCAGCAATATCAGCAGCCTGGTTACCAGCAGCCTGTAGCTCCCAGGGGTGGTAATGTCTTTGATCCGGGTCCCTCGGGCAAGAGCCGCGGTGTCACGGGCCTGTTGGCTATCCTGTTGGGTACCTTGGGCGTGCACTATTTCTATGTAGGTAAACCCGTGCCTGGTGTAATCTTCCTGCTGGTATCAATCCTCACTTTAGGTTTTGGTGCCATCGTTACTGGAATCATCGCTCTCATCCAGGGCATCTTGCTCTTGACCTCAACCACCGAGGCTGACTTTGAGAACAAGTGGGTGAATCCGATGAATTCCTTCCCGTTCTTCTAAAAAAGGCCGGGAACCACAGGAATGGCAAAACGACAAGCGGCAACTTCCCCCGACTACATCAAGTGGTTGCTCCTCGCCGGGGCAGCTATAGTCATTGTGGTCCTGGCGGCAGTTGCCGCTCGTCGATACATTCTTCCGCACTCGGTCGCCGTGGACCGTTTGCGATATCCCATTGCGGGGATTGATGTCTCCAACCACAACGGCACCATCGACTTTGACAGCGTGCGTGACGACAACTACCAGTTCGTGCTCATCAAGGCCAGCGAGGGAAAGACCTTCAAGGACCCGGCCTTTGGCCGTCACTACGGCGGCGCACGAGCGGCAGGGCTCAAAGTGGGAGCCTACCATTTCTTCCGCAAGAACCGCACCGGCGAGGAGCAGGCTGCCAATTTCCTGGATGTCATCGGGAATCGGACACTCGACCTGCCCCTGGTCATCGACCTCGAGGACGACTGGGGCAACGGGGCCACCACCAGCTATGACACGGCGGTGGAGCGGCTCCTCAACATGATTGCCATCCTCAAGGGCAAGGGCTACTCGGTGATGATTTACACCAACAAGGACGGGTACAACAAGTACTACAAGGACATGTTGGGTGACTGTGACCTGTGGCTATGCTCGTTTACCAGTCCCGACCTGCTCGACCTGCCGCACCGCTTCCAGCAATACAGCTACGAGGGCGAGGTGGACGGTGTTGACGGTGAAGTGGACCTGAATGTGTTCCGCGGTGACCGCAGCGACTGGGAACACTATCTGGAACAAGTGAATCGACCTGCCGGACAATAAACCCTCCACAACGATGAAACAAGCAATGAAACCCGTCTATCGTGCCGTGATTTGCCTCCTGCTCCTGATGCTCTCGGGGTGGGGTACCGCCGGCGCGACCGTTTATAACTGGAGCCGCTATGACATCTCGTTTGAGACGCCCGACTATGGCTTTGTCACCTTCAACAGCAACACGAGGTTTATCGTGCAGTGGGAGGACATGGCCATGACGGTGCAGCTCTACAGCAAGGACAGGGGATATGACAAGAAACTGCTCCAGGAAAACCTGATGAGCAAGGCCAGGGGATACAACATGTATGACCTGAACTATGGCAAACTCAAGGTCAAGGGTTTCAAGAAGACCTACAGCATCTATGGCACCATGCCCGACGGCTCTCCCACAATCATCGCCGACCTGGTCTCCAAGCACCAGAACCTCATCATCGAGGTGACGATTATCTACCAGTATGGCAACAGGGAGATTGCCGAGGACATGATCAAGTCCTTTGCCGAGAACAAGACGCAGAGTCCCAACCACGAGCGCAAGAAGCAGAAGGTGCAGAAAAAGCACGATGCCGACCGCCAGCTCGAACAGGAAAAGAAAAACAATGAGCCCAAGCGCCAGACTGGCAATGAGCAGCTCTATGACGCTTGACGGCAGCTCTTGAAGCATTGTGACAATGATTAAGTATTAACCACCAGATAAACCTTATAGCACGATGAAGAGATTGACATTGACAATATGTTTGGCACTCGCTGCCATCATGGCGATGAATGCCGCGCCTGGCGGCGATGACTTTACCTCAGCGGGCGATGTGAAACCCAGTATGCTCTATGTGCCGCTGGTCTATGACAACCATTCTACCGAGGCGGCCATCAGACAGCATGAATCAAAGCCGCTCTATGCGCTCGACGCCGGTGACGAGTGGCTGCAGGAAGCGATGGCCGACTCGGAGCACGCCCGCAGCGTGCGGCAGCGTGCGATGATCGACAACCCGCAGCTGGTGGTCTATAATGCCAGTCGCCTGCCCGAAGCACCGCCCGAGGGTGTCATTCCTGGAGACCCTCGTCAGGGCAAGCTCACCATCGCTCCGCCACAGGTGGCAGCCCCCGAAGATGTGAAGCCTGTCGACACGCTACCGCTGCAAGTCCACAACTGGCTCCATGTGTTCAACGCATCGCTGCAGTTCACCCAGGCCTACATCAGTGGCAACTGGTATCAGGGCGGCGAGAACAACCTCGCGCTCTTGGGGTCTATCAACTGGAACTGCAACCTTAATACTGATATCCATCCCAACTGGTTGTTCAACAATGCGTTATCCTATAAGCTCGGTGTGTCAACCACCCATGGCGACAGTATCCGCAAGTACCTGATCAACGAGGACAACTTCCTCTTTACCTCACAACTGGGTTACAAGGCGGTCAAGAACTGGTACTACAGTGCCATGCTGCAGTTCACGACACAGTTCCTGAACAACTACAAGACCAACACCCGCACCATGACGGCGGCCTTCCTCTCCCCGGCCGAACTCAACCTCGGTCTCGGTATGACCTATAACTACAAGAAGGCCGACGACCGCATGTTCACCCTAGCCATTGCGCCGCTGTCCTATAACCTGAAGTATTGCCGTAACATCACCGATATCGATCCCACACGCTTCGGTATCGAGGCGGGCAAGCATTGCAAGCACAGTTTCGGTAGTAACTTCGAGGCCAAGTGGTTATGGCGGTTCACCCCCAATGTGATGCTTACCTCCCGACTCTATATGTTTACCGACTACCGGTATGTACAGGGCGACTGGGAGAACACGCTTGACATGTCCATTGGCAAGTACCTGACGACCCAGTTGTATACCCACTTGCGCTTCGACCGTTCCAGGACGCGCGACGATGACTGGAACTACTGGCAGTTCAAGGAAATCCTCAGCCTGGGTGTCGTTTACCGCTTTGCCACCGTCAATTGATAACGCCTCCCCAATGCGCCGCCAAGCCGTCTTCATCATGTCGCTGCTGTTGCTGATGCCTCTCATGGCATCGGCCAGGGACAGTGTCGTGCCCAAGAAATCGGTCATTATCGAGGGGCTCGATATAGACTCGATGCGCACGCGCCTCGACGAGAGCGGCATGCAACCGCTGGAAGGCATCTGGTATTACCCTAACGAGGAGATGACTCTGGGCATCGAGCGTTACCGTGGCGACCACAACATCGGCTACCGCATCATCCTGCTCGAGTCACCCGATATTACCCTGGTGCCAGGCACGGTAATCGGCTATATCGCTAGCAGCGCCCTGGACAACAAGTACCAGCTGTGGCTCTACAGCGAGCGCAGCCGCACCACGCTCAAGAAACCGATGGAGTGTGTAGCGACGCTCGGCAACAAGGCGACAACGCTCACCTTTGACCCGCCGCACTGGAAGGTAAAAGTGCGCGTCAATGTCGCCCGATTCCTGCCAACGCTGTTTAATGGCCTGAGCATTGTCCCCGACAAGGTGGGAGAGCAATTGCCCATCGGTTTTCGCAAGATTTATCCTGAAGGTAGTGATAACCATCCGTTTAACCGCATCCGTTACCTGTGATGAAAGCATGGAATAAACATATTTTAACTCTTCCGACCCTCCTCTTGCTGCTGTGTGTGAGTTCCTTATCGCTAGACGCTCGCACGCGCACGACCCGCAAGAATCTCCGTAGTACCGAGGTGCCGGTAGCCGTGATCGAGGCCTCAGATGACCTGTTGCCCGACAGCCTGGCCGTCGTTGACCCTGGCGCCGTTACGCTCAAGGGGTTCAGCAAGCGGGCGAGCGACAGCAAGGAGTCCTTTTTCATCACCAACAACACGGCCCATCGCATGAGTGCAGTGCGCCTGTTGCTGCGTTACACCACGGTCAACGGTGAACTGCTCACGCAGCGCTCGGTAACCGTGCCGGTGAGCCTCAAGCCGGGAGAGACCAAGCTGGTGAGTGTCAAGTCATTTGATGTGCAACGGCTGTTTTACTATTATGCCGGCCCGCAACCGCGCAAGCAGGCTACGCCCTTCAAGGTGGCGTTCAGGCTCACGGGCTATGACATACCTGTGGGCAACTGACAAGGGAAATAACAATCATTATAATATCAACAACAAACTAAAAAAAACGAAGGAATGATGAAGAACTATTCAATCAACCTGTTGGCTGTGGTCATGATGGCATTGACCGGATGGCTCACCGCCGACGCGTGCACCAACCTGCTGGTGGGTAAGAACGCCAGTGCCGATGGCTCGACCATCATCACCTATGCTGCAGATAGCCACACGCTCTTTGGCGACCTGCAGTATCTGCCTGCAGCCGATCATCCTGCCGGCTCCATGCGTGAAATCATCGATTGGGACAGCGGCAAGCGCATGGGCGCCATCCCCGAGGTGCCTCACACCTATGCCGTCGTGGGCAACATGAACGAGCATCAGGTGACTATCGCCGAGAGTACTTGGGGAGGCCGTGAGGAACTCTGGGACCTCAACGGCAAGTCCATCATCGACTACGGCAGCCTCATCTACATCGCGCTGCAGCGCTCACGCACGGCTCGCGAGGCCATCAAGGTCATGACCGAGCTGGTAGCCCAGTATGGATATGCCAGCGAGGGCGAGTCGTTCTCGATTGGCGACCCCAACGAGATTTGGATCATGGACATGATTGGCAAGGGTCCCGATGAGCTGGGTGCTGTATGGGTGGCTATCCGCATTCCCGATGACTGCATCGCCGGACATGCCAACAATCCCCGCATCTGGAAGTTCAACATGAAGGACAAGAAGAATGTCATGTACAGCAAGGATGTCATCTCGTTTGCCAAGAAGAAAGGCCTTTACAGCGGCAAGGATGCCGACTTCGCCTTTGCTCCTGTTTACCAGAAATTTGATGCTGGTGCCCTGCGTGGCTGCGATGCCCGCGTGTGGAGCTTCTTCAACCGTTTCCATCAGGGCATGGACGCCTATCTGCCCTTCATCTACGGCAAGACCCGTGCCGATGCCGATGTGATGCCGCTGTATGTGAAGCCCGACCGCAAGGTCAGCGTGCGTGACATGCAGAACATGATGCGCGACCACTTCGAGGGTACGCCGTTCGACATGACCGTGGATCCCGGTGCAACCACCGCCTATGGTGTGCCTTACCGCTGGCGTCCCATGGACTTTGAGGTCGATGGCGTGACCTACAGCCAGGAGCGTGCCATCGCTACCCAGCAGACCGGTTGGGTGTTTGCAGCACAGATGCGCTCATGGATGCCTGACGAGGTGGGTGGCTGCTTCTGGTTCGGTGTCGATGATGCCAACACGGCAGTCTTTGTGCCCATGTACTGCTGCATCACTCAGGTGCCCGAGAGCTACCGCCAGGGCAAGGCCGACATGTACACCCTGGACTGGGACTGCGCCTTCTGGGTCAACAACTGGGTCGCCAACCAAGCTTATGCCCGCTATTCACAGATGATTGGCGACATCCGCAAGGTACAGGGCGAAATCGAGGACAACTTTGCCAAGAAGCAGTCGGTCATCGAGGCCGAGGCTACCTCGCTGCTCACTACCGACCGTGCTGCCGCCGTGCGCTTGTTGACCAACTACTCGGTCAATGCCGGCCAGGACGCTACCGCCCGTTACAAGAAGCTGGGTGAGTACCTGTTCGTGAAGTACCTCGACGGTAACATCAAGAAGGAGAAAGACGGCAAGTTTGAGCGCAACGAGTACGGTACTCCTGCATCGCCCACCTTTGCCGGCTATAACCAGGAGTATTACGATATGCTCATCAAGGGCCCCAACGGCGGTGACCGCCTCAAGGTCGAGGAACCCGTATGGCTTGACGAGAAGGACAAAGCCAAGCACTAAAGCTTCTCAAGTCCACACAGTCGTTAACCGTGCTGTGGCTCCGGTCACGGCAACGCCCATAGAAAAAAGCCGCATCGATATCACATCGGTGCGGCAATTTTATCTGTTTACTTGACTCTTTTTGCAATGATAGGTATCAACTAATAACTAATTCACTTTTTTACACTGCAAAATTACATCGGCTTCATGGCCTCCACAATCACTAAAATGAGCCATTTTTATCGGGTTTTCTCATTATATCGGGGGATTTTCTCAAAATTAAGCCGCAATAGAGCGTCATTTTCCAAGATATTGACTAACTTTGTTCACGAGTTAAACCAAAAATGATGAAAACAGCTATGAAAAGATTATCATTGATTCTGGCGCTGTGCGCCGTCGCTCTGCTCTCACAGGCTCAACTCTTGTGGAAGGTAAGCGGCAACGGGCTGGCACGGCCCAGCTATATCTTGGGAACACACCACATGGCACCCGCATCGATGATTGACGAGATTCCCGGCATCGATGTTGCCATCGAGGGCTGCGATATCGTCGTGGGGGAGATTGAGAAAGACAGTCTCGTTGGGCAAGACGCCCAGATGCGCATGGCCCAGAGCATGATCGCTCCGCTCGACAGCACACTCGATAAACTCTATACGCCCGACGAGTATGCCATCGTGGAGCAGGTGTTCAACAAGTATTTCGGCTCAATGGGAGTGAAACTCAGTCAGATGAAATCGTTGAAGCCCGCTGCCATCAGCACCCAGCTGCAAGCCATGCAGGCCATCAGGTATTTTCCCAATTTTGATGCCAATAACCTCATCGACATTGCTGTCCAGGAGCGTGCCAACGAGTTGGGACGCCCGTCGGCAGGGTTGGAAAGCCTCCAGGAGCAGATCGACCTGTTGTTCAACACGCCGCTTGCCGAGCAGGCCAAGGGTTTACTCGAGGCATGCAAGCAGGACGACAAATTCCTGGAGCAGTCGGTTGCCCTCTCCGAGGCCTACGCGACACAGAACCTGGAACGCATCTTTACCGTAATGACCGAGTCGATAACGGGTGAAGACGAGGAGGCCATTGATGCCTTGCTCTATGACCGCAACCGTGCATGGGTCCCCAAGCTCGTCGAGATGATGCCCGAGCGCGCTTGTCTGGTGTGCGTCGGTGCAGGACACTTGCCTGGTCCGCAGGGCGTGCTTCAGTTGCTGCGAGACCGTGGATACACTGTCGAGCCCATGCAGTAAACTTTCCTAGCGCTTATCAATACTGCCCTCATGAATGATTGAAACCATTTATGAGGGTATTTTTTTGCCACTTGTTGTATAGATGTCAAAAATGCACTATCTTTGTCGCATTATTCAACAAAACGACTTCTATTTTGGACCCTGACCCGTTATCGTGCCTGTTATCGGTACTCTGTTTTGCAAGCCCCTATCAGCTTGTCACTTTCAATACGCCCGAGCTGGGCAGCATCATAGCCATCATTGTCGCCATTTTGGGATTATTCCTGTCGGCATTCAACTCGGGCAGCGAGATTGCCTATTTCTCGTTGCGCAACGAGGATGTCAGCAGCATTGAGGACCAGCACCGCCGCGAGCGCGTCAAGGAGCTGCTCTCCAATCCCGAGAAGCTGCTGGCCACGATACTTGTCGGGAACAATCTGGTCAACATCATGATTGCTATTGTGCTGAACTATGCGATGAACCAGATTTTTACCTTCAAAAGCACGGTACTCAACTTCATCATACAGACCATCATCCTCACCTTCTTGATTCTGCTCTTTGGTGAGGTGATTCCCAAACTGTATGCCACCAATTTCAATGTCAAGTTTGCTGCGATGGCTTCGGCACCGCTCAAGGCTGCAGTAAAGCTGTTCACCCCGTTGACCGCCTTGCTCGTGCGCAGCACGAGCCTAGTGAACAAGGTCGTGCCTGCCCAGACCGAGGAACTCTCGGTCGATGACCTCACGCGTGCCCTCGAGGTGAGCGAGGTCAAGAACCCCGACGAGAAGGAGCTGCTCGAGGGTATCCTCTCGTTTGGCGACAAGACGGTGAGTGATATCATGCGACCTCGCGTTGATGTCGTTGACATTGACCAGGACGATGACTTTGACGAGGTCGTGCGCAAGGTCATTGACACGGGCTATTCGCGCATGCCCGTCTACGAGGAGACTCCGGACAACATCAAGGGAATCCTCTATGCCAAGGACCTGCTGCCCTACATCGGCAACAGGGACAACACCTTCAAGTGGCAGACGCTTATGCGTCCCGCCTATTTCGTGCCCGAGACGCGTATGCTTGACGACCTGCTCGAGGACTTCCGCCGCAAGAAGATGCACATGGCCATCATCGTCGATGAGTACGGCTGTACCCAGGGCATCGCCACACTCGAGGATGTGCTCGAGGAAATTGTCGGCGAAATCAACGACGAGTATGACACCGAGGAGAAATTCTACAGCCGCATCAGCAAGGACACCTGGCTGTTTGACGGCAAGACACTCTTGAGCGACTTTGCCCGCACACTCGACATCGACGAGGAAGAGCTGGGTGAACATGGCGAGGAAGCCGAAACCATAGCCGGATTCCTGCTGGATCTCAAGGGTGATTTCCTGCAAGAAAAAGAAGTCATGAAATATGGCCGTTTCACATTCACCGTAATCAAGGTGGTGAAACACCGCATTGCCAAGGTCAAAGTGACACTCAAGGGTGTGGCAGCCGACAGTTGATTCCCTCGTTCTCGGAATTTTGGCACGGGATTTGCTGTAGTAAGTTGCAGTATTGACTATTACAGTTTTTTCACATGACAAGCAGTAACTATTTTGCCCTTGGTGGCTATGCTAAGCACTACAGCGACAAATCCTTGCTGAACAAGTTGAAAAAGGTCGCCCGTAAGTTAGGTCGCAAGGCGGTCTACTATGTACTTGTGCTCTATTATGTGGCTAGGGATCCGTCGGTTCCCACTAGTTTGAAGATCAAGGTGTTTGGCGCATTGGGCTATTTCATCTTGCCCATCGACCTCATCCCTGATGCCATCATCGGACTCGGTTTCACCGACGATATCGTTGCGCTGGCTTGGGCATTCATCACGATGAGGAAGTACATCACTCCCGAAATCAAGAAAAAGGCACGGGACCGAGTGCGCCAATGGTTTGGGGGCGAGGATGATGGAGTACAACAAGACATCACCGCATGGAATTTGAATTCCGATGACCCGCGCATTATCGATGTCGAGGCCGAGGAATATTAACAGCAGACAAGGGCTCCAAGTGGTCAACACCTGAAGCCCTTGTTTTTTTAGTATCTATAGTTATTTATAGCCTTTTTCTCTCTTCTCTCTTATTTAACATAGAAGTCGCTCGAGACGCCCACGCCACCGGCTTTCAGTTTGCCGTAGTTGTTGTTGCCCTGATACTTCTGGGTCCAGACGCGCTCTGAGCATTTCTTGCCGAGTTCGTCCTTGGTGACGATGTAGCCGTAGATATTGCGGCGCTCGGGCACGATACCTTTCATCACGACATCCCAGTCGTTGCTGGTGATGATGACATCAAGGACATTGGGGTCGTCGGCCTTGGCGATGGCAAGTGCTTCGGCTTTGAACTTGGCGTGCATCGAGCCGGCCTTGGGCATGGGCTTGTAGTCGATATTCTCGGGCGTGTTATTCGCGATGGCTTGATCTGCTGCATTGGCATATACATTCTGATTGTAGTACATGTATTTTTGAGTATTACTGTACTTCTCGCCGAGTTCATCCCACAATTGAGGGGTGTCCTTGGTGAAAATCTGGAACAGGTGCATCTGGGCGAAGACATATTTTCCATTACGACTCACTAGAGTGATGCCTTGAGCCGAACCTTTTGCACGGTACTTGTTCGCCGTCATCAGGCTCCCTTTGGTTGAAACGCTCACAGCGCCATTAGCATCTTCAGTGACTTTCGTGCTGTTGATCAACACGAGGGTCCAGGAACTGATTTTGTCATAGAATTGCCAATAGCGTTCATTCTCTTTCTGGATACTTTCCCAGAGTTTTACATCATAGTCAGGTCCGGAGTTGATCTGGTCGAGCGTATGGTTGTGCTTGAAACGGGCATCCAACTGGCTCCTGAGTTCTTTCAACCCGTCCTCGGTGATGTCCATCTCGGCCATGCGGTCCACAAACTCCTCCATGCCGATGCCGTTGTATCTCAAGGGCACTCATCTTGGCATCGTCCTTGGCCTTCTTGGCTTCTTTCTTGACATCCTCTTTCTTCTTCTCAACGACTTGCTCGGCTTTCTTCTTAGCCTTGTTGACTAGGCCGCCCAACTGGGCATTGGCTGTCGTGGGCACGCTCATTGCTGCCATGGTGATGGCGGCAACCAGTAATGTCTTGATAGTTCTTGCTTTCATCTTGAATAAAGTTTTATAGGTTGATATTTAGGTGAAATGTATTTGTCTTTAAGGACTGATTCATATGGTTTTGCGTAGGCAAAGATATACATTATTTTCTGAACTATCAAGAGTTGATACTTAAAAAAAACGAGGGTGAACACCATATCGTGGCGCTCACCCCGTCCCTTAGGGTTGGGATTAAATTCCTTTTTTAGTTCTGTTCCTCCTTGGGAGTGTCCTGGATCACATTGATGTAGGTGTGACCAGCGCGGTGCTGGAACTCTACAGTGCCGTCAACCAGAGCATAGAGGGTGTGGTCCTTGCCCATGCCAACATTCTTGCCAGGACGGTGCTGGGTACCGCGCTGACGGCGGATGATGTTACCAGCCTTGGCAAACTGACCACCAAAAATCTTCACGCCGAGGCGTTTGCTTTCGCTCTCGCGGCCGTTCTTTGAACTGCCGACACCTTTTTTATGTGCCATA
>ONYP01000059.1 GCA_900322135.1 uncultured Prevotellaceae bacterium
CATGATACGGCTGTTTATCCGCTCGAGCGGTGCCGACAGCCTGCGTCAAGTGGACCTGCGCCGCAAGCCCAGCACGGGGCAGTGGTTCCTGTGGTCATCGGATGGCTTGATGCCCGATATCCGCATCCCCGTCAACCAGGACCCCTGGGCATAACCACTACTAACGGCAACACGAGCAAACATCACAGTTGACACCCTGCAACAGGGCGACCATCTGTGATGTGATACTTGGCTATAACCAGGCCCAAATCACAGGGCACTGTATCTCAATCAGATGCAGTGCCTAGTTTTTTGATTTGATGGCCTAGGAGGTGTGGGAAATGTGATGGCTTTTGATAGGGGCGTTGTCAAATAACGGGCGGGAAATTTTGATATGTGTTAAAAATTTAGCAATTTTGCAGGCTCATTGGGTTTTTATGACCATCTTGCTGGATATTTAATGTGATTTGGGCTATCATGTTGACGAAAATGCGAAAAAACTTACAATTTGCTTTTACCATATTGATGTTGTTCGGCCTGCTGGCATCGTGCTCACAGGACGCTAAGAAGTACCGCATTGGGGTGTCGCAGTGCTCTGACGACATCTGGCGCGACAAGCAGAACTCGGAACTGATAATCGGCGCCTATTTCCATGACAATGTGGAATTAAGGTTTGCTGCAGCATACGATAGCGACGAGCGGCAAATCCAGCAGATTGACAGCCTTGTCGCTGAGGGCATTGACCTGCTGATTGTGGCTCCCAACCAGGTGTCCACGATTTCGCCGGCAATCGACCGGGCCTATGACAAGGGTATCCCGGTGATTGTGTTTGAGCGCAAGACCAGCACCAAGAAATATACGGCCTATATGGGTGCCGACAACTATGAGATGGGGCACTTGATGGGCGAGTATGTCGCTAACCGGCTGCATGAGCGGGGCCGCATTATCGAGGTGATGGGCCTGAAAGGCTCCTCGCCCGCCATCGAGCGCCACAACGGCTTCAGGGAAGCCATCGCCCAGCATCCAGGCATCCAGGTGGTTGCCACCCTGCAGGGCGACTGGACCGAGCCCACTCAAGCAGTGGCTCGACAACAACAAGGAAGCCGGGAAGATTGACCTGGTGTTCGGCATGAACGACCGTACGGCGATGGGCGCACGCAAAGCCTTTGTGGAGGACGGCAGGGCATTGCCGTTGTTCTGCGGCATCGACGGTCTGCCAGGCGAGAATGGCGGTATCAGGCTCGTGCAGGACTCACTGCTGGAGGCTTCTTATATCTATCCCACTCATGGTGACCAACTGCTGCAACTGGCTGTGGATATCCTTGAAGGGAAGCCCTACAAGAAGGAGACAAAACTGATGTCGGCGCTTGTCACACAGGATAATGCACGCGTGCTGCTGATGGAGAGCGAAGAAATCATGCGCCAGTCGCGCAACCTCGAGCAACTGCACGAGAAGGCAAGCCAATATCTTGACCAGCTGGACAGCCAGCGCACCCTCACATTTGTCGCCCTTGCAGCGATTCTGCTGTTGTTGGCGCTGCTTGCAGGCATTTACATGTACTACTTGCAACGGGCCCGTATCCAGGATGAACGAACCAAGATGGAGCGTGAGCAACTCGATTTCTACACCCAGGTGAGCCACGAGCTGCGCACGCCGCTGACGCTCATCCAGGGCCCCCTGGACCAATTGTTGAGGACCGATGACTTCAGCAGTGCGAGCGATGAGGCGCGTGAACTCTTTACCATCGTGCGCCGCAATACCCATCACCTTACAGGCCTCGTCAACAAGATGCTGGATGCCCAAGTGGGGACTCCCATCCAAGAGATGACAAGTGCCCAAGTGGATGCCATCACCGTCTCACAACCCATTGCAAAACCCGCTGCAGTCACTGAACAGGACGAGGACGCTCCCACGGTGCTCATCGTCGACGACAATGCCGACATACGCGCCTATCTGCGGTCTATCCTGCAAGGACAATACCGGCTGCTCGAGGCCGAGGACGGCCAGCGCGGCCTTGAACTCGCCCGCGAACAGGTGCCCGACCTGATTGTGTCGGATGTGATGATGCCAGTGATGAACGGCCTGGAGTTCTGCCAACAGGTGAAAAAAGACGGCATCTCCAGCCACATCCCTGTTATCCTGCTCACAGCCAGGGCGCTCGAGAAACATCAGATTGAGGGTTACGAGAGTGGAGCCGACGCCTATATCACCAAACCCTTCTCACCGGAATTGCTGCTGGCACGCATCGACAACCTGCTGCAAAGCCGCCACCAACTCAAGGACCTGTGGGGCATGAAGCCCGCAACCGAAACCGTCGCCGAGGCCGCCGCTCCCACCGAGGCCGCTGCAGCCACCACGACGCCCATCGAGGACGCCTTCATCTCCCAATTCAAGAAGATAGTGGAGGAACGCCTTTCAGACAGCAACCTGAGCGTCGAGGACCTCGCCGCCGACATGGGGCTGAGCCGAGTGCAACTCTACCGCAAGGTAAAGGCCCTGACCGGCAGCACGCCGATTGACCTGCTGCGCAAGGCCAGGTTGGCCCAGGCCCGAAGGCTTCTACTGGAGTCAACGCAAACGGTCAGCGAAATTGCCTATCAGGTTGGCTTCGCCTCACCTTCCTACTTCACCAAGTGCTACAAAGACGAATTCGGCACCGTTCCCGGCGAGGCCCGCAAATCCTGAATCCGCTAGTTTATACCTGATAAATACAAATATTTACAAGTTCTCCCTAGATAACTGGGGAAAAAACACTATATTTGCACTTTCCCTCCTGTAGAGGAGAAAAGACATTGTGGGTTATATTACTGAGTTACTGACTCTTTTCGGACCAAACTGCGACCTTGGAAACCTGGAATAGAGAGATCAGGATACCGCCATTTTATATATGTTCATAAAGAATGGTGTGGACCGATGTTTCATCTATTCCAACGGTTGTCGCAGACCTGGTTCGAAAGTGAAACGATGCGAGTCCACACCTTTTGCTATTTCTACGGCACAAAGGTAGCCCAACATCAAGTAAAATACTAGTAGAAATCGTTCATTGAATAATAGAATTGTTACATTGAAACAAATTTGCAAGCGCAAGAACGAAAACTGATAGCCCCCATTGTTTCAACTAGTTACCTTTGCCAAAAATTGAATTATCTATTATAATGTATTAACCAAAACCAACAGAACAATGAAAGAACTGAAAAGATTTCTACTCAGCTTCATGCTCATGTTGTCGTGTACCCTAGTGTATGCGCAATCAGAAATCACAGGCACCGTCTATGACGAGACAGGAGAGACCGTCATTGGTGCCTCAGTGGTTGAGAAAGGTACCGCCAATGGTACAGTGACCGACTTTGACGGTAACTTCACCATCAAGGTCAATCCCGGAACAATGCTCGTGATTTCCTACATCGGCTATGAGAAGATGGAGGTTGCTGCCCAGAACGGCATGACCATCACCCTCAAGGACAACGCCGTCGAACTCAAGGAGCTCGTGGTGACCGGTTATCAGGTACAGCGCAAGGCTGACTTGACCGGTGCCGTTGCCGTGATGGACATGAAGGGCCCGATCAGCGAGAGTGACCCCAACATGCTCAACTCGATGCAGGGCAAGCTCTCGGGTGTTGACATCGTGACCGATGCCGCTCCCGGTGGTGGCAGTTCCACCATCCGTGTGCGTGGTATGAGCACCGTCAATGCCTGCGACCCCTTGTATGTCATCGACGGCGTCGCCACCACCGAGAACCTGAACTCGCTGAACTCGTCCGACATCGAGTCGATTCAGGTATTGAAGGATGCCTCCTCGGCCTCAATCTACGGTAGCCGTGCTGCCAACGGCGTGATTATCATCACGACCAAGAAGGGCAAGAGCGGCCGCATGGCCATCAATGTCAACTACAATGCAGCGTTGCAGACGGTGGTCAAGACATTTGATGTGTTGAATGCCGCACAATGGGGTCAGGCTTACTGGCAGGCTGCCAAGAACGACGGTATCGCCCCCACGGCAGTTTCAGCCCTGTATGGCGATGGCGCAACACCGCAACTGGTGAGCAGCCTCAACGGCATCAACACCGCCGACACCGACTGGCAGAAGGCCGTTTACAGCAACGCCTGGACCCACAACATCTCGGCCAGCATCTCCAATGCCAGCGAGAAGGGGTCCTACCTGTTCTCGGGCAACTACATTAACCAGAACGGTCTGATGGACCGCACTTTCTACAAGCGTCTGAGTGGCCGTGTGAACTCGACCTACAACTTCAACCAGTACATCCGCGTGGGTGAGAACCTGATGATTGCCAAGTGGGACAACCGTGGAGCCGATACCAACGGCGACCGTGGCATCCCCTACAGTGCCATGCGTCAGCATCCCGCCATCCCCATCTACTCGGCCGATGGCGTGTTTGCCGATCCCGTTGCCATGCTGGGCAGTGACATCGACAACCCCGTGCAGACGCTCTACAATGCGCGTGACAACCAGAACTCGTCGTGGCGCATCTTTGGTAACGCCTACATCGACATCATGCCCATCAAGGGCCTGACCCTGAAGAGCAACATCGGTATTGAGCATGTTCAGTTCCTGAACAAGACGCTTACCCGCAATGTGCGACCCAGCGACATCTCGGCTAACCGTGCCGTGAGCCGCACCTATGGCCAGGGCGATACCTGGACATGGACCAACACCGCCAACTACCTGCTTGACATCAATGGTGTGCATCACTTCACCTTCCTGGCAGGTACCGAGGCTATCAAGTATGTATTTGAGGATGTGGCAGCCACCCGCAAGGACTATGCCTTTGAGGACGCCGACTACATGCAGATCGGTGCCGGCTCGGGCACGATGACCAACGGCGGCGGCAAGCAGGAGTGGGCATTGTTCTCGCTCTTCGGCAAGATTGACTACAACTATGCCGACCGCTACCTGTTGTCGGCCACCTTGCGCCGCGACCAGACATCGCGTCTGTCCAAGAAACACAACTCGGGCATCTTCCCCGCCTTCTCGGCAGCTTGGCGCATCTCGGAGGAAGGTTTCTGGCCCAAGAACCGCATCATTGACAATGTCAAGCTGCGTGTTGCTTGGGGACAGAACGGTAACTCTGCTATCTCCAACAACTATGCAGCCTATTCGACCTATGTCTATGACATGGGCAACGGCGCCTATGACCTGAACGGTACCAACACGGGTGTTGTGAGCGGTATCAAGGTGCTCACCACCGGTAATCCCGACCTCAAGTGGGAGACCACCACCCAGACCAACATCGGTATCGATGCTTACCTGTTCAACAACACGGTGACCCTCTCGGCCGACTACTACTGGAAGGATACCAAGGACATGATCACCATTCCTCCCGTGCTGTCGGTAGCCGGTGAGAATGCCGCTAAGTTTGTCAACACCGGTGAGATGAAGAACCACGGTTTCGAGTTGAACTTGGGTTACCACTCGCCCATGTACGGCGACTTCTCCTGGGAAGGCAACTACAACTTCTCGATGTACCGCAACAAACTGGTGAAGTATAACGACAAGGTGAGCGTCATCGGTGGCGACTTCCGTCTCATCGAGGGCCAGCCCATGGGCGTTTACTACGGCTATGTGAGCGACGGCATCTTCCAGAATGCCGACCAGGTGAGCAACCACGCCATCCAGGAGGGTAAGGGCATCGGCCGTCTCATCTTCCGCGACATCAACGGTGATGGTATTGTCAACGACAACGACCGCTGCATCATCGGTGACCCCAACCCCGACTTCGCAATGGGTCTGACCCTTGCCTTCTACTACAAGAACTGGTCGCTCTCGACCTTCTTCTCGGGCGAGTTCGGATTTGACATTTATAATGGTACGCGCAAGCAGATCGAGTTCATGACCTATGGCAACCTGTACACCAACCGTGGCACGGATGTCCTGAACGCATGGACCCCCGAGAACACTGGCGCGTCGATTCCCGCGCTCACGACCATCGACGATAACAACGAGATGCGTATGTCTACCTACTTTGTAGAGGATGGTTCCTACTTCAAGTGCAAGTACATCAAGTTGGGCTACCGCTTTGACCAGTCCTGGCTGCAGACCCTCGGCTTGACCGCTATGAATATCTACGGCCAGGTTGAAAATGTCTTCACCGCGACCAAGTACAGCGGCCTCGACCCCGAGGTGCCCCTGGGTGTGTATGGCGCCCGCATCGACAACGGCCCCTATCCCCGTGCAAGAACATTCTCGTTGGGACTGAATCTGTCATTCTAAACAGTTAATAGTTAATAGAGAATAGTTAACAATTAATAGATAGCTATCAACTAGGGACTAGTAACTAAGGACTAGAAACTAAAAAATTCAAAAACAATGAAAACGACAATATATCAACTGATTTTTGCAGTCTGCATCTTGGGTGTTTTCACCTCCTGTGATGATATGCTCGACACCGTTCCTCAGGGACAGTTCACCAGCGAGCAGATTGACGACACCTCGGTAGAGGGCCTGGTGGCTTCGGCCTATGCAGGTCTGGAGGCACACTTCTATGGCAACAACGAGGCTTTTGCCGGTCCCTCGACCAACTGGATCTTTGATGTGCGCAGCGACGACGCCTACAAGGGCGGTGGCGGCACCGGTATGGAGGAGAACATCCACCTGCTGGAGGTTTCTGAAATCAACTCCGATAATGTTTCCTGCCTGAACAAGTGGCAGAACAACTACTATGCCATCTCGCGTGTTCACAATGCAATGAATGCCTTGGCCGATGCCTCGTCGGTAAGCAATGCCGACCAGCTGATGGGCGAGCTCAAGACCTTGCGCGCATGGTACTACTTCGACCTCATCCGCATCTTCAACCGCATTCCTTACTTCATCGAGACCGATGATGTGAACACCAAGACCAACGACGAGTTCTCCCGCGAGGAAATCTTCTCGTTCATCAAGCGCGACCTCACCGAGGCTATCGAAGTGCTGCCCGCAGCCAAGAGTCCTGCAGGCCGCATCACCCGCACCACTGCCCAAGCCATCATGGCCAAGGTGTGTGCCTTCACCAGCGACTGGGAGGGTGTCAAGACCTATGCCGACGCCGTTATCTCCAGTGGCCAGTACAGCCTGTACAACAACTTTGGCGACCTGTCCAAGATTTCCTGCAACAACGGCAGCGAGAGCATCTTTGCTCTGCAGTGCTCTACCGCTAGCGACAATGCCCACATCAACTGGTCCAACCTGCTGAACTGCACCTACAGTGACGGCAACCTCTACGGTACGGGCGACGACTTCTTCTATGGTTCACAGAACCTGGTGAACGCCTTCCGCACCGACCCCAACAATGGTCTGCCTTACCTGGACGGCAGTTTCAACGATGTGAATGTGACCGAGAACTATGACGGCTGCCTTGATCCTCGCGTGGACTTCACCGTGGGCCGCATCGGCTTCCCCTGGCGTGGACATCTCTATACTATCGGCTGGTGCCGTGCCTATGATGTCTATGGTGAGTTTTCCAACAAGAAGGCTTGGCCTGCTCCCGAGGAGGCCCTTGCAGCATGGCCTTGGGGTTGCAGTTCGCTTAACTTCATGTTCATCCGCTATGCCGACATCCTGTTATTGAAGGCCGAGGCTCTGATTGAGCTGGCTTCGGGTACCAATGCCGCCACCGACGAGTCGCTCGTTGAGGCCCGTGCTCTGGTCAACCAGGTGCGCCAGCGTGCTGCCAACAGCATCGACGGCACCTACTCGCCCCAAGACCTCGACCCGTCCAAGGCCGACTATTATGTGGGCTTGTATCCCACCGACTGGGACGGCAACCTGTACTGGACCAAGGAGCGTGCCCGCCTGGCCGTGCGCTTTGAGCGCCGCCTGGAACTCGCGTTGGAAGGCAACCGCTGGTTTGACCTCCAGCGCTGGGGCAACGATTATCTCGTGAACACGATGAATACCTACATGACCAAGGAAAGCGCCCTGCGCAACTACTACAGTGGCCGCTCAGTCAGCGCCAACGAGATCTTCCTGCCTGTTCCTCTGGCCGAGATTGATAATTCCAATGGACTTTACAAACAATATTAAAGACAGCATAGCACTATGAAAAAGATATATTTAGGTCTTATCGCCATCCTGACGATTTTCACCGCCTGCTCAGATGTTGATCTTGAACCGATGAACTCTAGCGAGGCAGTGACCAACCTGCGCGCCGAGTACACCCCCGGCAGCCGCCAGGTGACCCTCAAGTGGACCAATCCCACGATGCCCGGCCAGACCGGTATCCAGATCATCAAGGACGATGCCGATGTCATCAACCTGGACGGGGTGGTGGACAGCTACTTCATCAAGAAGGCTCCCGCCAATGTGGATGTTTCCTATACCGTAAAGGCCCGTTACAACGACGGCCGCGTTTCTGAAGGACAAACTGTGCGACTGCACATTGATTATGTGCCCCAAGGAAGTGGCAATATGGTCGCCATGCTTGTCCCCGAGGACTATGAGAACTCGGCCGACGAGAAGAGCGCTGTCGATTGGTTCCAGAGCAATTATGTAGCTAAAGGCAAGGGTATCCTGTTGACCCCCTCGACCATCGACGACCTCGACATCGAGAGCCAGTCGGCTTGCTGGGTAATGTGTGACCGCATCGGCATCGACCGCGGCTGGCAGAACCTGCCCGGCGACCTGGCATCGACGGCTACCATCGAGGCGCTGAAGGCCTTTACCGCCGACGGTGGTAACCTGTTCCTCACCAACCACGCCACCCAACTCACAGTGGCTGTGGGCCGTATCGCCGAGGCTTACGCTCCCGGTATCTACGGCAGCGGCGAGGGCGGCCAGAATGGCGACATCTGGGGCTCGCAGCCCATCATCGGCAATGCCGAGGGTCAGATCTATGACCACAGCGGTCACGACATCTACCGCGGCATGAAGTTCGTCAGCGGCCTGTATGAGCGCTCGATCTACACTTTCATCGGTGCCGGTGTCAAGGGTGACCACAACTGTATGTGGGACCTCAACGCCTATGGCCTCGCTCCCAACCCCAATGTCGTGAAGGCTTGGGAAGACCTGACCAACTCGCATGTGCTGGGTACCTGGAACCATGTGGTGGACTACTGCTGCGCCGGTATCATCGACTTTGATCCCACCTCGACCTTCCCCGGCCGTATCCTTGCCGTGGGCTTGGCAGCCTATGAGTGGAACATCGGTGGCAACAACCCCTGCCAGGACCAGTTGGAGCGATTCACGACCAACTGCTTGACCTATGTGAGCACTCCCGCTGAGGAAAAGGTGGCTATGCTCGTGCCCAACGACTATAGCAACAGTGGTGACGAGACGGCCGCTGTCGAGTGGTTCAAGACCAACTATGTGAACACTGGTAAGGGCGTCCTGCTCACCCCTGCTACCATCGACGAACTTGATATCGAGAACAATCCCATGTGCTGGGTAATGTGCGACCGCATCGGCATCGACCGCGGCTGGCAGAACCTGCCCGGCGACCTGGCATCGACGGCTACCATCGAGGCACTGAAGGCTTATGCCGCCGACGGTGGTAACCTGTTCCTCACCAACCACGCCACCCAGCTCACCGTGGCTGTTGGCCGTATCGCCGAGGCCTACGCTCCCGGCATCTATGGCAGCGGCGAGGGTGGCCAGAACGGCGATATCTGGGGCTCGCAGCCCATCATCGGCAACGCCGAGGGCCAGATCTACGACCATAGCGGTCATGACATCTACTGGGGCATGGACTTTGTGAGCGGCCTGTATGAGCGCAGCATCTACACCTTCATCGGTGCCGGTGTCAAGGGCGACCACAACTGTATGTGGGACCTCAACGCCTACGGCCTCGCTCCCAACCCCAATGTGGTAAAAGCTTGGGAAGACCTGACCAACTCGACCGTGCTCGGCACCTGGAACCATGTAGTGGACTACTGCTGCGCCGGTATCATCGACTTTGCTCCCACCACCGCCTATCCCGGCCGCATCCTGGCCGTTGGTCTGGCTGCCTATGAGTGGGATTTGGGCGGACAGGCTAACTCCTGTCAATCGCAACTCGAGAAATTCACCGGTAACTGCATCAGTTACCTGAAGTAATATTGAGTGATGAAACTGAGACAATTCCTGTTGACCGCATTGGTGTCTGCCCTCCCGGCAGGCATCAGTGCCCAGCAGGTTGCAGCGCACTATACTATGTCGCTGACCGGCGGCAACAAGATTGAGGAGACGGTGTCACACAGCCAGTACACCGTCACCTCACATCTTCCCGCCTGCACGGTCCAGGGACTGAACGGTGACGCCCTGCGGTTTGACGGCTATTCCAACTATGTGAAGGCTGGCTTGCCCGTGGGTTCGTTCAACACCGATGCGCTGACCATCAGTGTTGTGCTCGCTGCCGAGGCCTACCCGATGATGCAGGTGGATGTCGCCGAGACGACACCCACTTTTGCCACGGTCTTCGGCAACATTGATGACAAGAAGGGCTTTGCGTTGGAATTGTCGTCACAGGGTGACCTGCGGTTCCGCTTCGGTTCGGCCTATGCTGGCGGTTATCTCTTATCCTTCAATGGCGAGACCAAACTGCCTCGCGGCAAATGGAGCGTGGTAACCGTCGTGCTCGACAAGGCCGGCAATGCGGCAACCATGTACCTTAACGGCAATGCCATCGGTACTGGTCGCATGAGCCGCTCCGACATCGTCCACAGCACGGCCGATTTCTACATCGGCAAGGATGCCACCGACCTCAAGGCGGGCCCCTTCCTCATCAACACTTTCGTCGGCCTGATTGACGACATCGCCATCTACAACGGAGCCATGACAGCCGAGCAGGTGGCAGCATTGGTGCCCGCCAATCCCAGCCTGCCCGATTTCAACTATCCCGCAGCGCGCTATGCGTCAAGCCTGTGGCGCCCTCAGTTCCATGCTATGCCCTCGGGCAGTTGGACCAACGAAACCCACGGCATGACCTACAGTGACGGCAAGTTCCATGTCTTCTTCCAGAAGAATGCCAATGGTCCTTACATGTCGCGTCTGCACTGGGGACACATCACGAGCGAGAACCTCTATGCCTGGCATGAGGAGCCCATCGCCATCGCCCCCGGCGAGAACTACGACATCAAGGGGTGCTGGAGTGGCTGTGTCTATGACAACAACGGCATTCCCAGCATACTCTATACCGCGGTGGACAATGCCCGTGCAGTGATTGCCCAGGCCAATCCTGTGGATGCTTCGCTCATCGACTGGAACAAGCAGGGCATTGTCATCAACGGCCGTCCCGCTGGACTGTCCGACGACTTCCGCGACCCGTACCACTTCACGGCGGGTGGCAAGGAGTATATCATTGTGGGCACCAGCAAGAACGGCGTGGGGGCATGCACGCTCCACAAGTTGGAAGGCGGCACCTGGACCAACGACGGCGCCATCTTCTTCCAGGGTGGCAATGCCAACCAGCATGGCACCTTCTGGGAGATGCCCAATGTCACCGACATGGGCGGTGGCAAGTGGCTGTTCACTGTAACGCCATTAGGCATGGGTAGCGGTGTGCGCACACTGTGCTGGACCGGCTCCATTGGTGCCGATGGCAAGTTCATTCCTGACGGCAATGGCGTACAGTATCTGGAGATGGGCGGTATCAGCCGCGATGGTTACGGCCTGCTCTCGCCGACCATCTTCAAGAAGGACGGCAAAACGCTCATGTTGGGTATCGTGCCCGACAAATTGCCCACCAATGTGAACTATGACATGGGCTGGGCTCATAACTATTCCTTGCCGCGCGAAATCAGCCTTGACGGCAATGGTTTGCTGGTTCAGAAACCTTATAGCGGCCTGACGGGCATGCGCACCTCGACCGCCCTTTCACGCAACCTCACCCTCAACGGCACCGAGTCGCTGGCTCCCGTCAGCGGCCGCCAGATTGAGTTGCTGGGCGAGTTCACGGTGAGTGACGGCAAGATGGGCTTCAATTTCCTGAAGTCGGGAAATAACAAGGTCTCCCTGACCTATGATGCAGCCAGCGGAAACCTCACCCTGGACATGACCACGCTCACTAGGACGGCCAACGACGGCGGCGTTTACAACGGCGTCTACACCGCAGCGCTGCCCAAGCGGGTAAATGCTGGTGAGGTGTTGAAGCTTCATGTCTTTGTTGACGGCTCGATTGTGGACATCTTTGTGAACGACACCTGGGCCTACTCGGTGCGCCTGTTCCCCAACGATGCCAACCAGGTCGAGGCCGAGGCCTTTGCCACGGCAGCCACGCCTGCGCGCATCAATGCTTGGACGCTGGACCCTACTTTGGAGCCTACCACCATCATTAAAGGTGATGTGAATGGTGATAGGGAGGTGAATATTGCCGATATCAACGCGTTGATCAGCATCATCCTCTCGGGCGGCTCGTCCGATGCTGCCGATGTGAATGGTGACAGCGAGGTCAACATTGCCGATGTCAATGCGGTAATTAGCATTATTCTTAGTTAATCAGAGAGATAATGATGTTAGTTGCAGATACTTTAGTTGTCATTGGTCTTGCCACAGCCTCTTTGGGTACTATTCAGGAGACAGGCGGGGTGCAGGAGCACACCTACTGGCTGCGCAACGATGGTACCGAGGCTGTGATGCTGCAACAGGGATACACATCCTGTGAATGCACCACCATGGACTTTGACAGATATGCCCAAGTACTACCTGGTGACTCCTCGGCCGTAACATTGCGGTTCAATCCGCAGGGGCGGGGAGGGGAGTTCAATGTGACAGGCACCGTGGTCTATGGCACGGAGCGCAAGCGCGTGAAACTGGCGATGACGGGAAACAGCATCCTGAGCGAGGAAACGCTCATGAAGCGCTATCCCGTCGCTGTGAACGACAACCTGCGCCTCTCGACCGACCGTTTTGATCTGGGTGTGATGCATCCCGGCGAGACCAAGGAGAGAAGCATCGTTGTCCTGCACCGCGATGAGAATGACCGCACCGAGACCCTGGCCATCACTTTCACTCCCGATGCCAAGACACCCAAAGGCCTGCAACACATCGCCTATCCGGTTATCACCAGGGAAAATGGTAAGGAAACCAAACTGACCATTACCCTCGATGTACTGATAAAATGAAATGTAGAGTTTAAGGTTTATTATTTAGAAAAACTGAGAACTGAATATGAATAGACTATTAACAATTATGACGGCAGTGCTCGTTGCTTTTTCGGCCATGGCACTGGTCCCCCAGATGTTAAGCGAGAACCACGCCATGCTGCGGGTTGACGCTACGGGCAAGTACCTGTTGCTGCCCGTACAGGAGAAGGAGGAGAATGCCCATGTGCGCATCGTCGTGGACAACGAACTGGTGCAGACCCTCAATGTGCGCCTCGCGGTGGACAAGGTGGACTATTATGTACCCCTCGACATCCAGCGTTTCGGCAACAAGAAGGTGCTGCTCGACATCTCCTTCCATGGCGACCGCCGCACCACAGGTGCCGTCAAGGACTTTGTCTGCTGGCGCGAGATGCGGGTGAGCGACACATTCGACGACAGCAATCGCGAGCGTTTCCGCCCCGCCTATCACCACACCCCTGTCTATGGCTGGATGAACGACCCCAACGGTATGTTCTACAAGGATGGTGTGTGGCACCTGTACTACCAGTGGAACCCCTACGGTTCGCAGTGGGAGAACATGACATGGGGTCACTCTACCTCGACCGACCTCATCCACTGGACCCATCAGCCCACCGCCATCGAGCCTGACGATATCGGTGCCATCTTCTCGGGTTCCTGTGTGACCGATGGTAACGATGTGGTGGCCATCTACACCTCGGCTGGACAGCACCAGACGCAGTCCATCGCCATATCCCACGACAACGGCATGACATTCGACAAGTATGAGGGCAACCCCGTGCTGACGAGCGATGTGCCCGACTTCCGCGACCCGAATCCCTTCTGGAACAACGACATCAAGGCCTGGAACATGATTCTGGCTGCCGGTCAGGAAATGAACATCTACAGTTCCAGGGACCTGAAAACCTGGAAATATGAGAGTTCCTTCGGCAAGGATTACGGTAACCACGGCGGCGTGTGGGAGTGCCCCGACCTGATGAAGATCGACGGCAAGTGGGTGCTGCTGTGCAACATCAACCCCGGCGGTCCCTTCGGCGGCTCGGCAACCCAGTACTTCGTGGGCGACTTCGACGGCCACAAGTTCACCTGTGAGTCGATGCCCAAGGTCACCAAGTGGATGGACTATGGCAAGGACCACTATGCCACGGTATCGTTCTATAATGCGCCTGCAGGCCGCCATGTGGTAATGGCATGGATGTCCAACTGGCAGTATGCCAACCAGGTGCCCACCCGCCAGTTCCGCAGCGCCAACTCGATTCCCCGCGACCTGGGTCTGTTTACCGACGGCGAGGAGACCTATGTCAGCGTCGTGCCTTCGCCCGAGATGCTCGCAGTGCGCGGTGCCAAGGTGAAAAAGCCGACCGAGACCTGCGAAATCGTCGTGGATGTCAAGAATTCGATGGAATTGACCCTGTCCAATGCCAATGGCGAGCAGGTGGTGATGAAATATGACGCTGCCAAGCAGACCTTTGCAATGGACCGCACCGCTAGCGGTGATGCTTCATTCAGCGAGGCATTCCCCGCTGTGACTGTCGCCCCCACCCACGGTGCCATCAAGCAGTTGCGCATCTTCATCGACCGTTGCAGCATCGAGGCCTTTGATGCCGACGGCAAGATGGCGATGACCAACCTCGTGTTCCCCACCACGCCCTACACCAATATTAAGGTCAAGGGCGGCAAGGCCACGATTTACCAAATCAACTATTAGCCTTTAGCCTTTTAGGCGATAGTAATAGTACTTAAAACTAAAAACTTATAATTTTCGTTGACCTCGTAGGTACCGCGTCTAACTTTGTGCAAAAAGACCTTACTCTCACCGACGCCGAAGCCAGCATCTTCCCGTCGATGGTGTTCTTCTGGTTCCTCATCTTCAGCGTTCCCACGGGCATGCTGATGAACAAGATCGGCCGTAAGAAAACGGTGCTCCTGTCGCTGGTAGTGACCATTCTCTCGCTGATGATTCCCTTTTTCGGCAACAATTATGGCGTGATGCTCACCTCTTTCGCGCTGCTGGGCATCGGCAATGCGCTGATGCAGACCTCGCTCAACCCGCTGGTATCGACCGTGATGGGTGGCGGCAACCTGGCTTCGACGCTCACCTTCGGCCAGTTTATCAAGGCCATGGCCTCACTCCTGGCGCCTTCTTTGGCCATGTGGGGCGCCACGGCTGCGATTCCCACCCTGGGACTCAACTGGCGCGTGCTGTTTGCCATCTTCTTTGTGGTGGGCATCTTCTCGGCCGTACTGCTGGCTGTGACTCCCATCCATGAAGAGAAAATCGAGGGCAAGCCTACCACCTTCGCAGGGTGCTTCAAGTTGTTGGGGGTGCCCATCGTGCTGCTCTCGTTCCTGGGCATCATGTGCCATGTGGGCATCGATGTGGGTACTAATACCTTCGCCCCCAAGATTCTCGTGGAACGCTTGAAAATGTCTGTAGAAGATGCCACAATTGCCCCCACGATCTACTTCACATTCCGTACCATCGGTTGCTTGACCCTGTCGATGTGCGGCATGTTCTTCGGCACCGAGAAGTGGATTCTGTACACCGCTATTGCTCTCGTGGGCTATGGTAACTCCAACATCTTCTCCATGTGCTTTGCTACGGCTCTTGAGTCGATGCCGCAGAAGCAGAACGAAGTTTCAGGCCTGATGATCATGGGTCTGTTCGGCGGCACGATTTTCCCGCTGTTGATGGGCTTCGCAAGCGATGCAGTGGGCCAGGCAGGTGCCGTGGCAGTGATGGCCATCGGTGTCATCTACCTGTTCACCTACATCAAGCAACTCAAAGCCGCAGAGGTGTAAACACTTAACCTGTAATTTAACCTGAATAATATGGACAATCGTTATGTAGTGGGCCTGGGCGAGGCCCTGTGGGATGTTCTCCCCGAAGGTAAGAAACTGGGCGGTGCTCCCGCCAACTTCGCCTATCATGCCGGACAGTTCCTGGGAACTGACAACTCCATTGCCATCAGTGCGCTGGGCGAGGACAAACTCGCCGAGGAGACCATCGAGGCCCTCGAGGAGCATGGTCTCAAGTACCTCATGCCGCGCGTGCCTTATCCTACTGGCACAGTCCAGGTGACGCTTACTGAAGGCGGCATTCCCGTCTATGACATCAAGGAAAATGTGGCTTGGGACAACATCCCCTTCACCCCCGAGATTGAGGAAATCGCTGCCAACTGCCGCGCCGTGTGCTACGGCTCGCTGGCACAGCGCAATGTGGTGTCGCGCGAGAATATCCACCGCTTCCTCGACGCCACCCCCGACGACTGCATGAAGATCTTTGACATCAACCTGCGTCAGCAGTTCTATACCAAAGAGATTATCCAGCAGTCGATGCGCCGTTGCAACATCCTCAAGATCAACGACGAGGAACTCGTGACCATCGGGCGCATGTTCGGCTATCCCGGCTTGGATATCGAGAACAAGTGCTGGTTGATTCTGGGCAAGTACGACCTCGACATGCTCGTGCTCACCTGCGGCACCAACGGCTCCTATGTGTTCACGCGTGGCCAGATGTCGTTCCAGGAGACCCCCAAGGTCGAAGTGGCCGATACCGTCGGCGCCGGTGACTCGTTCACAGGCTCCTTCTGCGCCGCCATCCTCAACGGCAAGCCCGTCACCGAGGCCCACAAGTTGGCCGTCAAGGTCAGCGCCTATGTCTGCACCCAGAACGGCGCCATGCCCACCTTGCCTCCCGACCTCCTCACCGCCGCCCAATAAGGCTTATCTTTGGAGCAATTTATAATGTGGGTTCGTTGCAGAAATTTTAAACTGCATCGAACCCGCATTTCTTTCAACCCCTATATAAGGCCCTAAAGAAGCATCCCTCGGCAAAGCGCACCAATCCTGCCCCCTGATTGACCTGTGAAACCTGCGACGCAGACGGTGAATGCAGCACCGTGAAACTCACCTGTCAGTACCCAGACTGTCGCATGTATCTGCCGACAGATTACCTATCCGTAGACCACGCCCGCATCTTCGCTGTTGGGGTTAAAAAAGTGAAACCCCGCAAGTCAGAATAACCGACTCAAGGGGCTTCGTTTTGGAATCGTGATGCTGTTGGGGACTTTCGCGCGGTATCTCAAGAGCCGTTATGATGCATTATAAGATTGTTGTTCTGTGATTGATGAATGGTTGTCACCCCGTAAAAATTGCCTAAAATCCCTGTTGTTCCACAAAGGGGGGGGCGCATTGTATTGCCTGAACGGAAAAATTTTGTTGGAAAGTTCAGCGAAGTGCCGTATCTTTGCAGAGTGTGTTAAACTGGTTGCTTTTAAATTGTTTTTGGGTATACTTTTAGGTATTATTTACACAGATGATGACTGGGGCAACATCGCTTACGACGAATGAATAATCTTCAAATTCAGGAAATATGAAAAAAATCAACGGTAACCATGCGGGGATGAGGCTCGCCATTCTGGGTTGGATGTTTTGTACAGTGCTGTCTGTCTGTGCGCAGAATGTGCGTGAGACCATACGGTTGGACGAGGGCTGGAAATTCGCTCTGGGCAACGCTGCCGACCCGGCAAAGGACTTCGGCTGCGGCACTGAGTATTTCAACTATTTGACCAAGGCCAACTCAATACACAACGAGGGCCCGTACGCCATCAAGTTTAACGACTCTGCATGGCAAGAGGTGCGCATTCCGCACGATTGGGTGACTACCTTGCCCTATGCTCAACAGGCCAGCCACTCGCACGGCTACAAAACTGTTGGTTATCAATATCCCGAAACGAGCGTGGGGTGGTACCGCAAGGTGATCACTATCCCTGAGTCGGACTTGGGCAAGCACATTGCCCTGCAGTTTGACGGCATCTTCCGCAATGCCCGCGTGTGGTTCAACGGCTTCTATATGGGTACCGAACCCAGCGGCTATGCCACTCAGGTGTATGATGTGACCGAATATGTGAACTATGGCGGTGAGAATCTGGTTTGTGTGCGGGCCGACGCCACGCTCGAAGAGGGCTGGTTCTATGAGGGGGCCGGCATCTATCGTGACGCATGGCTCATCAAGTCGGCGGCTGTCAGTGTGGCTCCATTCGGCACCTTTGTCTACGCTGACCTCAAAGCCCCTTACACCACGGCGACCATTCATGTGGATACCGAGGTGAACAATCATTCGCTGGAACCACAAACATGTACCGTTGAACACCGGCTGCTCGATGCTCAAGGCAACGAAGTGGGCAGGACAAACACGGCATCACTTGACCTGAAAGGCAAGCAGACCAGCGGCTGCAAACAGGTGCTGACACTTGACCGGCCGCATCTGTGGAGCACCAGCGACCCCTATCTGTATCAAGTTGAAACGACTGTCAAAGTGGACGGACGGGTGACCGATGTTTACATGACTACAACGGGCATCCGTGATGTGGAGTTTGACGCCGACCGGGGATTTCTGCTCAACGGAAAGGTGATTGAACTCAAGGGCGTGAACATGCATCAAGACCATGCCGGCGTGGGAGCCGCGATTCCCGAGGCCCTCATGGCGTGGCGCATCAAGCAGTTAAAGAAATTGGGCTGCAATGCCTATCGTGCTTCCCACAACCCGATGACACCTGCCCAACTTGACATCTGCGACCGCGAGGGCATACTCGTCATTGACGAAAACCGGCTTGCGGGCATCAATGCCGAGCACCTGAGGCTGTTGGAAAACATGATTAAGCGCGACCGCAATCATCCGTCGGTTGTCCTGTGGAGCGACGGCAACGAGGAGTGGGGCATGGAGAATACCGTTCAAGGCACACGCATTGCCGCCGCCATGCGTGAATATACCCGCCTGCTCGATCCCACCCGCCATTCAACAATCGCCAATGCTGGAGGGTCTGAAATGATTAAGGGACTCGATGTGGTGGGATTCAACTATATCGCACAAAACGATGTGGATAACCGTAAGGCAGCCAACCCCGCATGGAAAATCGTGGGCACCGAGGAAACCACTGGCTGCGGCACGCGTGGCGTCTATTTTGACTCGCCTGACCAACCCGGCCACATGGTCAGCATCAACCGTGGCACTGCGCCGGGTGTGGAGAATGTGATTGAGCGCGGGTGGAAATTCTATGACGAACGCCCTTGGGCGGCAGGTCTCTTCTATTGGACGGGGTTTGACTACCGTGGCGAGCCCAATCCGCTATCTTATCCTGCCCATGACTCGGAATTCGGCATTCTTGACTATTGCGGATTTCCCAAAGACGAGGCCCATTATCTTAAAGCATGGTGGACCGGCGAGCCCGTGCTGCACATCTTCCCTCACTGGAACCTGCAAGGCCATGAGGGCGAGGAAGTGGAGATATGGGCCTACAGCAACTGTGATGAAGTGGAGCTGACCGTGAACGGCAAGAAACTGGGCCGACAGGCGATGCCCAAGAACGGTCACCTGAAATGGAAAGCCACCAGGCAGCATCGTTGCCACTGGATACAAGAACGGAAAGCGCATCTTGAAACAAACTGTCGAGACCACCAAGCCTGCGGCAAAAATTGTGATGACAGCAGACCGAGGACTCATCACCGCCGACGGACGCGATGTGGCCGTCGTGACCGTTGAGATTCAGGATGGCAAAGGGCGTATAGTTCCTGATGCCTGCCCCATGCTGACCTGCTCACTTGAGGGGGACGGCCGCATTTTGGGCGTCGGCAACGGAGACCCTTCCTACCTTGGCCCCGACCATCCCGATGAACTGGACTGCCACACATTTCAGATCCCGGCATTCAACGGCTTGGCCCAGATTCTCATCCAGAGCGGACATGCGCCCGCTGCCCTTCAACTCAGTTGCAGCAGCGACGGTCTGAAGCCTGGAAATTTAACGATCACTGCCGAATAAGCCAGCGAGAATGCTTCTGGATGTCACCATTCGCCATCAACAGTAACCCGATGTGGGTGTGTCATCATTGCGACTCGGTAGCATAACCGTGCTATCGCACGGGAAATCAGAAATTTTTAAATTGATGTTTCTGGCATATTAATGATAATTTTTATTTAATTTGTTCAATTTCCCGCCCGCAGGGCGGTTAGAGTTCCAGCCTTCCGTATGAAAACAATTCAACTGAACAATGGTGTAGAGATGCCCGCACTGGGATTTGGCGTATTCCGACTCTCCCCGGCCGAGTGCGAGCGCTGCGTGCTGGACGCCATCGAGGTGGGCTACCGCAGCATCGACACGGCCCAAGACTATAAGAACGAAGAGGGTGTGGGTGCTGCCATCGAGAAGTGCGGCATCCCGCGTGACCAACTATTCATCACCACCAAGGTGTGGATCAGCAACGCCGGCGAGCAGCGTGCGGCATTAAGCATCGATGAGTCGCTGCGCAAACTGCGCACCGACTATGTCGACCTGCTGCTCGTGCATGAGCCCTATGGTGACTGTTACGGCACCTATCGGGCTATGGAAAAAGCCTATCAGGCCGGCAAGGCAAGAGCCATCGGACTGAGCAACTTCTATAGCGTGCGTTTTATCGACATCGCCGAGCACATGGACGTCAAGCCCGCTGTGCTGCAACTCGAGACGCATGTCTTTGCCCAGCAGCGGGCCATGCGTGCACTCATCAGGGACTATGGCACCCAACTCATGGCATGGGGACCGTTGGCACAAGGCCGACACGGTTTCTTTGAAAACGAGACACTCAAGGCCATCGGAGCAAAATATGGCAAAACCAACGCCCAAGTGGCCCTCAACTGGCTGGTGTCGCAAGACATCATGCCCGTGCCCAAGACATCGCACAGGGAGCGCATGGCAAGCAATCTCGACATCTTTGACTTTGAACTCTCCAGCGAGGACATGGACGCCATCAGCCGCTTAGATCAGGGCGAAACCCTCATCAACGACTTCAACAACGACACCGACCTGGCCCAAAAATTCCTAGGCCTCAAGCCCTGGCCCTAAGTGAAATTTTGGGATTTTTTAAGGTTTTTGCCGCTCATAGTGCCTAAATATGGCACTGGGATGGGGTAATATTGTACTCTGAATAATTAAAGATAGTAATCCGCTCGTTTTGGTTCTTTCATTTATTTGGCTGTAATCTAATGAAATATTAGTATCTTTGCATTTTAATAAAAACATTTAATATGGCTTCAAAGAGAAATAATACTCCAGAATTCAGAACTTATATTAGCTTATTTAGTAGTGCAGGAATTGGGTGCTACGGATTTAAACTAGAAAGTTTTGAATGCATAGCAACAATTCTTCTTACAAGTAGCCAACATAGACAGAAAGCGCATCCCAATGGAAATACACAAATCATTAATCGTGATTATCAATATATGTGCTTGTTAGCAAAATCAAGAACTATAGAACAATCTTTAATAAAAGGAAGTGACTTCTATAGAAAGGAAGCATTTGTGCATGTAATCAATGTGGGATTTGATTTAGATGATTTGTTTTATCTTCCCAATGATTCATCATTCGCTCAAATAAGAGATTATATTATAAATTATTATAGTTCTCATTAAAAAACATATGAAACTATGGGGATGGCACTAGTAGGGGTATACCATTGATTATGCTCACAAACAAGGGAAGCCAGTTAAGATTGTGATTTATTTACAAACGAAATATCAAGATTATGAATACGATTACGATTCTTGGAACACTATTTGGTCTTATCGGAATAATATTTACATATTATTCAATATGTCGTTTTAAAAGACCTTGCCAGTTTACCTGTCATTACCAGGATCAATATTGTTCTGGAGATTTTTTAGAAGACTTTAAAGATCTAAATGAAAAACATAAAGATATTTCCATAACAGCTGAATTCAAATATTTAAAGGTATTTCTTCATTGTAGCGGTCAAGATCTTAATTCTAACAATAACATCATTAAAATAATCCTGCCTAGTGGTTTTAGATGGTTTGATTTTTCAATTTCGTCGTCAAATCAAGAAATCAATCCTAGAATAGAGAAAGATTTGTTAAATGATGATACCGCGATTCTTACTTTTGATTCAATAAGGCATGACGAAAGCATAAATATCAAAGCTATAATAAAACAATTGGCAGAAAACAATCAGCACAAAGATTTTGATCTTTTAGATTTTTCTCCTGAAGAATTATCATTTGAACACCGAATCAAGGATACAGATGACATCAATTTTTTTGAAGACCCAAATGAAATAAATGAAAGAATAAAAACAATAAGAGGATATATAATGATTGCCTTTCTAATTGCGTCATATTTTCTATTAAAACATTTTAAGCTTTCATATTGGTTCTTAGTTCCTTTTGGAATCTATTTCGCAGGTTGTCTTGCTCATATTGAAAATTATTATAAAAAAAGGCTGAAGAAGAAGAGTGATAAAACGATTAAGAAGTTACTGACAAAAAGTATTATAGATAAAACACAAGAATAATCTAATAAGGAAAGAACGCCAAATAGTTATCCCTACTTTTTTGTTATTTGCACGGTCCTCTGCTTGAGGGGATAGGAATCATATTGTGAAGCCGCATTGATGAAACAAAATGTTGACATTGTCTTGTCGCTTCCACCTTTTACACCGCAAAGATAGCGGGCATCGTTATACTGCAAGGCCAAGCACAGTTGCCTCGAAATAATGCACAAAAGCCAATGTGAGATAGAGCAAGGTGAAGACTATACCGAGTTCGAACAGGTCATGCGTCCAACGATAGACCTCTTTGTTATTGAGTAACGATTATTGGATTATTTCACCTTCTTGATGTCCTTGACAAAGAGGATTTTCTTGTTCTTTGCCATTTGCTTGAAATCATCGGCTGTGGCGATGCCTGGCGCTGCGCCAAAGTGCTCGCGCTTGAAGTTGCGCCACGGCAGGAAATAGCAGGGATGGTGCTTCTCCATGATGGGCAGCAACACGCGGCTCCACCAAGTGGCATTGGGCGAATTCTTGTAGCCGCACTCGGTGAATGCCAGTAAGAGGCCATGCTCCTGGGCATAGGCATCCAGGAAGTCCATATCGGCATTACACTGCTTGACAAAATCCTCTTCGGTGCCCCACTGATAGGCGTCAAGACCCAACAAATCAACACGCTCGTCACCGGGCCAGCGGTTGTAGAATTCCTGCGGATTGACACCCAGGTTGGGCGAGCAACTCCACACGATGGACGCGGACAGGCTCTTGTTGAGGTAATCTTGGGTTAGATGCCACAGGCGCAGGAAATCCTCGTCGGTGCAATTGCCCTTGCCCCACCAGAACCATCCGCCGTTGTACTCATGCCAGGGACGGAAGATAACAGGAACGGGACGGCCGTCCTTGTCGGTGAGCGAGAGGATGAATGCCTCCACACGCTTGAGCCAAGTCATGAACTTGTCGTGGCCCTTGCCGCCGGGCAGAATCTCCCTGACCGTGCTCTTGGGATCAAGGACAAGGCCGAGTTGACCGGTTTTCTCCAGATAAGGCTTTGCTGCCTCAAACGACTTGATGTCGCTCTCAATCCATGCGGTGGTGCCCAACATGGGATTGCGCGGATGCCATGACAGGGTTACGATACCGCCACGCTCATGTTGCTTGATGATTTCTTCACGAATCCAACTGAACGGTACCGAATCCAGGTTCTTGTCGTCGCCCATCTCGATGCCGCCCAGGTCAAAGCCCATCACGCCAGGGTAGTCGCCAACAAGGTCATAGGTGTCCGAACGGCCCTGCTCCCACTCCCAAGTGATGCCATAGAACGGGTCATCCTGATGGCCGTACATGATGCCGCGTTTTTGCAGTTTGGTGAGGCGCTCAATCAACTTTTGCGCCGGGGTTTTCTCCACTTTGGGTGCACGGGCTCCTGCCTGTGATGCGCACAGGGCAAACAACAGGGCGAAGAGCAACAGTCTTGGTTTCATCATTCTCATTTTTATTGTCATTGTTTTTTTAGTCCTTAGTTTCTAGTCCTTAGTTTCTAGTCCTTAGTTTCTAGTCCTTAGTTTCTAGTCCTTAGTTTCTAGTCCTTAGTCCTTAGTCCTTAGTCCCTAGTCCCTAGTCCTCAGTCCTTAGTCCCTAGTTAATTCCTAACACCTAACTCCTAACTCCTAATTCCTAACTTCTAAAGATTTATTTGAGTTCGAAGATGCGGCTGGCATAGTCGCTGGCCAGGGGCACTTCAAGGCCGATGTCCATCAGGAAACGGCCGGTGAAGGTCTTGCCGTTGAGTTCGCATGGCTTTTGGCCCACCTTGATGTTGCGCTCGGTGATGGTGTAACTGCGACTGGGGTCAAGGCCCGCAAGACGGATGCGCGGCAGGGGCTGGTCAACATAGTTGTCAACCTTGTAGACGAACCACACGGCATGGTCCATAGCATCGTTGCTGAACATGATGGACGAGACGCCCTTGCGGTTGTAG
>ONYP01000043.1 GCA_900322135.1 uncultured Prevotellaceae bacterium
CGCCATCCTCAACAACATGAGCCAGCGCAGCCTCATCCTGTTCGACGAGTTGGGCCGCGGCACGAGCACCTATGACGGCATCAGCATCGCCTGGAGCATCGTCGAGCACATCCACGAGCATGCCGCAAGGCCCAAGACGCTGTTCGCCACACACTACCACGAGTTGAACGAGATGGAGAAGTCCTTCAAGCGCATCGTGAACTACAATGTCAGCGTCAAGGAAATCAACGGCAAGGTGGTGTTTGTACGCCAACTGGTCAAGGGTGGCAGCGAGCACAGTTTCGGTATCCATGTGGCAAAACTCGCCGGCATGCCGCCCACCATCGTCAAGCGGGCCAACGAGGTGCTCAAGCAACTCGAGACCAACAACCGTAACGACACGGCCATCACCAAGGACCTGGGCGATGTCGCCAGCAGCCGCTCGGGCTACCAGTTGTCCATCTTCCAGTTGGACGACCCCGTGCTGAGCCAAATCCGCGACGAGATCCTGACCATCGACATCAACAACCTCACGCCCATGGAGGCCCTGAACAAACTCTACGATATCAAGGGCATCCTCACCGGCAAGAAAGAAAGATAGTTTTTCAATAACTCAAGCCTCTAGATATCCTAGAGCATCTAGACAATCTAGAACCATCTAACTGAATACAATGAACCGCTCCGATTTTGAAATCATGGCCCCTGTGGGCTCCTGGGAATCGCTGTATGCCGCCCATCAGGGCGGTGCCGACGCCATCTACTTCGGCATCGAGGGCCTGAACATGCGGTCGCGCTCCAGCGTCAACTTCACGCTCGAGGACCTGCACACCATCGCCCAGTGGTGCCACGAGCACGGCATGAAGAGTTACCTGACGGTGAACACCATCGTCTATGACGAGGACATGGACTACATGCGCCAGATTGTCACCGCCGCCCGCGATGCCCAGGTGAGCGCCATCATCGCCAGCGACATGGCGACCATCCTGTTCGCCCGCTCAATTGGCGTGGAGGTACACATCTCCACCCAGGTCAATGTGAGCAACAGCGAGGCCGTGCGCTACTACAGCCAGTGGGCCGATGTGATGGTACTCGCCCGCGAACTCAACCTGGAGCAGGTGACCCGAATCACCGATTTCATCGAGAAAAACGACATCCGCGGACCCCATGGCGAGCGCGTCAGGCTGGAGATGTTCTGCCACGGTGCGCTGTGCATGGCGGTGAGCGGCAAGTGCTACATGAGCCTGCACCAGGAGAACACCAGCGCCAACCGCGGCGCCTGCCGCCAGATATGCCGCCGCGGCTACCTCGTCACCGACCTGGTCAACGGCGACGAACTCGCCATCGAGAACAAGTACATCATGTCGCCCAAGGACCTCAAGACCATCCACTTCCTCAACAAGATGGTGGATGCCGGCGTCACTGTGTTCAAGATTGAGGGCCGCGCGCGCGGGCCTGAATATGTGCGCACCGTTGCCGGATGCTATGACGAGGCGCTGCGTGCCATCTGCGACGGCACCTACACCGACGACCGCATCGACGCGTGGAACGAGCGCCTGGGCAAGGTGTTCAACCGCGGCTTCTGGGACGGCTACTACATGGGGCAGCGCTTGGGCGAGTGGTCGTCCAAGTACGGCTCCAGCGCCACCCGCGTCAAGGTGTATGCCGCCAAGGGCATCCGCTACTACAGCAAACTGGGCGTCGCCGAGTTCCTCATGGAGGCCGGCGAACTGCATGTGGGCGACGAGGCATGGATCATCGGCCCCACCACGGGTGCCATCCCCTTGACTATCGAGGAAATACGCGTTGACCTCAAGCCCGTCGAGAAGACCGTCAAGGGCGAGCACTTCTCCATCGCTGTCCCCGAGAAGATACGCCCCAGCGACAAACTCTACCTGTGGCGCCCCGTCACCCCCAAGGACGCCACCCCGCCCCCACCCTCAGCGACCGATTGTTAAACAACGCCATATCCGACCTTGAAAGAGAAGAAGGGCGCCCCGTGAGTTGGGGCGCCCTTCATGATATTAGGCCATCAAACCGGTTACGGCATGGTAAAGGAGTCTTGTTGAGTGGGCCAAATGCCTGCATCACAGTAATACCTTATCTGCAGTGCGGCCGTTTTGGTCGCGGGATCAAAAGTTCCCGCATAGCCCGACTATCGATGGTGAAAATGATATCGTACTGATAGTCAAACGGTTCTTTCATGATGTATTTATTGGTCCCGCCGACCTGGTAGAAAACGACATCTACAGATTGATTAAACAGTCCAGACTCATAGACGCCCCAACCCAAGTTAATCCAGTTCTCACGGGTTACTGAAACCTGCATGGTCGTGATGGCACCGCCAGTGGCGGCATCCTGAGGCGAGAGCGACAGCACGCAACCATAGGTTTGTCCGATTTCCATATTATTGATATACAGCCATGCGTAGGCCCTATCTGCGCCATCAGCAAAATAAACACTCGTGTTGCCCAAAGAAACATTACTCTGGTTATTGCTCATGGTGAGCGTAGCAGAGTATTCCCCCTCGGTAGTGGCACGAGTAAGGTCGATACGCACCGAAGCATAATCAGAAGTGGTCGATTGAACAAGGGATGACTGCTCAAACGAAATTTCTTGTCCTTCAGGATTGCCGTTCTGGCAGTTGATGGTGAACGAGTGGGAACTGATGTGGCTGCCACCGGTGTGACAGGCTTCGTCATATTCGCTCAATGTCACGGTGCCGCTATAAGTCTGTCCCAACGACAAGTTATCGCAATCAATGATTACATCTGTATAATCCACACCATCAGGAAATGTCACGGTTCCTACTGACAGGTTCTCGGATGTTGCCGTTGTCAATTTGACGGAGGTAATATACTCGCCCACAGTTAATCGACGGTTAAGACGGATACGATATACGAAACTGGTCCGAGCCGTTGTCATGCTTGAAGTGGCCTCCTCGAACGAGAGATTCATACTTTCACCGGTATTATCTCCCAGCGGGTTCTGGTCACCCAGGGGCAGGAAATCGCGATTCATGTTGGGATTACCCTCGAACTCTGAAGCGGGAATCGTCAACACCCAAGCATAACTATCGGGATAATCCAACGCCTTACCTGTCAACTGCAGCGATACAGGCCATCCGTCCTCGGCGGGACGCTCGAAGCCCTGGTACAGGCGGCGGATTGTATAGATGCGTCCGTCCTCACCCCACAACTCGAGGCGGCGCTGAATGAGGATTTCCTCGAGCAGCGAACCGGTCTCTTCGTTAGTCAACTCGCCTAATGTGTTGCCAGATTTGGTACAGTTATAGTTGGGGTCACGCTTGGCCATGAACTGATTAAGCAAAGTCCTTGCATTAGAGTCCATTCCTCCACGGTGAGCCAGCGCTTCGGCAGCGTTAAGATACATCTCCTCGACACGCATATAGATGTAGTCGCCAGCCCCCATGACGCCTTCCCTCATTTTAAACTTCTGGGTAACATAGCCTCCAGTGCTATAACTACTGCTGGGGTCCCACCAAGCGCGGCGCGCGTCGGTAGCGCTCATCTTGTCATAGAGCCATGTGGTGATCTGTTTGGGTGCACGCTGAGCATAAGTAGTAATACTACCTGAGGCATCCATGTGTGCAAAGAACGAAGCATACTGGCTTGACTCTTCATCGGGAATAACGGCTCCCCACATCACATTGCCTGCTGTAGCATCGTTCAAGCCGGTGAAGTCCGGCACCTCCTGTATGCCCTTACCGTCGGCCTCAGCTGCTGTGATGGCATTCCTCGCGGCAATATATGCGTTGTTCCATTTCTCCTCGACCAGGAAGATGCGCGACCGCAAACCCTGAGCCACAGCATAACCGATGTGGGACGGATCTTGCTGAGTGGTGCCATTCAATAAATTGACCGCTTGCAGGATGTCGGCATCGATTTGGGCATACACCTGAGCCACCGTCGAGCGGGGCTGGCCTGTCGAACCCGTGAAATAGGTGCCGGTGAACAGGGGCACGCAGGGCTCGTCCTCGTGGTGCTTGTAGGTGCGTGCAAAACTCTGGGCAAGCATGAAGTAACTGTAGGCGCGGATAGCGTAGGCCTGACCCGTGATGTAATTCTTCTCAAGGTCCGTCCCAGTCATCGACTGTGCCGCCGCCAGGATATAGTTGGCATTGGCAATCCAGGTGTAGTAGGCATTCCACAGGTCATAACTGCGCCATGAGGTGTAAACATAACGCGACTTTACATTGTAGGTTGCGTCAAACCAGAACCAGCCCGAACCCTGGGCACCCATAATCATGTCGTCACCCATCACCTCGGCCATCAGGTTATAGGCGGTGATGCCGAAGCACTGGTGGGTGTTGCCCGTTGTTGACCAGCCGGGGGTGCGCATCGACCGGTAGATGTCATTCAACGCCTCAAGACCGCTTGCCACGCTATAATGGGGAACTCCTGTCAACACCATCGATATCAACTCCGTCACATCGTTGATGTCGATTTCCCCGTTACCCGTCACATCCCCGTTGGGGACGCCCTGGCCGGTCAAGATTGTATTGATGAGAGCGGTCACATCGTTGATGTCGACATCGCCATTGCAATTCACATCGCCTGAGAGATGTATTGCCCGCAATGTGGGGGCCTTGAGCATCGGGGCGGCACTGGGTGATTCTTCACATGTTGCCTCATTAGAGATGCTTTGAGGCCAAGCCGCCAGCGACACACACAGCATGGCAGCCAGCATGAAGGCATGCTTTAGATAGTGGGTAAAAACTTTTTTCATAACTACTTAACAGTGGCCAATGCAGTTCTCACATGGCCTTTATTCGTTTAGACTCGGTAGCGTGAACTGTATTGCCCATGACAGATGGACAAAACGCTACTTATAATTTTCTACTCCTTGAAGTGACAAAGATAAGAAAACTTTTTAATGGCACAAAAAAATCCGCCTTATTTGGCGGATTTCTTATTTCGGGATGTGGTAGGCTTGGGTTTGGCTGGACGCTTGGGCTTGGGGGCCTTCAGGCGCAGCACCTGGGCACTGCGTGCCGGCAGGTAGAGTTTAAGCCAACCCAAGTGGGCGTCGGCATACAGGCCGTCATGCTCGGTCAGGTGATTGACACCGCTATCGATGTTGCCATAGCCACCATAGCGCGCATTGTCGCTGTCAAACACACCTGCATACTCGCCCTCGGGGGCCAGCATGGGGTAATCGACATGGGACTGCGTGGGGCTGAAGTTGAAGACGAACACGAGGTCGCCGCGCATGTAGGCCAGCACCTGGTCATCATCCTGGTCCCACAACTTGCGCACCGGCAACTGCTGGAAGTTTCTCACGCTGCCAATCAGGTGAATCATGTCGTTGTCCCAGTTGTTCAGGAACTGGTATTTCAGGTCCTCGCGGTCCACGAGGTCCCACTGGCGGCGCGCATACTTGTAGCTCCAGCCGTTGCCCTCGCGGGGGAAGTCAATCCACTCGGGATGTCCCCACTCGTTGCCCATGAAGTTGAGGTAGGCGCCGTTGATGAGCGAGGCAGTCACGAGGCGTATCATCTTGTGCAGCGCCATACCACGGTCCACAGTGCCGTCGTGGTCATCTGTCATCATGTGCCAGTACATCTCCTTGTCGATGAGGCGGAAGATGATGGTCTTGTCGCCCACAAGGGCCTGGTCGTGGCTCTCGGCATAGGAAACGGTCTTCTCGTCGGCACGGCGGTTGGTGAGTTCCCAGAAGATGGATGTGGGTTTCCAGTCCTCGTCCTTGCGCTCCTTGATGGTCTTGATCCAGTAGTCGGGGATACCCATGGCCATGCGGTAGTCAAAGCCGATGCCCCCGTCCTTGAACTTGCGGGCCAGACCCGGCATGCCGCTCATCTCCTCGGCGATGGTGATGGCGTGCGGGTTGACGGTGTGGATGAGCTCGTTGGCGAGCGTCAGGTAGGTGATGGCATTGGTATCCTCACCGCCGTTGTAGTAGTCGTCATAACTGCCGAAGGCCTGTCCCAGTCCGTGGCTGTAGTACAGCATCGAGGTCACTCCGTCGAAGCGGAACCCGTCAAACCGGTACTCCTCGAGCCAGAACTTGCAGTTCGACAGCAGGAAGTTCAGCACGGCGTTCTTGCCATAGTCAAAGCACAGCGAGTCCCATGCCGGATGCTCGCGCTTGTCGTCGCCGTAGAAGTACAGGTCGCCCGTACCGTCAAAGCAGCCCAGGCCCTCGACCTCGTTTTTCACCGCATGGGAGTGCACGATGTCCATGATGACGGCCACGCCCGCAGCATGGGCGTCGTCGATGAGGTGCTTGAGCTCCTCGGGGGTGCCGAAACGCGACGATGCCGCATAGAAGCTCGACACATGGTAACCAAACGAGCCATAGTAGGGATGCTCCTGGATGGCCATGATCTGGATGGCGTTGTAGCCGTCGGCAACGATGCGGGGCAGCACATTCACGCGGAATTCCTCATAGGTGCCCACGCCCTCGCGGTTCTGGGCCATGCCGATGTGGCACTCATAGATGAGCAACGGGCGCGTGTTGGGCACAAATTTCTCGACCTTGAACTCATAGCGCTCCTCGGGAGCCCACACCTGGGCCGAGAAGATATAGGTCTTCTCGTCCTGCACGACGCGGGTGGCATAGGCGGGAATGCGTTCGCCTTCCCCACCCTGCCAGTGGATGCGCAACTTGTACAGGTCGCCATGCTGCATGGCACGCGCGGGCAACTTGATTTCCCAGTTGCCGCCATCGAGTCGTTTCAAGCGATAGGGAGCACACTCACGCCACTCGTTGAACTGGCCGACGAGATAAATCTCGGTAGCATTGGGAGCCCACTCGCGGAACACCCAGCTCCCGTCAGCAGTGCGGTGCAGGCCATAGTAGTTGTAGGCGTTGGCAAACTCCACCAGGTTGCCCGTGCCGCCAGTGAGTTCGGCAATCTTGTTCACGGCATCCTGATGGCGGCCGTTGATGGCGTCGCTGTAGGGTTCCAGCCACGGGTCGTCGTTGATGATCGCAAGATTCTTTTTCTTCCTCATAATCGGTCAAGTGCTTGGTTGATACTGGTTGCGAAAGTACAAAAAAATCGGCAATCCGCATCCCATCTTGCCACCCTTTTTGCATTTACCAACCGAAAACGATTGCAATCCATCGGCAAAAAAAGAAGAAAAAACACGATAATTTGATTGAATAATGAAAAAAATATTATATTTGCCCTTTCAATAGCAAATATTAACAACTAAAATACATTATCACTATGAGACTTGAAGGAAGACGCGAAAGCGAAAATGTGGAGGATCGCCGCGGTATGGGCACCGGTACCAAGATTGGCATTGGTGGCATCGGCGGACTGATTTTAGCTGGACTGCTCTATTTCCTGACTGGTGACCCTAGCGCGTTCCAGCAGGTCGGAGGCATGGGGGCGCAGAGCGAGGATGGACAAATCGAGTATACACAGGAGGAACAGGAGCTCGCCAAGTTCTCCAGACAAGTGATTGCTAGTACCGAGGACATCTGGTCACAGATCTTCAAGGAGTACGGCATCGGGGAGTACCCTGCACCAACATTGGTTTTGTACCGTGGTGGCACACAAACTGCCTGCGGCCAAGGACAGGCTGCCATGGGCCCCTTCTATTGCTCGGGAGACCAGAATGTTTATCTTGACCTGTCATTCTTCCAGACGATGGACCAGCAACTTGGCGTGAAGGGTGACAACTCCAGTCTTGCTAAGGCCTATGTTATCGCACACGAGGTGGGACACCACATCGAGTACCTGATGGGTACACTCGACCAGGCACACCGCAAGATGCAGGCCACCAACCAGACCAACGCCAACAAGTACAGCGTGCGACTGGAACTCATGGCCGACTTCTATGCCGGCGTTTGGGCACACTACGAGAGCAGACTCTTCGGCTCAATCAGTGAACAAGACCTGATAGAGGCCATCGACTGCGCACAGAAAATCGGTGACGACTACCTCCAGAAGCGCGCCCAGGGCTACGCTCAGCCCGAGAGTTTCACCCACGGCACCAGCGCCCAGCGCATGAAGTGGTTCAAACTCGGTTACCAGACCGGTGATGTGCGCCGCGCCACCACCTTCCAGGAGAGCGACGCCACCCTGTAATCCAGCAACCTTACATACAAAGGAATTGTGCGCCTACCACCCAAGATGGGGGCGCACATATTATATTTGACTAAATGAAAAAAGCTTCTTTCAACAAACTGTTAGAAATCCTTTTAAGGCCGTTCACAAAACACTTCCTGTTTTTGATCGCCTTCTTTGTCCTTGCCACAAGCCCATCAATACTCCTTAACATTGAGTTTCAAGGATTTGCGCTTAATACCATCTTCGTCATTGCACATTGCTTCTTACTTTCTTATCTGGTTACTATACTCATCAGTTTAATAAAACCTGATATTGTACGCAAGGTAATTCAAGGCATTCTCATGGTTGTTTCGGCAATTTATTTTGCTGTAAACTTCTATTGTCTTTATGGACTCGGATACATCCTTGATAATGATATTGTCATGCTTATTTTGGGCTCAGATTTCAATGAAGCAAGAGAATTTGCTTCGGTCATGCTTCCCAAATGGATAATTGTCTCTATTCTTGGTATACTCCTCGTTTTCATCGCGCTGGCAGTACTTTCACGCAAACATCGCCTCAACTTAGGCAAGAAGGCTTCGCGTCTAGCTTTGGTCGGCACTGGCCTATGCGTGGCAGTGAATGCCAGTACTTGGGATGTATGGGGAGAGGGACCCATCCATTATATCTCTAGCCTGATGAAGTATGAACAAGCTGAAGACTTAACCGCATATTATACTCATCCAAAACTCACTATCCAAGACGAAAGTCAACTCCCGTGTAATGTGGTGCTTATTATCGGTGAATCATTTGCGCGAAGCCACAGTTCATTATACGGTTATGACAAGGTCACCAATCCCCACCTTAGCGCATTGCGGGACAGTTCACTGCTATTCACAATAGACAGCATAGATGCTCCAGCCCCGACCACAGCTGAGTCCATGAGGTTAATGCTAAGCAAGTTTTCACAAGCCGACGACACTCCATCCAATGACAAAAGCTGGTTTGAATACACAACCATCATCGAGTTGATGCAAGACTGCGGATATGACAGTTACTGGTTTGGGAACCAAGCTCGTGGCTCAAAGAACAATAGTGCTAATCGAGTGTTTGCTGAAGCATGCCAACATCAAAAATTTCTGCAACAAGAAGGCTCTGAAAAATATAATGTGAATCACGATATCGTACTTGTGGATTCATCATCTCAATATGTCCATAACATCAAGCCACAAGAACACCACTTTATCATCTATCACATGATGGGTTCCCATTTCGACTTCAGCATGCGCTATCCCAAAGAATTTGCGCGTTTCAAGGAAGCCGACTATGCCGACCAACCAGCAGATCATCGTTCCACTTTGGCAGCATTTGACAACTCCATCTTTTACAACGATTATGTGGTTGATAGAATCATGTCGTTATATAAGGACAAAGAAGCGATTGTCATTTATCTTCCTGACCACGGTCAGGTCATGTATCGCAATCCCCAAAAATCATGGTATTTTGCACATGGCAACCCCCAAGACCCTGTGAGTTATGCGCTGGGGGTGGAGATTCCGTTCTTTATATATGCCTCTCCTCTGTATCAGCAGAAGCATCCTGAAACGATGGAGCGCATCAAGAACCGCCAAGCCCATCCCAAAGCATGGAATGCCGACGACCTGCCCTATTTTATCATGGACTTGATAGGTGTAACTGCCATCAATGGCCAGGACACCCGCGATAAGTCGGTATTAAATTAACAGGAGATATCATCACATTTCTCTTTAAAGGACCAGTAAGTATATAATATAACTACCGAATATGAATCTCTCGAGAGAACAATGCCTTAACATGAAGGGAGTGGGCATCCTGCTGATTATGGTTCACAACTATGTGGACCTATTGATGGGCATCCACTGCAACGAGATGTCTTATACCCAAGCCTATACCGACGCTTTTGTCTCGCATGCGTTTTCGTCGTCGGCATTCTGGTACATCCTCTCCTATGCCGGATGGATAGGGGTGCCGCTGTTTTTCTTTGTGAGCGGTTATGGATTGACCAAGAAATATGGCAGCAACAGTGAGCTCAAGGTTTTTCCATATCTCAAAAGCCATGTCATCAAGCTATGGAAACTGCTTGTGCCGGTGTATCTGCTTTATGCCGTCATCTACCATTATGTCTTCGGTGAATACATCTGGTGGAAAGCCATGCTGTCGGTCATGACATTTACGGCCAACTTCTATGGTGACATCTTCTTTGACCCGGGCGTTTACTGGTTCTTTGGTGTCATTCTCCAGTTCTATGTGCTGTTTCTCATGTTCAGGAGGCTGAGTGTGAGATGGCTATATGTGTTGCTGGCAGCCTTTGTAGTGATTCACTATATCGCCCTGTATTTTACCGGCGAGACGACCATGATTTGGGTCAGGCACAACTTCACCGGATGGGGCGCTCCGTTCATCCTGGGAATGATTGCCGCCAAAAATGGATTTGATATACCCGAGCGGTGGAAGCTGCCCGTGTGCATCGGCTCATTTTGCCTCTTGTGGCTCTGCCTGACCTGGAAGCCCATGGTGCCGCTGGCCGAGTTGACCTTTGTAGTGTTCGCAGTCAGCCTTGTGAAGATGATGGCTTTCAAGCCCATGGCATTCATCGGGGCGATATCGGCAAGCATCTTTGTCGTCCACCCGTTCGTGCGCATGGTATTCTACCAGACCATCAGCCCTATACGCGGGCAGACCACCCACCCGGTCACCATGACTGCGCTATATATCGTAACAGCGCTCTTGCTCAGCTGGGGTCACCACATCCTCTTGAAAAAGCTCTCACGGCCATCTAGCGCCGCAGGGCAGCAGTGAAGGTGCGGCCGCTGGCGGTGCCCAGGCGGCGTGCCGAGAAGAAACGGTCACTCTCGCAGCGGGAACAGTGCTGTGACATGACAATATTGCCCGCAGGCACCCCTGCGGCAATGAGGACATCACGGTTGGCGGCGCGCAGGTCGATGTGGGCCTTGCCTGTAGCGGCATTGCGGCTGACAATCGACCCAAGGTCAAAACGGGCCTTCGTGAACTCCTCCACGACCTCATCACCCACCTCAAAGCACTCCTGGCAGATGCTGGGACCCATCGTGGCCAGCATGCGGTGGGCACTGGCTCCCTGGCGGCACATCTGCTCGACAGTGTATTGAGCGATGCGCCCCACAGTGCCACGCCAGCCGGCATGGGCTACGGCGATAACCCCCGATTGCACATCGGCCAGCACGATGGGCACACAGTCGGCAGTATTCACGCCGATGACGACACCCTCGAGCGATGTCACCAGCGCATCCACTCCCTCGAGCGCCGCTTCCTGCCTGTCGATGTCAAGCGAGCGGAAACGCTCATCGATGACCGCCACACGGCACGAGTGGGTCTGACGCGGCATGACCAGGTCGTCGAGCTCCACGCCCAGCTGCATGGCCAGGGTGAGGCGAGCGTCAAGCACGCGCAGGGCATCGTCACCCACATAGTCACACAGGTTAACCCCCCAATAAGGTTTACCCTTGACCACCTCGCCGCGTGTGGTGGAGAAAGCCTCAATGCCCGGGACCGGCTCTGTAAAAACCAATTTCAACAAATCCATCATGTCACAAAGGTAGCATTTTATCCTCAAATCCAAAACCTATCTCTGGAAAAACCCTTATCTTTGCACTATGATACTGAACACTGCCACCATCGTCAATTACAAGAACATCGCCGAGGCCCGCCTGGAGTTCTCGCCCAAGCTGAATTGCCTCATCGGCAACAACGGCCAGGGCAAGACCAATGTGCTCGACGCCATCTACTACCTGAGCATGTGCCGCTCGTTTGCCGCCGCAAGCGACAACAGCGCGGTCATCCGCCACGGCGAGCCCTACATGATGCTGCAGGGAAGCTACACGCGACAGCAGACGCCGATGGAAATCAGTGTTGCACTGCAGCGCGGCAAGCGCAAGGTGGTGCGCCGTGACGGCAAGGAGTACCAGCGGCTCAGCCAGCACATCGGGCTGCTGCCCGTGGTGATGGTGTCGCCCATGGACTGGGACCTGGTGCGCGGCAGCGGCGAGGAGCGGCGCCGTTTCATGGACCTGATCATCTCCCAGAACGACAGCGAGTATCTTGATGCCCTTATCCGTTACAACAAGGCCGTGGAGCAGCGCAACGCCATGATCAAGAAGGAGATGCGCGACCCGCTGCTGTATGAGACGGTAGAAATGGAGATGTCACGCCATGCCACATTGCTGCACCAGCGCCGCCAGCAGTGGGTGGAGCAGTTCCTGCCCATCTTCATGCACTATTACAGCGCTGTTGCCGGCGAGGGCGAAACGGTGAGCCTGCACTACAAGAGCCACCTCAACGACGCTCCCATGCTGGAGCACCTGGCATCGACGCGTGAGCGCGACCTCATCATCGGCTACACCACACGCGGCATCCACCGCGACGACCTGGAGCTGATGCTGGGCGGTTATCCCATGCGACGCACGGGCAGCCAGGGACAGTGCAAGACCTACACCATCGCGTTGCGGCTCGCCCAGTTTGACTTCCTCAAGGCGAACAGCCCCGCGGTGCCCATCCTGCTGCTCGACGACATCTTTGACAAGCTTGACGCCTGCCGCGTGGAGCGCATCGTGGATGTAGTGTCGAGCGACCGCTTCGGCCAGATTTTCATCACCGACACCAACCGTACCCACCTCGACGAAATCGTTGCCCGCCATGGCGGCGGCCACTGCCTGATGCTCGTCGAGGACGGCAACATCACAGCAATCAGGGAGGGTGAGGCATCATGAAACGCACCGAGGCCAAGAACATAGGAGAAATCATCAACGACCTGCTCAAGCGCGAGAAGCTGGATGTAGCGATCGACGAGCACCGCGCATGCGCCTTGTGGCCCCAAATCGTGGGCGACGGCATCAACCGCTACGCCATCAAGCGATATGTCAACAACGGGGTGATGACGGTGCACCTGTCATCGGCCTCGCTGGCCAACGAGCTGATGCTGAACCGCGCCGCGCTCATCCAGCGCATCAACGAGGCCCTGGGCCGCGACATCATCCACGAGATCATCTTCAAGTAAAAACCTCCAGAACATCTAGTTATGCGGATGCCAACTATTAACTATTATCTGTTAACTGTTAACTAAATATGAACCACGCTATCGAAGCACAATATCCTTTCAAGCTCACCACACCGGTGCAGTTGCGTTTCAACGACATCGACGCCTTGGGCCATGTCAACAACTCGGTCTATTTCCAGTTCTTTGACCTCGCCAAGACAGAATACTTCAAGGGGCTGAATGTGCAGGCCGACATCGACTGGCGACGCCCCACCGTCATCATCGCCAATGTGAACTGCTCGTTCCTGTCGCCCACCCTTTTCAACGAGCCCGTCGAGGTGCTCACCCAGTGCGCACGCCTGGGCAACAAGAGCCTGACGCTGCTGCAGCACCTGGTCAATAGCGAGACGCGTGAGGTGAAAGCCACCTGTGCCACCGTCATGGTCAACATGGACCCCGAGACCAACCAGCCCTCGCCCATACCCGCCGTGTGGCGCGACGCCATCGTCGCCTTCGAGGGCCACGAGTAACCCGGCACTGTTCCGATAAATGACGGATGATTACTGCTGCCGCCGCTGGGCCCAGCGAGTGGCGAGGCGGTTGATGAGGTAGCCTGTGGCTAAAATCATGATTCCGGAGATGACAAAAAAGCCGATATAAAGACTTTTCAGATTGATTGTACGCCCTGGAGCCACGGGCAAATCGGTGGGAAGCCCAAAATCGAAAACCAAGAATGCCAGTGTTAACGCAATACAATAAATGAAGCCGAAAACAAATGCCTGGCGCCACAAGGTGCCCCACAGGCTATAGCCAAACAACTGCCTGTAGCCAACGATGTAATAAAGCATCACAACAAGTGTAGAGACCGTGACGATGGCCATCTGCTTGAAAAAGAACCAGAACGGCAGCGACAATAGGCAGAGAGTCACTTGCAGGTCGGCGAAAAACACCTGGATAAAGAACCCCTCGGGCAGCGAGTGGCGCGTGTTGCGCGGTGAGTAGCGGAACATCACCCAAGTGGGCAAGATGGCAATGAAGGACAGGATCAGCATCACCCAACTGAAATGGGTCTCATACCAGTCATAAAACGGCTTGAACATATTGGCAATTTGCTCTTCTTCACCCTCAGAATAGCCAAATACACTGAAATCCATGCCATATCCCAGGGCCTTGAAATCAGGGAACAGCCAATGGAAAATGAGCGCATAGGCCACCGCGAGAATGAACAGCATCTTCACCGGGGGGAAACTCACCTGACGCTTGCCGTTGATGTAGTCGCTGATGAAGTAGCCAGGGCGCAACAGCAACTGCAACACGCTGTACAGGAAAGAGCGGGAGCCCAGGCCCCAAATGTCCATCAGGCTCTGGCGCACGCTGCGCCACCCAATGTGCCCCACACCGGCCCGCTGCGAGCAGCAAGGGCAATAGTTACCCGTGAAGATGAACCCGCAGTTGCTGCAGCGATGCTCCTCCTCACTGTTGACATATCGCATCGGCTCACGCTGCCAACGCGTGAAACGCTCATATTTCTCTCTTAAAGATTGCCAACTCATCCTTATCTTATCATTTATTAATCGGTGAAACTGGTAACCAGAATCTATTCTAATGCAAAAGTATAGAAAAAAACATCATGAGACATTTTTTCATCGCTCAAAAACTGAAAACTAGACGAGTATTTCGTACCTTTGCAGGTTGAAAACCATCTTATACCGATTTTTATGAACATCAAACAATCAATGCGTGAAATCCTGGACGCCGAGAGCAAGGCCGTCCTTAACATACCCGTAACCGATGCCTACGAGGAGGCCGTGAACCTCATCGTCGAGCAGGTAAAGCACGAGGGCGGCAAGCTCGTCACCTCGGGCATGGGCAAGTGTGGCCAGATCGCCGACAACATTGCCACCACCTTCTCATCGACGGGCATCCCTGCCATCTTTCTTCACCCCAGCGAAGCGCAACACGGCGACTTGGGCGTCGTGCAGCCCCATGATGTGCTGTTGCTGCTGTCCAACTCGGGCCGAACCAACGAAATTTGCGCCCTGGTGTCGCTGGCACACAACCTGTATCCCCAGCTCAAGATTGTGGTGATTACGGGCAACAAGGACAGCGAGTTGGCACATCTGGCCGACATCTGCCTGTGGACCGGCAACACCCAGGAGGTGTGCCCCCTGGGGCTGACGCCCACCACCTCGACGACGGTGATGACCGTCATCGGCGATGTGCTTGTGGTGAACACCATGCGTGCCACCGGCTTTACCCGTGAGGATTACGCCCTGCGCCACCACGGCGGCTACCTGGGCAGCGTGGCCAAAGGCACCAAGTATTGAATCATCCCGACATTCCAAACCAAAATCAAGCCACTTGACAACAGCAATGAAGAAAATCATAGCCATCGGTGAATCTGTGCTCGACACCACCTTCAGCGGCAACCAGCCCACACGGTCGTTTATGGGCGGACGCATCGCCAACACCGCCGCCATTGTGGGCAGCATGGGCTTGCCCGTTGCCATGGTGAGCGAGTGCGGGGCCGACAGAGTGGGCGACATCATCATCGACTACCTCACCAGTCACCATGTGGATGTTACATCGATAGACCGCTATACCGAGGGGACGACGGCAATGTCGGCGATTTTCACCGACGCTTCCGGCAAGGACACGCTGGTCAACTACGGCACCTACCCCAAGGAACGGTTTGATGTGGTGTGGCCTCGCATCGACGAGGACGACATCGTGCTGTTCGGCTCGCTATATGCCATCACCGAGCCACAGCGTGCCGCCCTGTTTGAGTTGGTGAACTATGCCGTCGAGCGCAAGGCCATCATCATTTATCTGCCTGGCTTCCAGCACGGCATCAACTTCCACATCGCCCATGTGATGCCCGCCATCCTCGAGAATCTGGAGGTGAGCGACCTGGTCATCGCCCACGAGCGCGACCTGCGCGATGTATACCCCGGCGAGAGCGCCCAGCAGGCCTACACCGACCATGTGGAGTTCTATTGCGACAACTATCTGCACATCCACCCCGACCTGAGCGTGACGCGATTTGGCAACGGCATCAAGGGGCTGACCCATCCTGCCATCGGCCTTCCCACCCGGCACATGCTGGGCTGGCAGGCGGGCTTCACTGCCGGGGTCATCTACGGCATGTTCAAGAACGAGGTCACCCAGAGCACCATACACCAGCTGCCGCGCACCGTGTGGAACGACATCGTCAACGGTGCCCAGGCCATCGCATCGGCATGTGCCAATCCTGATAACTGCATGGATCCCGGCCTTGCCACCCGTTACATGAACGAACTGAACCTCAACCAACAGTAAGAGAGCGAGACATGAACTATTACCAGCCCGTCATCGTTGCGATGCCGCACCTCAAGAACGACATGACCATTGCCCGGGCGCAAATGGCCTCGAGCGGCACCATGCCACCTAGCAAGGGGCTGGACGACAGCATCATCACCGAGATGCAGATGTGCTATGCCGAGTACCTCATCGCCAACAAGCGCGACATGGAGGCCGAGCAAGTCATCGAGGAGTTCATCTATGACGACGACCGCATGATGCAGCTGCCCGAACTGTATGCCGCATGGCTGTGGCTGGCGCGCATGGCATTGCTCATCAACGGTGGCAACCCGTCGCTCTCGTTGGGTGCGGCCGAGAATACCCTGCTGGTGCTCTCCAACCACCAGGGCAAGAAAAACGAGGACTTCAATGCCATTGTCGCCTCGCTGCTCTACAACCTTGCTCTGGCTCATCACGACATGGGCGACAACAGCCGTGCCGCCAAGGAGCTCACCAAGGCCCAGCAGCTGCTCGAACGACTCACCAAGCGCAACGACGCCCGATTCTCGGCGATGCTGCTGATGGCCGTCGAGGCATCTACCGAGGTCATCAAGTCCAAGACCAAGCAGATGAATGTCCTGGCCCACTACCAGAGCGCCAGCGAACTCTACATGAGCGAGCTGAACAGCGGTGACGCCAACGCCACCCGCACGGCGATGTCCAACCTGGTGGACACATTGGGCAAGGAGGGTGACATCATGCTCGAGATGGGCAACGGCCGCAATGCCGTGAAGTATTACACCAAGGCTCTGCGCTACCAGAAGAAGCTGGGCGAGAAGATGGGACACCGCGAGCTGACGCTCTCAATCGGGCTGGCCAAGGCCCTCATGCGGCTCATCAACCGCCGTGCCGCCGCCGAGCAGCTGCTGCGCTCGCTGCTCCCGCTGGCACAGCGACTGGACGCCACGGCCGAGGCTCACGAGATTCAAGACCTGCTGAACAACAAGAACAAAAATGTGAACATCATGACACTGCTCAAGAGCATCTTTACCGCTGCCCTCATCCTGGTGGGCACGCTGGGTATGCAGGCCCAACTCATCGTCGGGCACCGCGGCTCGCAATGGGGCGTTGAGAACACCCGTGCAGCGTTTATCAACGGCGCCGAAGCCGGGGCTTGGGGACTGGAGTGTGACATCCGCGTCACAGCCGACGGCACCTTCATCCTCAGCCACGACGACAGCTACAAGCGCCTGGGCGGTCCCGAGACCAAGATTGCCAACATGACTACCGAGAGCGTCCTCTCCACGCGACTCACCAGCAAGCGCCACGGCATCACCTATGCCGGCACGCCGTGCACCCTCGGCGAGTTCCTGGACATCTGCAACCAGTACAATGTGGTGCCCGTCATCGAGGTGAAGGTATGCACCTCCATCCACAGCAACACCAAGGCCGAGAATGAGCCCGTCTTTGACGGCATACCCGCCCTCATCAACCTTATCGACCAGAAAGGGCTGACCGACCGCGCCGTCATCATCTCGTTCATGCCCGGCGTGGTGGACTTTATCCACCGCCACTACCCCGACATCACCGTGCAGGTGCTCGCCGGCGACAAGGACGGCACCGTCATGGAGTGGGTCGAGTGGTGCAAGCAGTATGACATGGACCTGGATGTGGTCCATACCATCATCACCCAGGAGGCCGTGGACGCCATACACCAGGCGGGACACAAGGTCAATGTGTGGACCGTGGACAACCCCGAGGACTTTGAGCGCGTCAAGGCCATGGGCGTGGACTTCATCACCACCAATGCCCGTTTCCCCAACAAAATGTAACAACCCTACTATGTCAACCGAACTTCATCAAAACGACAGCTCTCTCCACCCGCTGCCCCATGTCGATGGCCTCACCGTGGGCATCGTCTGCGCCGAGTGGAATGACCAGATTACAGGCGCGCTGCTGCAGGGCGCGCTCGATGTCTTTGCCCGGCAAGGCTACGAGGATATCACCATCGCCCATGTGCCCGGCACCGTGGAACTGACCTACGGAGCGGCACAGATGGCACGCACGGGCCGCTACGACGCCGTCATCATGATCGGGTGCGTCATCCGCGGCGGCACGCCCCACTTCGACTATGTGTGCGACAACGCCACCCAGGGCTGCGCCTACCTCAACGCCACCCAGGATGTGCCCGTCATCTTCTGCGTGCTCACGACCGACGACATGCAGCAGGCACTGGACCGCGCGGGAGGTGCCTTGTGCAACAAGGGTGCCGAGGCTGCCGAAGCCGCCATCAAGATGGCACACTTCGCCCGCACCTTCAGCAAGTAATCAAGATAAATATTCTACGGGAGGCTGATGCTGTCTAGAAATAGGACTTCATCAGCTTCTTGACTTGTGGCGACAGCCTGATGATGGTGAACATCGTGCAGCACGCCATCAGGGCAAACGCCAGGTCCATGATGCTGACCATGAGCTTCAACGGGATGATCGCTGCCACGATAATCATCACCAGGTAGTAATAGTTGTACCACCTCACATTGTGCGCCCCAAAGAGGTAATTGGTACACTTCTGGCCGTAGTAACTGTAGGAGAACATCGTCGAGAAGGCAAAGAAGAAGACAATCGCCATGAGCAGCAGGTGTCCCACGCCGGGCAGCAGTTGCTTCCATGCTCCCAAGGCGACAAACAGGCCCTTGGGGTCTTCCAGGCCCGCATAGTTGCCCGCAATGATGATGGGGATAGCTGTCAAGGTGCACACCAGACCCGAGTCGATGGCCGGGCCCAGCATGGCAATCAAGCCCTCGCGGATGGGGTCGGTGTTCTTGCTCGCGCCGTGCATCATCGAGGCGGTACCCACGCCGGCCTCGTTGACAAAGGCGGCACGACGGGCGCCCGTCAGCGCAATGAAAGCAAAGCCGCCGAATCCCGACCTGAAGGTGAATGCCTCGGAGAAAATCTGGCCGAACACACCGGGAATCTCCCTGAAGTGCAGCGCCATGATGACAACAACCAGGATAAGGTACAGGATGACCATCACGGGCACGATTCGCGAGGCAAACAGGGCAATGCGCTTGATGCCGCCCAAGATGACAGCACCCACGATAACCACCATGATGACGCCCATGACCGCGCGCAGCTTCCAATCATCCTCGATGCCCATCGGGGTGGTGAACACCGTCGCCACCGACTCGGCGAGCTGGTTGGCCTGCATGAAGCACAAGGTGCCCACCAGACCAAAGATCGAGAACGCCACGGCAAGCGGTTTCCACTTCTCGCCCAGGCCCTTGGTGATGATGTACATGGGTCCGCCCTGCACCTCGCCGGCGCTGTCGCGACCCTTGTACATGATGGACAGCGAACCCTCAAAGAACTTGGTGCTCATGCCCACCAGGGCACTCACCCACATCCAGAAGACGGTCCCGGGACCTCCTATCGACAAGGCGATGGCGACACCGGCGATGTTGCCCATGCCCACTGTGGCGGCAATGGCACTCAGCAACGCCTGCACCGAGCTGATCTGCCCCGACTGCTTCCCGCTGTCGCTGGCCTGCTTGTCGCGCAGGGCGTGCAGGGCGCGCGGCAACCGCCTGATGGACACCGCCCCCGAGTAGATAAACAGGAATAAGCCTCCGCCTATCAAGAGGAAAAAATATGGGTAGCCACACACGGTGTCGCAGACACCTATAAACCATTCACTCAATCTAGCGAGCATGTCTTTCATAATGGTCACACATTAATAATAATGATTGATAAGCGACAAAGGTAGGAAAAACTTTTGACTTTGCAAGTGTTCTGTTTCCTGTTTTTGCAACTATATAAAACCAGAAACGAGGCTGCTCACGCAGTCTCGTTCCTAGCGCTTCTTCTTGGACTTGAACCAAGGACCCCCTGATTAACAGTCAGATGCTCTAACCAACTGAGCTAAAGAAGCAATCCTCTCTCTTAAATATCTATCTATCTATTATGTCGCGCTTCTTCTTGGACTTGAACCAAGGACCCCCTGATTAACAGTCAGATGCTCTAACCAACTGAGCTAAAGAAGCTTTTCAGCACCCTTGCGGCAAACCCTGCCGAAAAATGCGGTGCAAAGATAGTGCCAATAATTGAACTGGACAAGAAAAAAACGAAAAATCTTGAAAAATTTCATCTCATCAATGAATTTTAGTGCGTTAACACAGCACTATTTCAGGGATTAGTAGTATTTTCGCAGCCAAATATCATACTATAATAATGAAAAGAACGCTCAAACTCATGGCGTGGGCCCTGTTGGTGACAGCCCTCGCCGCCCCGATAGCCCTTGCCGACGATGACACGACGGTGAACGACGACGCAGCCGTGGCACGCAGCCTGGACATCTTCAACTCTCTCTACAAGGAGCTGAACACCTTCTATGTCGACACCATCGACGCCCAGAAAGCCATCGAGAACGCCATCAACGCGATGCTCGATGATATCGACCCCTACACCGAATACATCCCCGCCAAGGAGGCCGACGAGTTCCTGACGCTCAGCACCGGCGAGTATGGCGGCATCGGCAGTTACCTGACCGAACGGACCATCGAGGGCAAGAAGGGCGTCTACATCAGCGGCCCCTACGAGGGTAGCCCCGCCGCCCGTGCCGGCCTGCGCTCGGGCGACCGCATCATCATGATCGACGGCGACAGCATCAAGGGATGGACCGTCGACAAGGTGAGCAAGCGCCTGAAGGGTCAGGCCAACACCCGCATCAGCGTCACCGTCGTTCGCCCCTACGACGAGGACAGCATCAAGACCTTCACTTTCAACCGCGAGACCATCAGCGTCAACCCCGTCCCCTACTACGGCGTGACGCGCGGCGACATCGGCTATATCGACCTGACGACCTTCAACGACAAGTCGGCACAGCAGGTGCGCGACGCCCTCATCGAGTTGAAAAAAGACCCCCGTGTCAAGAACATCGTCCTCGACCTGCGCAGCAACGGCGGCGGCATTGTAGAGGGCGCCATCCAGATTGTGGGATGCTTCGTCCCCAAGGGCACCCAGGTGCTCGTCATGCGCGGACGCGACAAGTCCAGTGAGCGCACCTACAAGACCACCGTCGAGCCCGTTGACACCGACATCCCCCTCGCCGTGCTCATCGACGGCGGCTCGGCCAGCGCCAGCGAGATTACCGCCGGAGCGCTGCAGGACCTCGACCGCGCCGTCATCATCGGCAACCGCTCCTTTGGCAAGGGACTGGTGCAGTCCACACGCTCACTCCCCTATGACGGCATGCTCAAGGTCACCATAGCCAAGTATTACATCCCCAGCGGACGACTCATCCAGGAGGTGGACTACGGCAACCGCAACGAGGACGGCACCTACAAGAAGACCACTACCGACAGCACCGCGCGCGTCTTCCACACTGCCCATGGCCGTGAGGTGCGCGAGGGCGGCGGCATCATGCCCGACATCAAGGTCGAGCCACGCGAGATGAAGCGCATCGTCTACAACATCATGCGCGACCAGTGGGACTTTGACTTCGCCACCAAGTATGTCGCCGAGCACGGCAAGGACATCCCCAATTATGTCGCCGAGCACGGCAAGGACATCCCCAATCCCGCCGACTTTGAGGTGACCGACGAAATGTTCAACGAGTTCAAGAGCTTTATCAACGCCGACAAGTTTGAGTATGACAAGGTGTGCGAGCAACAGCTGGCAACCCTGCGCAAGACCGCCACTGCCGAGGGCTACATGAACGACTCGACAGCAGCCCAGTTCGACCGCCTCGAGGCCATGCTCAAGCATGACCTCGACCACGACCTGGACCTGCACCGACGCGACATCGCCTACCTCATCGGGCAGGAAATCATGGACCGCCTCTACTACCAGCGAGGCCAGGTCGAGAATTCCATCAAGGACGACGAGTACATCGATGCCGCTCGCGACATGTTCGCCAAGCCCGGCGAGTACACTCGCATCCTCAACCTCACCGCCAAGCCCGCCAAGAAAGCCGCTTCCAAGAAGAAGAAAAAATAACCCGCTCCACAGGTCCAGCGCCACGGCGCAAAGCCACTATGGTACAGTAGAGACGCAAGAAAAAACCTTGCGTCTCTTTTTTACGAAGCCCAACGCGCACCATGAAATAACCTTTAACGGGAAAGCGCCACATTTTGGCACTTTCGCCCACTTTCTTTGCACATCTACTATAATATAATCTAACTCTAACCAATCACAACCATGAAGATTTTCCGTTATCGCAAACAAGAAGATTACAATTCAGACCCCTGGGAGAACGGTCTCATCACGGGCGACACCCAACCCGATGATTTACGCACCAGGAGCATCATCGACATCAACGGGCAGACGGTCCTAAGAAACCATGCCAGCACCTACATCACGGGCAGGAACACTTGCCTCGCCCACCATTTTGCCAAGATGCTCGCCGCAGCAGTCCTGCAAGGGCATTACGACGACGCACCGTCACTCAAGGTCAACATGCCCGAAGGCGAACAGGGAAATGTCCTCTGGATTGACTCCGTCAGGGGAATACATGCCTGCGCCGAGTTCTTTAATGAAATGATTTCCAAGTTTGACCCCGAACACAAGCACTTCTCCCTGCTCTGCATCGACAAACTTGGCTCTTTCAGATATGATTTCTATGCACTGATTCATCAGGTGGAAGAGGCCATTAAATACACCAAACCGTCACTCATCGTCATCGACAACATTGATCATCTCATGCCCTATTGTGGCATCAATGCAGCTTCGGCTTTTCTGCACACAGTGCGTGATACACTCAACCACCACGACACAGCATGCCTTTTCATCGGTTACAACCACCTCGGCAAGAGAGCATCAACAACGGGTAACCTCGGTAACATGCTCTTCCCTGCTGCCGACAATGTATTCTCGGTAACCACACAACAAGCGGTTACCAAAGTCAAACTCGTCAGGAGCTTCATCATCAATGCATACTACGACAACGAATTCCTTTTCACTGTGGATAACGATAACATGCCGCACGAACTCGTCAGGTCAATAGTCGAGATGAACGACAGCAATTTCATAAAACAAAACACCCTCAAAGACATTTTTGGGCAAGTAATCAAGCCCGGACAAACCATCTCTCCCGATGAGCTATGCGACAGACTCATCAACAGGAAACAGCAACTCAACCGCATCGACCGAAACAGAACGCTCATCGCACAAGCAGCACAACTCGGCATCATCCACCGAGCCGGCCCAAACTCCAACGACTACACCCTCAACCATCCCACACACGCAGAGCAAGACACCTGCTTGCAAAAAGCTGCCCAACCCTCTTGCGGCATCACACAAGACGCCGACGGCACCACTACAACCGGCAGCAGCAAGCAAAGTACCATCCCCGAGGACAGCGTTAACAATTCATTAACACTTCCGCCTCCCCCCAGTACTGTTCCGTATACGGTGGCATCGCCACCGTCTTCATCTACCCCATGCAGTGAAGCGAACACTCCCCCACACGCGTCGAGGTAATGCGAACAATCACCACTTAAAAAGGCCATCTGTAGACAATAGTCCGTTGTACCATCGTCTACAAGACAATAACTTTGCAAACACATAAAAAACCAACCGACTATGAACATCAACCAACGATTTGGAACACGAGTTAAAGCCTTGAGGCAGAGCAAAAAACTCTCACAGGAAAAATTAGCCAATCTAGCCGAGGTTGACCGCACTTATCTCCCCGAAGTCGAGCGCGGAGAGCGCAACATCTCACTCGTCGTGGCAGAAAAAATAGCTCATGCTCTCGGTACAAAACTCTCAACCCTAATCGACGAATAATATCCTAATGAATTGATATATTTAATCGATATGCTTTTATTACAGGTAACAAGTGGAACTGGCGGATTAGGTGACAATACCAGTATTCTCGAAATCATCCTTGGCGTTTTACTTTTCATCATCTTCTTTGGATGTTACTTTGGCATCTGTGCCCTCGTAGGCAAATATGCTAAAAATCGTGGTCGCAGTTTTGGGTGGTTATTCGTTATATCCATATTTTTTGGACCACTAATTGGTTTCATTATTGCAGCACTTTTGGGAGAATCCTATAGCTTCCGGGAAGAACGAATCAGGCGTGAAACGAGAATCAGAATGGAGGAAGAAGATCGCTATCGCAAGCAATACTATCAAGAAAAATCAGAATAATCTGTTGTTTGAAAGAAATGTGGTTGCTATTCGTTGAATTAGTGTAATTCGTAGTTTGAAAAAAATGGAGATACGGGAGTTGTGTGACATGTTTAACCGCAAGGGGCGGGTAACGGCTGTCAAGAAGCTGATTGACGGGTCGGGTAATGCCGTGGTCGACGGGCTGGCAGGGTCCAGTGCGGCGATGCTGTTTGCGTCGTTACCGCAACGCTCCTGCCCCTACCTCATCATCGTCAACGACCTGGACGAGGCGGGTTACATGTACAACGACCTGTGCCAACTGGCGGGCGACAAGCAGGTGCTGATTTTCCCGTCGGGCTACAAGCGCGACATCAAGTACGGACAGGTGGATGCCCCCAACGAAATCCTGCGCACCGAGGTACTCAACCGCTGGTATGACGACCCGGCGGTGCGGTGGGTGGTGACCTATCCCGAGGCGCTGGCCGAGCGTGTGCGGCGCCGCGAGGATGTGGAGGCCAGCACCGTGCAGTTGCGCACGGGCGGCACGGCCGACCTGAGCGAACTGGCGGCACGCTTGCGCGAACTGGGTTTCACGGCTACCGACTATGTCTATGAGCCGGGCCAGTACAGCGTGCGCGGCTCTATCCTCGATGTGTTCTCCTACAGCAACGAGTTGCCCTACCGCATCGACTTCTGGGGCGACGACATCGACTCGATACGCACCTTCAATGTGGAGACGCAGTTGAGCGAGGAGCACCTGGAGCAGGTGAGCATCCTGAACAACAGCCCGTCGAGCGGCGGCCGCGAGGATAATGTGTCGCTGCTGGACTATGTGGGCGACGACACCATCGTGCTGTGCCGCAGCGAGCAGTGGCTCAAGGTGCGCATCGGCGAGATTGCCCGCGAGGGGATGTCGGCCAGCGCCCTCATCGCCGACGAGGGCGACACCCATGCCACCAACAAGGTGGTGGACGCCGACTTGTTCGTGCAACGCCTGAACCAGTTGCAGCGCATCGCCTTTACCAACGGCGAGAACACACCCGAGAAGGGCGTCAAACGCTTGACGCTGCACTGCAAGCCCCAGGGCATCTACCACAAGAACTTCGACCTCATCGGGCAGTCGTTCACCGACTTCCTGTCCAAGGGCTACCGCATCGTCATCCTGAGCGACAGCGCCAAGCAGATTGAGCGATTGCGCAACATCTTTGAGGACCGTGGCGACGACATCACCTTCGAGCCCGTCTACCGCACGCTGCACGAGGGCTTTGTCGACGAGGACCTGAAACTGTGTGTGTTTACCGACCACCAGATTTTTGACCGATTCCACAAGTACAACCTCAAGAGCGACCGTGCCCGTTCGGGAAAACTCGCCCTGTCGCTCAAGGAGCTGAACCAGATTGAGAAAGGCGACTATATCGTCCACGAGGACTTGGGCGTGGGACGCTTCGGCGGCCTCATCCGCACCTCGATGAACGGCACGCCGCAGGAGATGATCAAACTCACCTACCTGAACGGCGACGAGGCCTATGTGTCGATCCACTCGCTGCACAAACTCTCGAAGTACCGCAGCAAGGAGGGTGAAGCACCCCGCATCAACCGCCTGGGCAGCAACGCCTGGGCCAAAATCAAGGCGCGCACCAAGAGCCGCCTGAAGGATATCGCCCGCGAACTCATCCGCCTGTATGCCGCGCGCCGCGAGCAGCAGGGCTTTGCCTACACGCCCGACGGATACCTGCAGCAGGAGTTGGAGGCCTCGTTCATCTATGAGGACACCCCCGACCAGTTGACCGCCACCCAGGCCGTCAAGGCCGACATGGAGAGCAGCAAGCCGATGGACCGCCTCATCTGCGGCGATGTGGGCTTCGGCAAGACCGAGATTGCCGTGCGCGCCGCCTTCAAGGCCGCCACCGACGGCAAGCAGACCGCCGTGCTGGTGCCCACCACGGTGCTGGCGTTCCAGCACTGGCGCACCTTCAGCGAGCGGTTGAAGGACTTCCCCGTCAGGGTGGACTACCTGAGCCGCGCCCGCAAACCCAAGGAGGTCAAGCAGATACTCGCCGACCTGAAAGAGGGAAAAATCGACATCCTCATCGGTACCCACAAACTCATCGGCAAGAGCGTGCAGTTCCATGACCTGGGACTGCTGGTGGTCGACGAGGAGCAGAAATTCGGCGTCGCCGTCAAGGACAAACTCAAGCAGATGAAACTAAATGTGGACACGCTGACGATGAGCGCCACGCCCATCCCGCGCACGCTGCAGTTCTCGCTGATGGGAGCGCGCGACCTGAGCACGCTGACCACACCGCCTGCCAACCGCTACCCTATCCTCACCACCGTGGGCACGCTGAACGACGACATTGTCGCCGAGGCCATCAACTTTGAGCTGTCGCGCAACGGACAGGTCTTCTTTGTGAACCACCGCATCGAGCAACTGGAGCAGTTGGAGAACATGATACACCGCGTGGTGCCCGACGCCCGCGTCGCCGTGGGCCACGGCCAGATGCCGCCCGAACGGCTGGAACAGACCATCATCGACTTCGGCAACCACGACTATGATGTGCTGCTGTCGACAACCATCATCGAGAATGGCATCGACATGCCCAATGTCAACACCATCATCATCAACAACGCCGACCGCTACGGCCTGAGCGACCTGCACCAGTTGCGAGGCCGCGTGGGACGCAGCAGCCGCAAGGCCTTCTGTTACCTGCTCGTGCCGCCGGGCAAGCCGCTGGCGACCGATGCACGCCGCCGCCTGCAGGCCATCGAGAGTTTCAGCGACCTGGGCTCGGGCATCCAGATTGCCATGCAGGACCTGGACATCCGCGGCGCGGGCAACCTGCTGGGGGCCGAGCAGAGCGGTTTCATCGCCGACCTGGGCTATGAGACCTACCAGCGCGTGCTCAAGGAGGCCGTCACCGAACTGCGTACCGAGGAATTTGCCGACACTTTTACCGCCGTTGCCGGTGACAATGGAGACCCGCTGGATGGCGGTACCGAGTTTGTCACCGACTGTGTCGTGGACACCGACCTGGAACTGATGTTCCCCGCCAGTTATGTGCCTCAGGAGAACGAGCGCATCACCCTGTATCGCGAACTCGACAGCATGGAGACCGATGACCAGGTCGAAGCCTTCGAGGAGCGCATGGTGGACCGTTTCGGCAAGATTCCCGAGATGGCCGCCGAACTCATCCGCATCGTGCCGCTGCGACGCACCGCACGGTGCCTGGGCATCGAGAAACTCGTCATCCGCCAGACGTGCATGCACCTGTTCCTGGTGGGCGAGGAAAATGTGGCCTACTACCAGTCGCCGGCCTTCGGGCGACTGCTGAACTATGTGCAGCAGAACCCCAAGCGCTGCTCCCTGAGCCAGAAGAACGGAAGGCGCAGCATCATCATCGCCAACATCTCCAGCGTGAGCACCGCGCTGAGCGTGTTGCGCACCATCACCCACTTGGAAAGCCTTTAGGCTTTATAGGAATTAGGAATTGAACTACATGCTAGGAACTAAGGACCAGGGACTAGGGACTAAGGACTAGGGACTAAGGACTAGGAACTAAGGACTAGGAACTAAGGACTAGGAACTAAGGACTAGGGACTAGGGACTAAGGACTAGGAACTAAGGACTAGGAACTAAGGACTAGGGACTAAGGACTATTTACCGATTATATTTGGGGATTGATTGAAAAGAATTGCTTTTTAACATAATGTGTGATAGTTTTGCGGGATAAAATCATGTTTTAATAACTACAAAAATCACCACAAAACTTAACATCTATGACAAAACGATTCCTACTAGCAACACTGATTGCTATGGCTGGTGTTTTGGGCTATGCACAGCAGACCATGTGGGTACACACGGGTCATGTGCACTGGGCCTATAACACCGATGCGGTGGGCACGATGCCGTACACCTCGGCCAACATGCTCACCGTGCTGGAAAAGGGTTTCACCCTTGCCGATGTGGACAGCGTGACCGTCGCCAGCGAGACATTTGCCGACGACAATGTCCTCGTCAAGTACAACAACAATGTGGCCGATGTGTATGTGGCCGGTAACATTGCCAACCACATCACCGCCCAGGTGACCGGCGCACGCGTGGCCGTGATGCAGGACGCCGATGTGGCCACCGAGTACACCTACACCCTGCAGGGCACCAGCAGCAGCGGCTGCTTCTACCACGCAGGTTCCTACAAGATGACGCTGGCGCTCAACGGCGTGAACCTGACCAACCCCGACAGCGCCGCCATCAACATCCAGAACAGCAAGCGCATCGCCGTGCAATTGGTTGACGGCACGACCAATGTGCTGAAGGACGGCACCGCCAACACCAAGAAGGCTGCCTTCCTCGTGAAGGGCCATGCCGAGTTCAGCAAGGGCGGCTCGCTGACCATCACGGGCAACAAGAAGCACGCGCTGGCCTGCAACGAGTACATGGAGGTGAAGAAGACCGTGGGCACCATCACCATCGTGAGTGCTGTGGCCGACGCCATCAATGTGACCCAGTACTTCCAGATGAACGGCGGTACCATCAACATCCAGAGTTGCGGTGACGACGGTATCCAGGTGGATGCCGAGGACACTGCCGACCCGACGCTCGACGGCCATGTGCTCATCAAGGGCGGCACGCTGACCATCAACGGCAGCGCCGCTTCGACCAAGTGCATCAAGGCCGAGGGCAATGTGGACATCCAGGGTGGTACCTTGACGCTGAAGCACTCGGGCGTTGCCTCGTGGGACAGCAGCGAGAGCAAGATCAAGGAGCCCATCGGCATCAGCAGCGACCGCAACCTGAGCATCAATGGTGCCGAAGCCATCGTCAACATCACGATGACAGGCAACGGAGCACGCGGCATGAAGTGCGACAGCACGCTGACCGCCACGCTCGGCACTATTGACATCAACTGCTCTGGCCAGCCCTGGTCCTACGGCACAACCGACACCACCAATGTCAAGTGTGCCAAGGCCGACTATGCCTTCATCCTGAACGGTGCCAACTTCAAGTGCACGACGAGCCAGGACGAGGCCGAAGGCATCCATAGCGAGGGCACCGTCCTCATCAGCGACGGCACACTGACGCTCAACACCTATGACCACGGCATCAAGAGCGATGGCAACATGGACATCACCGGCGGTACCATCAACTTCACCGTTACCGGTAAAGCTAGCAAGGCCATTAAGCCTGAAGGTGACCTGCACATCACGGGAGGTACCATCACCGGCACCGTGAGCGGCGGCGGTGAGACCTACAACGACAATACCGTCAGCGGTGCTGCCTGCATCAAGGGTAAGGCCAATTGCGTCATTGACGGCGGAACATTAGATCTCAAAGCCACCGGTCAAGGCGGCAAGGGCATGAACTTCAACGGCAACCTGACCATCAACGACGGTAACATCAAAGCGACCACTACGGGTACCAAGTACGGCAGCAGCGGCAGCGGTGGCGGTGGCTGGAATCCGTGGGGCGGCGGTGAAAGCAGCGGCGACACCAGTTCGTCGCCCAAGGGCATCCGTGCCGAGGGTACCGTCACCATCAACGGCGGCACTATCACCGTTAGCGCAACGGGTGGCGAAGGCTCCGAGGGTATCGAGTCCAAGTCCATCATGTATGTCAAGGGCGGTTACATCGAGATCACCAGTTATGACGATGCCATCAATGCCTCGTCACACCTGTACTTCACTGGCGGTTACACCTATGCCGTGGCTACCGGCAACGATGCCATCGACTCCAACGGCAACATGTACCTGAGTGGCGGTTATGTCTTCTGCTGCGGCAGCGAGGAAGGTCTTGACGCCAACAGCGAGGGCGGCTACAAGGTTTATATCCAGAATGGTACCAACCTGATGGCCATCGGTGGCAACATGGGTGCCATCGAGAGCGGTGCCAGCATCAGCCAGACCTGCTATCAGGGCACAGCAAGCGCCAACACCTGGTATGCCCTCTACAGTGGCAGCAATGTAGCATTTGCAGCCTACTCCCCGACCTTCTCCAACCAGGGTGGCGGAATGGGTCCTGGCGGTGGCGGTTCGTCATCGAGCAAGACCATTGTCGTTACTGCTCCTTCCACGCCTAAACTCTACAAGGGCGTGACAACCAGCGGCACGACTTTCTGGACCGGCAAGGGCGCTACCAACGCAAGTGGCGGTTCACAAGTGAGCCTCTCGACCTATTCCGGCGGCGGCTGGGGTCCCTGGGGCGCTCCCATTGAGTAGTTATAAACAATGACATCATTAAGAAGACTTAGAAATATGAAAAAGACGATTATAACGATGCTGATCGCACTGGTAGCCATGGTTGCCGGCGCCGAGACCTATAACTACCTGAAGTTCACCAAGACCAACGGCTC
>ONYP01000040.1 GCA_900322135.1 uncultured Prevotellaceae bacterium
GGCGCTGTCGGGATGGCCCAGTTCCTCCATGACGGCACCCTTGTAGATATAGGCGCGGGTGAGTTTTTCCTGCTCGCTATCGTGAGCGCGGTAGTAGTCAAGGGCGCGGTTGATGTCGCTGTCGCTGGTGGCGGTGATATAGCACTTGTAGCGGGCCTGCGTCAGCAGCAGGTCGCGGTAGGCGCGGTCGCCGTCCGTGGCAAGGCTGTCAAGCGTTATCGCCTCGACGAGGGCGAGAGCGCTGTCGGGGCGCTGGCCAGCAGGCTGTCGGCCGTCACCAGGCGCGCATCGTCAGGCACACGCGTGTCACGGCAGCCCGTGACCACTGTCACAAGCCCCACCATCAGCACCAATATGACCACCAGCAAATGCTTCATGTGCGCAAAATTACAAATAAATATCAAATCATGCAAATGACCACCAGCCACGACGAAGAGTGGAACTACCCGATGATTGAGGGCTGTCCCGCCACGCTCGAAGTCACCCCCGAAGGCGTGACCCTTACTTTCGAGAGCAAGTAACTCCCCCACTCCATAACAACGGCAACACCGCCGCCCGATGATTTGTCGGACGGCGGTGTGCCATAGGATAAAGATTCTTTTTTCTTTTCTTGAGGCCCCAGCAATCAACACGGACCTCACAGGCGGATGCCTCTCTAAACCCTAAACTCTAAACTGCGAACTTGTTCGAATATCAGAATTTGAAGTCAATACCGGCACCGAACACCTTGTTGGTGCGGCTGTAGGTATCCTTACCGGGCAGCGTGGTGTTGAAGTAGTTATCCTCGCTGCGGTCATAGTCCTTGTAGGTGGTCCAGAAATAGCCCACATTCACCTTTATCTTCTCGTTCACATTGATAGCGCCGCCAAAGCCGATGCTGTAACTGTCGCAGGAGAAGGAGGTGTGGGTCTGGAAATCATCGCTCAGGCCATAGTCGGTATTCTGGGCACCAGCGCTCACGGTGAACATCTTGTTGATGTCCCACTCCACACCGGCCAGCACCTCGTGGGTGCCGTGGCGCAAGTGTTTCTGCTTGTCGTGGGCCATCTCGGCATGCTTGTCGTCATAGTAGTGGTACTCGACGGTGGCACGCAACTTATTGGGGATGAACTCATAGCCCAGGGCGGTATAGAACACTGCGGGCAGGTCGTTGGGCGTGTTCACGCCATGCTTGTAGTCGTCGAGTGCAGCCTCAAAGGCGGCAGGCTCGGCAATGGCGGTCTTGGTGTCGTTCTCGATGTTGAGGTTAGTCTTGAACTCATACTTGGCAGCCAGGGTAAAACCTTTCCATACCAGGTCCATGCCGATGATGGGCGTGATGCCCCAACCAGTCTGGGAGCAATCCAGATCGATGTTGGCCATCTCGCCGTTCTGGTTGACCAGCGTGTTCAAGGTCGGAGCCAGCGAGGGATAGGAAATGGCAATCTGCTGCACGGTAGCAGCCATCTCGGGTTTGGGCATCACCTTGACAAAGCCGCTGTAGTTGCCATCAAAGTAGTTCATGCGGAAACCGGCATAGCCGCTCAACCAATCAAGAGGCCTGTAGGAAGCGCCCAACTGCAGACCGTAGATATACTGGCGGCCCTTCATTGCCGAGTTGATGTCGTAGTTGCCTGCCGCCAGGGGCAGCAGAGATGCCACGCGGGGATCGTTCAGGATGGGAGCGGTTTGAGGATTTGCCGCCAAGGCCTGCTTCAGAGCAGCAGTCTGGCCATAGATACCGGCCATGATGCTCGCGTCAAACACGGGCAGACCGTTGTCAAAGTTGCACTTGCCGCCGCCACCGGTGAAGCCGAAGAAGCCCGAGAATGTCCAGCGGTCATGCTTGTAGGCACCATAGAGTGACGGGATGACGGGAGCCTCGGCCTTGCCCTTGTACAGGCGGGTGTGGTCGGGCTCAGGGAACAAGGCGAAGGTGGTGAGCGCGTTGCGCGACTGCGAGGCGCTCTGGATATTCAGCGACAGGGTCCAACCCTCATGGTCCATAAAGGCCAGACCGGCGGGGTTGGTATAAACGGCGTCAATCTCGTGGCTGGCACCACGGGCCATCATGCGCATGAAGGCAATATGCTGGTTGGTGTTGTGGAGCAGACCGCCAGCCATGGCGGCGATGCTGACCGTTACGAGAGAGAGCACTAATGTTGTAATCCTTTTCATTGCTATACCTATTTAAAATAAAACAAACCTGAAGTGGAGATTTTGGACAACAAAATTACTGCCGCAAACGCCAATCAGCAGGCAAAAAGCCATAAAAAATGGCATTTTCGGGGCATATCGCCACATTATTACATTTTTTAACAATCCCAAACTGTTAAAATCGCAGGAAATCACCCACCTCTCAAACAACCATGACAACTTGATGGACAACACCGACAACCGATATTGTCCTGAAACAGGCTGACAAAACAGGAAAAGACAAGAAGGACAAAATCGGCCGTCAATAAAACCCATTTTGTCCTTCTTGTCTATCTTGTCTTCCTTAAACCGGAACCCGAAGAAAACTGCGGGCATCACACAAGGCGGATGCCTCTCTAAACACTAAACTCTAAACTGCGGGCTCCAGCCCGCATCAAAGCGTGACTACGGTGCCGATGGGCTCGCCGCTCATCACCTTCTTGAGGTTGCCCATCACATCCATGTTGAACACATGGATGGGTAACTTGTTGTCGCGGGCCATCACGGTGGCGGTCATGTCCATGACCTTGAGGCCGCGGTTATAGATTTCGTCGTAGGTAATGCGGTCAAACTTCGTTGCCGTGGGGTCCTTCTCGGGGTCGGCGGTATAGATGCCGTCCACGCGGGTACCCTTGAGCATGACATCGGCCTCGACCTCGATGGCGCGCAGCGTGCTGCCCGTGTCGGTGGTGAAGAAGGGGCTGCCGGTGCCACAGGAGCAGATAGCCACCTTGCCGGCCTGCATAGCCTCGATGGCGCGCCACTTGCTGTAAGGCTCACCGATGGGGAACATGCCGATGGCGGTGAAAACCTGGGCGGGCTGGCCGATGCCCTCGAGGGCTGATGAGAGTGCCAACGCGTTGATGACGGTGGCGAGCATGCCCATCTGGTCACCCTTCACGCGGTCAAAGCCCTGGGCGGCACCCTTGAGGCCGCGGAAGATGTTACCGCCGCCCACGACGATGGCGACCTGTACGCCAGCGTCCACGATTTCCTTGATCTGGGTGGCATAGTCGGCCACGCGCTGCGGATCGATGCCGCTACTCTGTTCTGCTGCCAGCGACTCGCCGCTGAGCTTGAGCAATATGCGATGATAAATCGGTGTCATAGTCTTGTCATTTAGTTAAGAAAAAAGGTTGGCACAAAACCATGTTTTGTCCAACCCTGTATTCAGTGAATCATTCTTACTGATTAGATTACTTGCCGGCCAATGCGTTGGCGCGCTCCAGATACTTGTCAACATTGAATCCGGTCTGCTGCGCAAACATGATGTATTTGTCCTTTATCTCTTGGTAAATGGCTGCCTCCTCGGCATACTTCTGCTGCTCGTGCAGCACGGTAGCCTTCTTGAGCATGAATGCGGGAGCATACACTTCATTACCCTCGGCCATGCTGATGGCCTTGTCGTAGCAAGCGATAGCCTTGTCCAGCTTCTTGGTGTTGACATAGCAGTCACCCAGCAGAGACTGTGAGGCGGGACCAATCAGGTTACCCTCGGCGCTGTAGTCCTCGATGTACTTGATAGCCTTCTCATAATCACCTTTCTCATAGAGCAGGGTGGCAGCAGTGAGGCCGGCACGATCACCATACTTGTTGGAGAACTCGTCGGCTACTTTCTCATACTCCTTCAAAGCCTCGTCGGTCTTGCCTTGAACCAGCATATAATCAGCCTTGCCGGCTGCATCCTTTCCTTCCTGATTGCTCTTGTTCCTCAGAAAAATCCATCCTCCAGCGAGGAGTGCGAGCAGTGCGATGGCGACGAGCGCCCAGGTGACATACTTCTTGTTGTCTTCAATGCGTTGTGCCGCTGAGGTCAGTGATTCATTCACCTCTTCGAGTGTTGTGCGGGCACTTTGATTCTGTTTTTTTGCCATTTTTTATTGCGTAAATTAATGTTTTCAACAATTTTGCGGCTGCAAAAGTAATAGTTATTCTTAACATTAAAAAGCAAAAAGGCAACATTTTTTGTTTTTTAGCCATTTTTGTTCCCTGCATTTGGTCTTCAGGCGTTTTTTTATTTGCAATTTTAGAAGCAAAGCATTACCTTTGCACCCATATCACATTCAAGTGTATGGAACTCAAATGCCCACAATGCGGAAAATGGATGGCCGTGTCACAAGAGGAGCTTGTGATACACGACTGCCAGGTGGTATGCCCCCAGTGTCTGGCCGTGTGCCACTACGAGGGCAATGCCCTTGTCGTGCGCAATGACTCTGACGCCCCCTACCGTTACAATGTCAATGTGGAGCCGGTCCAGCAAGAAACAGCCAAGTTCTGCCACAAATGCGGTAAACAGCTGCCCAGCGGCATCAGTTTCTGCCCCTATTGTGGCGCCGACCTGAATGCACCGTTTGATGCATCACAACATGCCGCCGAGGTGCCCGCACCCGGGGTCGAGCCTAAGCCTGCCGAGAAGCCTAAGACCGTTAAAAAGGAGACTGTCCCCGAGGCCAAAACCGAGGATTCCAAGCCACAGCAACAGCCGGCGGCACACATGCAGGACAAACTGCGCTCAATGGCTCCCCGCTATCATAGCGAACACCCCCGCATCCACCAGAACGGCTCCATGCCTGGTTTGGCATTCAAGATTTTTGCCTATACCGCCATCATCGTCCTGCTGGCACTGCTGGTCTACATCATCGTTGCCGGCAGCAGCATCGAGATGCCGATGTAAAGGCAACCCCTGCCGATGCAGGGCAAGCAAATAAAAACGGTCAACCCGCCGGACTTTGATGCCCAGCGGGTTGACTGTTTTTGTTGACGGTGGCAAGAGCACTCCTTACTTGTTGGCGGCCATGAAGTCCTCCACATCCTTGGGATGATAGGGGATGCGCTTCTCGCCCAGGAAACGGCAACCGTCGGCGGTGATGAGGATGTCGTCCTCGATGCGGATACCGCCAAAGTCCTTATAGGTCTCCAGCTTATCGAAGTTCAGGAACTCGGCGCAGTGGCCGCTGGCACGCCAGTCGTCGATGAGGGCGGGAATGAAATAGATGCCCGGCTCGTCGGTCACGACAAATCCCTCCTGCAGGCGACGGCCCATGCGCAGGGCGTTGGTGCCGAACTGCTCCAGGTTGGGACGGGTCTCCTCGTCAAAGCCTACATAAATCTGGCCCAGACCTTCCATGTCATGCACATCCATGCCCATCATGTGTCCCAGGCCGTGGGGCAGGAACATCGCGTGGGCACCGGCAGCAACGGCCTCATCCACATCACCCTTCATCAAGCCCAGTTCCTTGAGGCGCTCGGTCATCAGACGGCACACAGCCATGTGCACATCCATGTACTTCATGCCAGGCTTGGAGATGTCCAGGGCCAGGTCGTGGCACTCCTCGACAATGCGGTAGATTTCCAGCTGGCGCTGGTCATACTTGCCGCTGACGGGCATCGTGCGCGTGTTGTCGCTGCAGTAGAACTCCATCGTCTCGGCACCGCAGTCACACAGCGCCAGCCTGCCGGCCTCGAGCGGAGCCATCGACGGGTTGCCGTGCATGATCTCGCCATGCTGCGAGAAGATGGTGGCGAAACTGTTCTTGGCACCGTAACTCTCGGCAATGCCGTCAATCTGACCGCCGATGTACTTCTCGGTCACGCCCGGCTTGATGAGGCGCATCGCGGTGGTGTGCATCAGGTAGCCCACCTCGGCGGCACGCTCCAGTTCGGCGATTTCCTCGGCCGTCTTTACCGAACGCATGTGGATGACCGCCATGCGCAGGTCATGGGACACGACCTCGGCCTGCTTGTCGGGATGGATACCCAGCAGGTCCATGATCTGGATTTTGGTATCGTGGCGGTAGGGAGGCAGGAAATGGATGCGGCGGCCCTTGGCGCGAGCCTCGTCACAGATGACCTGCAACTGCTTCATGGGAGCCGAGTTGGCCACGCCCACCTGTGCAGCCATGTCGGCCACGCTGTCGACCGAGCCATACCACACGATATCCTCGATATCGATGTCGTCGCCCACCAGGATTTCCTTATTGTTGTCAATGTCAATCACACCCACCAGCCCGTCGCGCTGCTGACCGAAGTAATACAGGAACGACGAGTCCTGACGGAAAGGATAATAGGCATTGTTAGGATAGTTACAGGGCGACTCATTGTTGCCGAAAAGTAAAATCACACCGTCGCCAACGCGCTTTTTCAGCTCGTCGCGGCGACCGATATAAGTCTGTTTATTGAACATAATTGGTAAGAATTTATTTGTTTTCAGTGTTTATGTCTTGTATTCAGTGCAAAGATACAGTTATTTTTTATAGCGGCAAAATTCAATGCCATTATTGATTTCAATGCTATCGGTGAGCATTATCAGTACAAAACATGAATCATGAATGCCATGGCATCACTTCCTCGGTAGCATTCATGTCAATATCTTCGTCATCAGGCAAGATGAGGTGATGGCTCTTCGCAACGGGTCGGGACTGAGCCACCGCATCATTCTGCAGGCCCGATATCAACAATAGCACATAACATGTTATGCCGGTTACCATCGCCACACGATGCACCGCACGATACCACTTTACACAGCCAGCCGAACGATTCCTGCCGCCACCGAAGTCACGCCAAAACATCAACGCCATTGCCAGTCCCGCGGCAGCAAAGAACACTACCGCCAGGACCCCGCTTAATGGTTGTTGCATCATCGACATCATCGCTGAGAAACTGATTAAAATCCATTGGCCACGCGATGCTCTCGCCGCGCACGCTCCAACTGCTCGCGGAAGGCATCACAGGCGTGAAGACGCGCTACTATCATGGCGGCAATGACACGGCCCGCCTCCACATCGCTCTGCCAGTGATAATTGGCTATCACGCGTGAATTGCCGAAATCTATACCGCGTTGCAGCAGTTCGGTCTGATGCTCGGGTGCCAGTTCGGCAAGAATCAAGGCAAAAGCGAACCCGACAGCCGAATGACCCGACGGAAAACTGCCATTGCCGCGCAACGACTCCTCGTCGGCGGGAATGAGCGTTTTTTCTCCGAAGAACACATAGGGCCGATCCCGATGGAACTCTTGCTTGATATGGCGTAACGCCAATGACACATCAAGCGATGTGCGTTCCAGCAGAAGATACAACTCAGGGGTATCCTCCAAGGTGATGGGCTGCCCAAAGGCTTCCTCAAACCGCCCGGCAACACCGATGTCCCACGGCGAGTCTTGACGGGCCACCCAGGCACGGCACGAATCTGTCATGCCACGAACGCGGGCATGGACATACAGGTCATTCAGGAACAGCGGGTCCTCGAAACCCGGTGGAGCAAACATGGCGGCGAAATCGGCATAGTCCTCCTCGCTCAAGAACGGCTCTGCCGTCGATGCACTAACCGTCGATGCGGTAAGCAGCAGCATCCAAATGGCGATGGCACGACACGCCATCAGTGGTTGTATGATGAAAAAGAAACGGGATTTCATAGTTCAAGGGGGGATTAAATGGAAAACAGCTGTTGATTATCACTCGACATTTTTACCTGGCCCCGCTTTTCATGCTGGGTCACCGAAGGGGACTTCCCGCTGATTCGGGAAGACTTCTTACCGTCTTTTGAAGATTTCTTCTTGCCACTGCCGGACGGCTTGCGCTTGTCGGGCATCTTGATGTCACGGGGACGGTGGTCATTCATGAACACGCTCACATCAACTGCAGTCGTAATGCCGCTGACAATCCCCTGATTGGATGATTGCCACAGGGTGACATCGGCCTTGACATCAGGCACGCCACTATACTTGGCAATCCACAAGGGGTATCCCGACTCACCGAACGCGTCATGCAGGAAATGCTTGTAGAAGGTCTCGCTGGCATAAATCATCGGCTTGCAGCCAATCGCTGCCTCCACGCAATCGAGGAACACCTGCATCGAGTCACATAGCTGCTCGGGCGTGTATTCCTGGCGCACCTCAACATCCAGCACCGGAATCAGATCCAGGTCCACCAGCTGAATAGTCTCCAGGAAATGCTCCGCTTGGGCCAGGGCGCTGCTCTTCTCGGAGAAAAAGCAGTAAGCGCCCACCTTCATGCCGGCAGCCTGGGCCGCACGGGTATTCATGACGAACTTAGGGTCGGTATAGGTCTTCCCCTCGGTGGCTTTGACATAGACCCATTTCACTGTGGGTGAGACAACTTGTGTGAAATCAATGTCACCCTGGTGACGGCTCACATCGAGCAAGACCTTACAAGTCTGTGACAGGGAATCAACACTGACGGAATGTGCTCCTGCCATAATGCTGATGAAGGCAAACATAGCGGAAATAAAGAGGTTCTTTTTCATAGTGTAAATGTAGTTTTATTAGTAATTAGTAAATGAGTATAACAAGGTCTAAAACCTAATATCCAGTGCCAGGTGACCTCATTTCATCAGGCGCTTCAGCCACGGGCACAGGCAGAACAGGATGATGGACATTCCGCCTGCCATGATGGCGAACACCAGGAAGAAATCGGTCAGATTCTCGATGGGGAAACCCAGAATGGAGGATGTGTGCCCTGCCTCAGAGCCAGGCAAGAGCGTGGCAAGTCGGCCTGCCAGCGCGTTGCTGGCTGCAAAAGCGGTATACCAGAGGCCCATCATCAACGAGGCAAAACGAGCCGGTGACAGTTTGTTGACCAAGGACAGCCCGATGGGGCCAACCGCCAACTCGGCAATGCTGTGGATGAAAAACAGGATTACCAGCCACCACATCGAGGCCTTGCTGGCAACAGTGGCACCGTTGGTACCAAAGGCAATCACGACATAGCCGAGTGCCAACAGCAGCAAGCCGATGGCCTGCTTGGCAGGCGATGAAGGCTCGATGCGGCGTTTGCCCAACCACTCCCACAACACGGCTATCACTGGAGCAAACAAAATCACAACAATGGGGTTGATGGACTGGAACCATGTCGTGGGCACCGTGAACCCGCCGAGGCTGCGGTCGCACTGCTGGTCGGCAAAGATTACCAACGAGGAGCAAGCCTGCTCATAGGCCGCCCAGAAGAAGACCGAGAACAGAGCCAACACATAAACGACAAGAATCTTCTTGCGCTCTGATGTGGTCAGGCTGGAGTCACTGATGACAAGCACTGGCAGAGCAATGCCTACCGCATAAATCACCGCCGCCACATAGTCGTTGACATCTGCTGCCGAGTGGGAAAACAAGCCGAACAGCAGCAACGCCAGCAGCGAGCAAAGCACAATGTGCCATAGATTGCGCTTGGAAGCAGGCTTGGATTCCTGCTTGGCAGACTTGGCGGGAGCGACACCGATAGGTTTGCCATCGGGGCGGACCAGCAGAGAATTCTTGAAGTACACAAAGGCTGAGAGCGACAACGCCATCGCTATGGCGGCACACAAGAATCCCCAACGGAAGATGCCGGGATTAGCCCAACCACCGTCGGCAGTAAGCCACCCTATCAACAACGGTGCCACAAATGCGCCAATGTTCACTCCCATGTAAAAAAGGGTAAAGGCCGAATCGATGCGCGAATCGTCTTGCTCGTACAAGCCCCCCACCATCGTGCTGATATTAGGCTTGAAAGCACCGTTACCTATGATCAGGCATGCAAGGCCTATCATCATCAACCAGAACGGGACCGCATTGTCCACATTGGGGTCGATAGTGCCTCCTGCAAGAGGGTCCAGGAAGATGCTCTGCTTCACCAAGCATGCCGAGGCGAAAAGCATCAACTGGCCCACTATCATCACAACGGCACCAACGATAATCGAGCGGCGGTTACCCCAATAACGGTCGGCGATGTAGCCTCCAAGCAACGGCGAGAGGTAAATAAGGCCGGCAAAAGAGCCATAGAGCCTGGATGCACCGGCATTGCCAAGAAAAGCGGCAATGAGATACAACACGAGAATGGCACGCATGCCATAGTAACTAAATCTTTCAGCCAACTCCGTCACAAACAGGAGTTTAAGCCCATGAGGATGTTTTTTTAAGTTTGTCATAGTTTCAAGTATTAATATTGATAAGTAAGAAGTAAAAGTAGCAGTAATAGTAATTAAGAGGAGTCTGTTAGTAATCTTTCGGTCGATGACTCTATCGAGACACCCTGATGTGTGTGTTCATAACATAGACATTTTACAAAGTTTTAAAAGATTATCCCTTCACACACTTATACACACACTATGAGTAGCAATAAGCAGCACGACAGGATAATCCAGCGCATCAGTTTGCTCTACAAGATGTCCCCATCCCCGTCATCAGAGCCGCTGGAGCCCCTCTTCGACTCGACCCACGCATTCAATTTCTCGTAGGCGGGCACTATCAAATAGATATAGATAAGACAAATGAGTAAAAATGCCAGTGTTATAATCCCGATGATATCGAGAATATCTTCTCCGGAATCGGTAGAACGGATTACGCTAAAAAATAAATATCCAAATAATCGTCCCATAACAGTATTGATTTTTATAAAGACTAACAATGCTAACTATTCTCGATGCGAAATTATACCATCTATTTTTCATGAGCCCCCAGAATCGGTTCAAGTATGAAAAAGAATAAAAAACTTTTTTAGTAACTGTTTCAAAAATCTCAAAACAGGATTTTCAGGTTTTTGCCCATTGGTGATTGGGGTGAGCAGGATATTCAAGTGTAAATTTGAATCTATCACCGAAAAAAAACAACCCTGTGAATGGAAATCACAAGGGTTGCTTTTTGGGGAAGATGAAAAATCCAGCTTTTTGAAACGCCAACTAATCGTCTGTTTCCCTTTGAGTTAGATGAAGAATTGAGCGATGCTGGAAGGATGTTCATCAACATACTGCTGGAGCAGTTCACCCTGGGTGAGCAGGTGATTACGGACTTCAGATTTCTCCTTTTTATAATCTCCTGAGCGCTTTCCACAGATTTTATCCAACACGATTTTCATCTCGTTGGTGCTTAAATCCACACCCGGCAGCAGCAGGGCCATCACACCGCCGCGAACTGTAATGGCGGCCTCATCGCCTTTGCTGAAAAGTTTTCCTGTTGTGCTGCTCGTCTTCACCAGTTCGTGCAGGGCATTATCGACATCCAGTCCATCAATCCACGGCTGATAGATGCGCATGATGGCTTGCTCGACTTCGGCACCGAGGGTATTGAAACGGGAGCGCAAATGCACCATATAGGGGTCATCGGCACGCAGGTTATCCATATTCTCTTCCAGTTCTCCCAACAGACCGGCTTCCTCATCGGTGTCGCACTTGGCGGCTGCCAGGACACATCCCAGGTCAACGACACCGCAGGCCATCGACTGGCGCTCATCAAGTTGCTTGACTTCCCGCAGCAGAGCGACCATTTCATCTTCGGTCAGACTTTCTGCTAATCGGTTGATTAACTGCCTATTGTTTTCGCGCTGGGCGGTCAGTACGCCTTCAGCATGCAGTTGGCTCGCTTTGGCCCGCTTGATTAACTCATCTATTGCGGCGCCTTGTTCCTCCAAGTGGCGCCTTACAGGCTCACTGACATCGCTGCCGGTCATATAATCGAGGAAGTCATCAATCTTGCGGTCACAATCTATGGGATCGTGCTGCCCCAGGGCTTTCAGGGACTGTTTGAGTTCCTCGGCCTTGTGGGCAAGGTTTTCAGGCATGTAAATCCCGTCCGAGCCGTCAACCCATGTCTGTTGCCATGCCCTCACCTTGCCGGCAGCATCCAGCAGATTCTTATAGGTCGTGGTCAACTGTTCGATGCGCCCGATATCATTGGACTCAAGCACTTCGTCGGCCTGTCGCTTAATCGCTGCAAAGTTGGAAAGTCCATAGGAATGGATATTATCGAGTTGGCGACGCAACCTGTTGCGCAGGTCCAGCATCCGCTGGGCATTCTGTTTTTGCGACATCAGTTTCTCTTCTTTGGACTGTAGTTCACGGCGGTGGCGACGGGTCATCAGCCATGACACCAACAGCAGCAGCAATAGGGTGACGGCGGCACAAGCGAGCACAAGCATCCAGTCATCGTTAGGTTCCCAATCAGGCTTAAATTCAAGCCAATGCTGAGACTCAGAGAGTTCGCTCAAGGGATTGTCAACAAGCAGCACACCATTGCTGCGGCTGATAATCATGCGGTCGCTACAGTTCAGGCTCATCTCGGGACGGAAGGACCAGTCCTGATAATGATCGCTCACTGAGTCAGAATCAAGATGGAACTCACGCAAGCCAAAGTCGGCCACGGCAATGACATGTTCTCCCTGAACAAGCAACCGGTTGAACCCTGCCGAGGGAACGAACCGTGACGGATTATCGTGAGACTGCGGCCCATGAACCCACAGCCCCTTGTGGGTCAACACATAGGTCGTGTCGCCATGACAAGCGACATCGCGGATAAAGCGGTGGGTAGCATTATTGGAGAACTCGTCAACACGGCGAAAAAGGCTGTCTTTACCGACAAACACGCCATCGTTCAGGGTGGCGATGAACAAGGAACCGTCAGGATTGGGAGTGAATACCGTGACAAACGGATACTTTAACTGCTTGGTCTCGCCATTCTCGCTGTATTCCAACCTCACGGGCATGAGCATGTTACCCTTGAGCATGAGCAGACTGTCGCGCACTCCGATATAGACATTACCGCCATGGCTTCCAATAGCCGTCTCCTCATCGGGCAATGTGAAACTATTCTCTTTCTCACCCTTGCCGTTGATGCTGAATAACTGCTTGTTGATGACATAATAGAACTTGCCATTGCAGGCGGTCATCCGGCTGGGATGGTGGGTGGACGGAAGGGGGCAACGCTCATTGGCGATGGTGTCACCCGGCTTTAACTCAAAGAGTTTGTCCCCAAGCAGGAAATACGCATTTCCCTGTTCGTCAAGACAGGAAGCCGAAGTGCTCACATGATTGCTCGCCCTCGTGGGCAGCGTGTAGTGATGGGGAATGCGCAGCAAGTGGTGGGAGGTGACCAGCAGCACCTGGTTGTGCCGTGAATCATCGATAATGAGGTTCCTGCACTCTGAACGGGCAGGGCTGGGAAGCACACGGCCTTTACCCTCGACAAACAGTGAATCCTTGCTCACCTGGTACAGGTTATTGTTGGCCTTGACAAAGTCGATGCACATGTGCTCGATGGGTGACTTGATGATGTCACTGCCCTGAATGGTGTAAAGCGTGTCGGCCATGATGCTCTTCAGTTCGTTGGCTGAATTCCATAACGAGGGAAACGAAGCGTGGTTGACCGTATCTCTAGCCGCTACAATAATCCTGTTGCTGTTGTTACGGTGCATCATGATACCATAACGGGTGGTAAAGTAGATGTCATCGCCGTCACGGCACAGTTTGCCCACCACCATGGGTTTGCCGGGTTCATCTTGATGCCACAGTTCCTTGAGATAGATACCCTCGCGAGGCTGACCATCCACCCTGACCGATGTGCTGTACAAGCCATGACTGGTGCCCAAGTAGATTGAATCATTCAGGAACGCGATGTCATATACCGAGAAACGGTCTTCCTTAATCGGGATGATATAGGAATGTTGCGGAACAAGGCTATCGCCCTGCAATCGGCAATGGAACAAACCCATATTGCGCGTGCCCACCCAGTAGCAAGACGGGGTGAATGGGTCTCGCTTCACGCAATAGATGCGGTTAAAAGGTGTGTTGTACTTCACAATGCCGTCCTTGCTGTACACAAAGATGGGGCCATCTTCGGTACCGATATAGAACTTATTGTGGTCGGCGTCGCTGGAGATGGAAGCCAGGCGCTCTTCAAAGAACAATTCGGCCCAATTCTCATTCTCCTCCACCGAGGCCTCCTCTGGATCCTGACAGGAGTTCATCAGCAATGCAACGGCTATTACCGCTATCATTCCTATAATCTTGAATGAAAGCCCATGGTGCAGCATCACGGGGGTCCGGTTCACATTGGCGTTGGTTTTCATCATCAGTTGTGGTCAGTGTTTAAAACAATAGGAAATATTTGCAAAGATACAATAAGTTATTGAAGAACAACTGCCTGTTCCTCAATAATTGCTCGTTATGGGGTTGAGGGGTGTATAGTTGTGGGGAGCAGGTTATTGCATGGGGATGGCTTTGATGGTGCCCAGCTTGTGGACAGTGACCTTGGAGGGATTGCCCTTGTAATACACCTTGCCGGTGCCACTGCCGCTGACCTTGAGTTCACCGCCATTGACATTACAGCCCAGGGAACCCGTGCCCATGATGCGGCAGGTAACTTGGGTGGCTATGACCCTGTCGGCCTGTATCTCTCCTGTTCCCACCATGCGCAGCGCCAACTCGTCGCATGAGCCGTCGGCAATGATCTTGCCCTTGCCGCTCATGATCTGTAATTCCAATTTAGAAGCATGCACGCCATTGACGATGACCTTGCCGCTGTCGATATTGCGCACCTTGAAGGTCTCAAGGGCGGGGAGCCCTGACACACGCAGGGTGCTGTCTCCTGCATTCTCGACCTCGAGCAAAGTCGATGAATAGACGGTAACCGTGGGCAGGATATATGTTTGTTGGTATTCGCCGTTGAATTGGATGTTAAGGCGGCCATTCTTGTTGATGCTGAAAACGAAACGGTCGGCAATGTCCTCGGTGCAATCAAACACGGCCAGGCCCGCCGAGTCGGCATCACAACGGTAAACCACATTGATGTTATCGGTAACCACCAGCCGCGTGAATTCGCCAAACTTGACCACATTGTGAGTGGTCTGGGCACGGAGGGCCAGTGTGGCGATGACGAGAAACAAGGCGCTAATCAATACTTTTTTCATCGTTATCATCGTTTTGGATGTCAATATAAGGCAAAATATCTTTCTCGATATGGTCGAGAATCGTGTCAAGCTCGGCGCGCGTGTCAGCACGCAGCATGGCGATGCGCGTAGGCCTGAAGTTGCGGATTCCCTTGAACAAGGGCGTTGCCGCCAGATGCCGGCGGATGTGCAGGATGCCACGGTACTCGTCGATGCGGTCGATGCTCTCGGCAATCTGGCGCCTGACGAGTGCCATCTTCTCGGCATTGCTGATGACAGGCACCTCGCCAGTGAGCAGGTACTGCTTCATCTCCTTGAAAATCCATGGAGCACCGATGCTGGCACGGCCCACCATCACACCATCGACACCATAGCGGTCATAACACTCCTTGAGGCGCTGGGGCGTGGTCACATCACCGTTGCCGATGATGGGGATGGTCATGCGGGGATTATTCTTCACCTCCCCTATCAGGGTCCAGTCGGCCTCGCCTGTATAAATCTGGGAACGCGTGCGGCCATGAATCGTGAGCGCGGCGATACCGCAATCCTGCAGCTGCTCGGCCAGTTCCACGATGATTTTGTTGTTGTGGTCCCACCCCAGGCGTGTCTTCACCGTCACGGGCAGGTCAACGGCACGAACGACGGCACGCGTGATTTCCAGCATCAGTGGGATATTGCGCAACATGCCGGCACCAGAGCCCTTGCCGGCAATTTTCTTCACTGGGCAACCCCAGTTGATATCAATCAGGTCGGGGTGGGCGGTAGCGGCGATGCGTGCAGCCTCGACCATCGAGTCCACATCACGACCGTAAATCTGTATCGCTGCCGGGCGCTCGCCGGGCGCAATAGCCATCTTCTGGAATGAGCGTTCGATACTCCGTATCAGCGCATCAGCGCTGACAAACTCGGTATAGACCATGTCGGCACCCTGTTCGCGGCAGATAAGCCGGAACGACTGGTCGGTGACATCCTCCATGGGTGCCAGCATCACAGGGCGCTCGCCCAAATCTATATTCCCTATTTTCATAGTGAATGGGTGCTATGGTTTGTTGACAGTGCGAAATTACGACTTTTTGCCCGACTGGACAAAAAGTTAACGCAATTTAGGACAATATTAAGGACTTTTAGAAACAGTAGGGACGCACCCCTCCCTCAGTAACGCCCAGCCCGGCAGGGCATGCTATTTCTTCAGTTCAAAGCCCACCATCACATCGTCATAGTGGTCGACGAGGAAGGACAGCGCCTTGAGCGCAGAGTTATTGCTCACCTTGCTCAGCAGGCTGATAAGCGACAGGAACTTGTCGGCGTCAAAGGTCAATTGCAGCTTCTTCTTGCCGTCGCGCTTGAGATGTGCGGTCAACGGCACACCATGCCACTTGAATGTGATTTTATCAGTGTCGGGGTTGTAATTGTAGCTTCCCTTGAGGCTGGCGCCCAGCATCGCAATCGAGCAAGTGCCGTCATCATTGAAGGTGAACTGGGGGCGCGCCTTGTACAGCCCTATCTTCTTGTAGGCATCATTGAGTTTCTTCTTCAGCTTGCTCTTGGCTATGGGCTTGCCCAAGCCGTCAAGGAAATTGCGCCCGCTGACATCCACACAGGGTGCGTTGAAGGTCCACTCGCCCTTGATCATCCCGTTCACCTGGCGCGTTTCACGCTCGATGTCATCCTCGGTGACTGTAAACACCTCATCGGGGTGCAGATTATTGGTCATAGCAGCGTTTTGCTTGGCGGTTCCGCAAGCCGACATCAACACCATCAGGCCTAATAATAGAAATAACTGTCTCATGTCCATTACTTTTTGGGAGCAAAGTTAAGCCAAAAGCGCAAAAAGACGGCAAAAAAACTCATTGAAATTAAAAAATATAGTAATTTTGCATGCTTCAAAAGATACAGACGATAACAAACGAAAATTATATAAATACTTCATCTCATTATGGTAGTAGGTTACGGAGGTCGCAAGATCATCATGGAGAATAATGATACATCCTATTACGGACGCATCCTGATCAAGGCCCTTGCCACATATTATCCCGATAACTATTACATCCTGTACTCCCCTCAGAACGAGCACAACAAACGCATGACCGCATTGTTCAACGAGGATAGCGTCAGGATCAAGTTTCCGCGCAACCACATCCACAACAAGGAACGCTGGTACACCGGCAACGGCATCGTCCGTTCGGCCAAGGCCCACGGTGTCAACACCTACCACGGCATTGACGATGGCGTGTCATCGGGCTTCAACGGCAGCAACTTCCCCACGGTGTTCACGATGACCGACCCATTGTTCAAGGGTGCCAACGGATGGATTCAGCGCATGCTCATGCAACGCCGTGCCCGCAAGGCGTGCAAGTTTGTCAAGCGCGTCATCGCGCTCAACGAGGTGGACCGCCAGACCATCATCGACCACTATCATGTCAACCCCGACAATGTAGAGGTCGTTCACCCCTGTTTCTATGATGGCTGTGACGAATCGGCGCCCGAGAACATGTTTGAAATCCTGCGCAACAAGTACCACCTGCCCGAGCGTTTCGTCCTTTACAAGGGACGCTTTAATAAAGATGACAACATCATCGAGGCGATGAAACTGTTGCACGAGTTGCGCAACCGCAACATCTCGATTGTCATGTTAGGCTACCGCACCGACTACTTCGACAAAGTCATCAAGGAGAAGGCCCACGACCTGCATGTCTTCCACCGCTTCAAGCAGGTGGACAAGGTCCATCAGGCCGACTTGACCGCAGTGGTCAAGATGGCCCAGGCTGTCATCATCCCCAACACCGAGCGCTCACGCGACATCTACAAGCTCATCAACGCCCAGCGCACCGGTGCCGTGGTCATCTGCAAAGACTCGCCCAAGGCACGCGAGATTGGCGGTGACGGCGCCTTATACTACAACGACTTCCGCGAGGGTGCCGAGATGCTGAGCGATGTGCTTGAGGACGACAACAAGATTGCTGCCCTTAAACAGGCCGCACGCGAGAATACCGAACGCTTTACCGGCAAAGTCATGGCCGACCACATGATCCACATCTACCGCTCGGTACTCATGCACCGCCGTCTCTTCCAGGAGTAAACAGACAGCAGCACATCATCATCAACGACAACAAAGCGGTCGGCGACAAAGCATGGATTTTGTCGCCGACCGCTTTTAATGTTTCTACCCCACCCCTTGCAGGAATCACCGCTGGTCGGTGCCCCACAGGAGCTTCTTGCGAAGAGTGCTGGCAAAATTGTTGGACTCGCGCTGGACGACACGGGCACAGTAGGGCGCACGGGAAATGGTCAGCGTTGACCCGGTGGGACACAACGCCACCTCACCGTCGATACTCACCTCATATTGCGATGTGCGCGAGTAGGTGCGCACGACAATCTCGCTGTCGTCACGCACGACAAGCGGACGCATTGTCAACGAGTGCGGCGAGATGGGCGACAGCACCAGGCACGATGTCGTCGGCTCCAGTATGGGTCCACCGACGCTCATGTTGTAGGCTGTGGAACCCGTCGGAGTGCTCACTATCAAGCCGTCACCGCGATAGGTCGTCAGTTCACGGGTTCGCAGGCGCGTCTCCATGTCGAGCATCGATGATGTGTCGTGGCGCAGAATCGCAATCTCGTTGAGCGCCCACGGATGTGGAATCTCGACAGCGTCACATTTCACCTGCAGCATGGTGCGTTCCTCGATGCGATAGTTGCCAGCCAGCACATCGTCAATCAAGTCGCTCTCCTCGTCCAGATGGCCTGCAGTGAGGTAACCCAGGTGTCCCGTGTTGATGCCCAGGATCGGCATCCCCATCCGCGACACCCACATGACCGTCGTCAGGAAAGTGCCGTCACCGCCCAGCGACAGGGCCATGTCGGCCTCGGGAACCCGGCTAGTGTCAAACGAGGGCCACTGCCAAGGCTGCCCATTGCTCAGGAAATCCAGGTATCCACGCTCCACGGCAATCGAGAACCCCGACCCGCGCAAGTGCTCCAGCACCGACAACACCTTGTCGATGTTGCCCTGCTGATAAGTATTCCCGAAGATAACTAACTGTTTCATTGTCTGCAAAGATAGTGATATAGTTTGAATCGGCAACGGTATGGACGCCTTTTAATTCTGTATCGCACTTAACGCGCCAGCAACCGCCTTGGCCTTGGCTGGACCTATGACGGCAGCGAGGTCTTGCTCGCTGGCTTCGCGGATGCGCTTCAGTGACTTGAAATGCTTGAGCAAGGCCGTGCGGGTGGCAGGCCCGATGCCGGGCACATCGTCGAGAGCACTGTGCACCTGGCCCTTGCTGCGCTGCTTGCGGTGGAAGGTGATGGCAAAGCGGTGGGCTTCGTCACGCAGGCGCTGGATGACATGCAGCGTCTCGCTGTTCTTGTCGATGTACAGGGGGATGCTGTCGCCGGGGAAATAGACCTCGTTCAGGCGCTTAGCGATGCCCACGACGGTCATCTGGCCATGCAGCCCGATGGCATCAAGCGCCTCGATAGCGGCAGTCACCTGTCCCTTGCCGCCGTCGACGATGAGCAGTTGCGGCAACTCCTCGCCCTCCTGGGCCAAGCGGCTGTAGCGACGGGTGACGACCTCACGCATCGATGCGAAATCGTCGGCACCATCCACGGTCTTGATGTTGAAGTGGCGGTACTCCTTCTTGGACGGCTTGGCGTTGCGGAACACCACACACGAGGCCACAGGACTCGAGCCGCTGATGTTGCTGTTGTGCATGGTGGTAAGCGTGCGTGTGGTGCGCTGCTCGGGATTGAGCTTCTCCATCATCTTCAGGCGGTCGTTGCGGTGCTGGATGGCGTTCTTGACCGCGATGTCCAGCAGTTTCTTCTTGTCGCCGCGCTGCGGAATGGTGAATGCAAGGCCCGTGAACTCCACATCAGGGAGGACATTGACCAGCGCCTCCGAAACATGATCGGCCTGATAAGTCTCGGCAAAGCGCTGATGCACCTCGGCCACCGCCATCGACATCATCTCGGCGTCACTCTCGTCGCGCGTCGAGAGGCGGTACTCGAGGGTCAACGACTGCACCACTGCCCCACCCCGCATGTGCATGAAGTTGATGTGCACCGAATCCTCGTCGCGCAGCAGGCCAAACACATCGATGTTGTGGATTGTGGGGCTGACGATGACCGAGCGGCGCCGCACATGTTCCAGCAGCTTGTAGCGGTGTTTCAACACCTCGGCCTCCTCAAAGCGCAGTTCCGATGCCAGCTGCTGCATCTGGGCCATGAGCAGGTCCATGAGCTGATGGGTGTCACCGTTGAGAATTTGACGAATCTCGCTGATGTAGCCTCCATATTGCTCAGGCGATACCAGCCCATGGCAGCATCCCTCGCAACGGTGGATATGGTACTGCAGGCACAGACGGTGCTTTCCGGCCTCAATTGTTTCACGTGAAACATTCAGGCGGCAAGTGCGCAGCGGATATATCTGGCGGATAGTGTCGATGAGGACCTTGGCGACTTCAGCCTTAGGATACGGCCCATAGAAGCGGTCGCCCCTGGCGCGCGCGTCTCGGGTAATGTACACGCGCGGGTACAGTCCACCCGACACGCATATCCACGGATAACTCTTGTCATCCTTGAGCAGCACATTGTAGCGCGGCTGATACTCCTTGATGAGGGCATTCTCCAGGTCGAGCGCCTCCTCCTCGGTATTGACGACGGTGTACTCCAGGTCGGCAATGTTACGCACCAGCATCGTGGTGCGCACCGACGAGTGCTCGCGGTTGAAGTAGGAGTTGACACGGCGCTTGAGGTTCTTTGCCTTGCCCACATAGATAATGACGCCCTCGCGGTTGCGATAGCGGTAAACGCCGGGCTCCTCGGGCAGCAAGGACAGTTTGAGTTTCAAGTCGTCGGTCATAGGTTACAACCCAGATGGTCTGGACAATCCGGATTCTCTGGAATATCCGGGCACACTATCAGAAGGTGAACAGCGAGGTGATTTCGACATCGGGCGGGAACACTGCGCGTCCGTGCAGGTCGGCCAGGTCGCAGATGAAGTTGATGTACACCTTCTTGGGGTTCATCGACTTGACCAGCTCATAGGCTGCGAGCATCGTGCCGCCCGTGGCGAGCAGGTCATCGTGGATGACCACCACATCGTCGGGTGTAATCGCGTCCTTGTGGATTTCGATGGTGTCGGTACCGTACTCCTTGGAGTAAGACTTCTGGATGACCTCGGCGGGCAGCTTGCCGGGCTTGCGCAGGGGCACAAATCCTGCTCCCAGCTGGGTAGCGAGGATAGCACCGCCAATGAAGCCGCGGGCCTCGATGCCCACAACGCGGGTAACGCCCTTGTCGCGGTACAGGTCCACCATGGCCTCGGTCATGATCTGTAATGCCTCGGGGTCCTTGAAGGCTGTTGTCAAGTCTTTGAACTGAATGCCTGGAACAGGGAAGTCCGGAATGTTCCTTACAACACTTTTTACATGTTCTAATTGTTGCTTATTCATTGTAAATCAGTATATTATGTTAAATTTGTTTCACGTGGAACACATCATCGGCCCAACAAAACGAGCAGGATGTTGATGTCGCTCGGCGAGACACCGGGGATGCGCGAGGCCTGCCCCACTGTCTCGGGGTCAATTGCCTTAAGTTTCTGCCGCGCCTCAGTCGAAATCTGATGTATCTGGGAGTAGTCAAACTTGCCCTTGAGGGTCACATTATCGAGGCGGGCGACACGCTCGGCGATGAGCGACTCGCGCTCGATATAGCCGCTGTACTTGATGGCTATCTCGGCGGCTTCGACAATCTCCTGGCGACGCGACTGGTCAAGACGGTCAATGCGGTCTTGGAGTTCGGGCAGGGCTGCGGCAAGCAGTTTGATGTTAAGCTGCGGACGCAGCAGCAGGTCATGAAGCCGCTGCCCTTGGCTCAGCGGATTCATCCCGTGTGCTTCGAGCACAGGATTGATGACGGCGGCCTTGACGGTGAATTCGCGGCTAAAGGCGGTCAACTCCTCAATCTGTTTGCGCTTGGACACCATCAGGTCATAACGCTCGCGGGTGGCGAGCCCCAGGCGATAGCCTTTCTCTGTCAGCCGCATGTCGGCATCATCCTGGCGCAGCAGGATGCGATGCTCGGCACGCGAGGTGAACATACGGTAAGGCTCATCAACGCCACAGGTGACCAGGTCATCGATGAGCACACCGATGTAGGCCTCGTCGCGGCCAAGCGTAAACGGCGCTCCGTCGGTGATGTTCTGATGGGCGTTGATGCCTGCAATGAGTCCCTGGCCGGCAGCTTCCTCGTAGCCCGTCGTGCCGTTCACCTGACCTGCAAGGAACAGGTTCTTGACCAACTTGGACTCGAGGGTGTGGGTGAGCTGCGTGGGGTCAAAGAAGTCATACTCGATGGCATAGCCTGGGCGGAAAGCATGCACCTCGCGCAGGGCGGGGATGCACTTCAGCGCCTCGATCTGCACCTCCCAGGGCAGCGATGACGAGAAGCCGTTGAGATACATCTCGTGCGTCGTGGCACCCTCGGGCTCGATGAACAACTGATGGGAAGTCTTGTCGGCAAAAGTGACGATTTTGGTCTCGATGCTGGGACAATAGCGGGGCCCGATGCTTGTAATCTGGCCGTTGTAGAGCGGTGATTGCGGCAAGCCCTCACGCAGAATGTCGTGCACCTGCTCGTTGGTGTGCACAATCCAGCAGGGGCGCTGCGGCAATGTCGTTGCCACTCCTGGCAGGTAAGAGAAATGGTGGAAATCCTGCTCGCCGTCCTGGCGGATGCACTGCGAGAAGTCGATGGTACGCTCATCCAGACGCGGCGGCGTGCCCGTCTTCATGCGCCCCACAGTGAAGCCTAACGATGCCAATTGTTCGGTGATTCCACGTGCGGGAGGTTCCGAAACGCGTCCTCCGGGAGTCTGGACACGGCCAACATGCATCAGTCCGTTGAGGAATGTGCCGGCGGTGAGAATCACGGCTTGGGCACCGAAAGTCATGCCCAGGGCCGTTTTCACACCCTTCACTACCCCACCCTCGATGACGAATTCATCGACTGAATCCTGCCACATGAACAGGTTGGGCGTGTTTTCCAGTACCGCACGCCACTCGAGGATGAACTGCTGGCGGTCGCACTGCGAACGCGGGCTCCACATCGCCGGTCCCTTGCTGCGGTTGAGCATGCGGAACTGGATGCTGCTGCGGTCGGTGACAAGGCCCATCTGACCCCCCAGGGCATCGATTTCGCGCACAATCTGGCCCTTGGCGATGCCGCCCACGGCAGGATTGCAGCTCATCTGGGCTATCTTGTTCATGTCGATAGTGATGAGCAGTGTGCGCGAACCCAGCCGGGCTGCCGCACAGGCAGCCTCGCAGCCGGCATGGCCAGCCCCCACCACTATCACATCATAGTCATTTCTCATTTCAGGAACACATTTTCGGGAAGAATCGCCAGGGCCTCGTTCTCATAGCCCTCCATCACCTCGCGCTCGCCGGGGCCCTTGTCATTGATGCCACACAGGTGCAGCACACCGTGGATGATGACGCGCAGCAGCTCGATCTCATAGTCGACGCCCAGCAGCTCGGCATTGCTGCGCACGGTATCGAGCGAGATGACCATGTCGCCGGCAATGTGGCGCGAATTTGTGTAGTCAAAGGTGATGATGTCGGTGTAATAATCATGGCCGAGGAACTCGCGGTTGGTTTCCAGGATATACTCGTCGTCACAGAAGACATAGGTCAGGCACCCCACCCTCTGTCCATGCAGGCCGGCCACCTTGACAATCCACTCGCGCACGACCGGCTCATTGAGCGACGGCATCGTGACTTTACCTTGAAGCATGTAGTTGATTTCGGTCATTTCCTCTATGATTTGAAAAACGGGAGACAAAGATAGCACAAATATTGCTGAATAACAAGAAAAACGGCAAGAATCGTCTTGACGGGCACTCAACCGCCAGGCAGCACCCTGGCGACGCCATATCTCTCCCCTACCCGAATTATCTGGACAAAACGCCTTAATGCCAAAAACTGCTGAATTTCAGACAAAAACCGCATTTTAACCGTCTGAGAATCGATTTTTTGGCGACATTCGGGCATCTGGACAGGAATTCTTTACGAAATTTGGCATAAAATTTGCATATTAACCATTAAAACCATACCTTTGGGGATGACTTACCGGCATACCTCCATGACGGAAAATCTGAGAGCCAATGGCGCTTTTTAGAACCCGACGCAAGACGAAGATGAAAAATCGAGGTTTCGACTGTAGTTTTTAATTCAGCCCATGCGTCCAACAGATACAAGACATAACGAAGGGGAATGAATTTAACAATGTATAAAAAATATGATATATTATGATTGACTATTTTTCAACCAATGTCTGGCTCATTTGGGTCATCATCTCAATTATCTGCCTGATTCTAGAGCTTTCCTCGGGTGACTTTTTCATCCTGTGCTTCGCCATCGGTGCCGCTGTGGCTGCCATCATTGCCGGCTGCGGCCTCACAGTAACATGGCAGATCATCATCTTTGCCGTGGTTTCGGCTCTGAGTCTGCTGCTTGTTAGACCTGCCTTGATCAAGAAACTGCACAAGCCGCACAAGGAGCGCCTGAGCAATGCCGAGGCCATGATTGGACGCAAAGGCCGCGTGACCGAGGACATCGAGGCTGGCGGCTACGGACGCGTTGCTGTGGATGGCGACGACTGGAAGGCCATCAGCGCCGACGGCAATGCCATCAGCGAGGGCACGCGCGTGCGCATCACCAAGATGGACAGCATCATCGCCACCGTTGAGCCTGTCAACGAATAACCCCGACTCAAACAATTATCAACCCAATAAACACGATTTCTTATGATTGATCCTATTGTAATTTTCCTTATCGTCATCATCGTGCTGGCACTGTTGCTGGTGAAGAACAGCCTCGTGATTATCCCGCAAAGCGAGACCAAGATTATCGAGCGACTGGGTAAATATTACGCTACGCTCAAGCCTGGTATCAATGTCATCATCCCGTTCATCGACCGAGCCAAGAGCATCGTCGCCTACGAGCATGGCCGCTACCGCACGACCAACTCAATCGACCTGCGCGAACAGGTCTATGACTTCGACAAGCAGAATGTGATCACCAAGGATAATGTATTGACGCAGATCAACGCCTTGCTCTATTTCCAGATCATGGACCCGTTCAAGGCTGTGTATGAGATCAACAACCTGCCCAACGCTATCGAGAAACTGACCCAAACCACGCTGCGTAACATCATCGGTGAACTCGAGCTGGACCAGACGCTGACATCTCGCGACACCATCAACTCCAAACTGCGCGCCGTTCTCGACGACGCCACCAACAAGTGGGGTATCAAGGTCAATCGCGTGGAGTTGCAGGACATCCAGCCGCCCGTGACCGTGCTACAGGCCATGGAGAAGCAGATGCAGGCCGAGCGTAACAAGCGCGCCACCATCCTCACCAGCGAGGGTCAGAAACAGGCTGCCATCCTGCAGTCCGAGGGTCAGAAGACCGCCCGCATCAACCAGGCCGAGGCCGACAAGCAGACCGAAATCCTGCGCGCCGAGGGTGAAGCCCAGGCACGCATTCGCAGGGCCGAGGCCGAGGCTATCGCC
>ONYP01000011.1 GCA_900322135.1 uncultured Prevotellaceae bacterium
ATAATGGCCATCACCATCAACACCGGCGACCTCAAGACGATTCTCGAGACCACGCCAGCAACACAAAACATCCTGCTCGTCGGCAAGCACGGCATCGGCAAGAGTGAAATCATCACCCGCCACTTCGAGGACCAGGGCATTCCCGTCATCGCCCTGTTCCTTGGGCAGATGAGTGACCCGGGCGACCTCATCGGCCTGCCCAACAAGGACGAGGCCACCGGCAAGACTGAATTCATGCCGCCCTACTGGTTCCCCATGGACGACAAGCCCGTGGTGCTCTTCCTCGACGAGATGAACCGCGCACGGCCCGAAATCCTGCAGTCGGTCATGGACCTCTCGCTCAACCGCAAACTTGCAGGACGCTCCTTGCCCGCCGGCAGCCGTGTCATCGCTGCCGTCAACGACGGCGAGGAGTACCAACTCACCGACCTCGACCCCGCACTGGTGTCGCGCTTCAATGTCTACTTCTTCTCCCCCACGGTGGGCGAGTGGCTCTTCTGGGCCAAGCAGAACGGCATCGACCAGCGCGTCATCACCTTTATCGAGGAACATCCCGACGAACTCGAGAAGAACACCGACATCAACAAGGGCACCTTTGACAAGACGCCCGACCGCCGTGCCTGGGTGCGCGTCTCGGGACTGCTGCAGTCCTGTGGACACATCGACGACATGAACCGCCTGGCCAAGATGATTACGGGTGTCATCGGCGCCCGCGCGGCATCGATGTTCATGCAGTCGCTCAACCAGTCACGCATGCTCACTGCACGCGAGGTGCTGAAAGACTTTGTCGCTTGCCAAAGCGAACTTTCGACCTACACCATGCCCCAGATTGCCATCATCAACGAGGGCATCTACCAGAGCCTGGAACTGGGTGTCGGCAAGGACGAGACCGAGGTCATCGGGCGCAACCTGGTGCGCTACATCCACTGGATGCTCAGCAACAACCGCCAGGAAGCCATCGCCCACTTTGCCTCGTTCTTTGAGAACGCCACCTATCCTGCCGCCAACGCATTCATCATGATGGACTGCCGCGACGCCCTCACCCTGATCAACCAGATGATTGCCAACCTATGACCGTCGGCGAACGCATAAAGCACCTCTCACAGGACTGGTTCCTCACCGAGCCGTTGCTGTTTGCCGTGCTCTGCACCCATGCCCTGAAGCGCAACGACAACATGGGCTGCGACATGCGGTGCGGCAAGGGACTCATCGAGTACAACCCCGAACGCCTGGAGCACTTCGACGACAATCAACTGGCTCTCAGGCTCAAAGCCGAGGTCGTGCGTATCATCCTCAAGCACCCCTACCAGCGCCAGCCCTACAACCCGCGCCGTGACCTGATGCGTCTGTCCAGCGACCTGACGCTCAGCGACAACCTCGAGGGCATGGACACCATCGGCCTTGAGCCGCCGCACATCTTTGACATCCAGCGCGGCCAGGCCTTTGAGCAGTACTACTCGCTCATGGCCGACCAGGTCATCAAACTCGAGTTGGACGCTGACGGCGACGGCATCGCGCTGGCCATGCCTAGCGACGGCGACAGTAAGGGCGACAGCGACGACAGCAGCGACGATGCGGGCGGCGGTGAGTTTACCGACGCCATGCTCGATGCCGACGCAGGTGCCTCGCTCTGGGAGGAGGACGAACTCATGAGCGAGAAGGTCAACCACGAGATTGAGACGGCACAGCGCTGCAACCAGTGGGGCTCCATCGGCGGCGACCTCAAGACCCTCATCGAGAGCACCCTGGTGACCAAGCAGAACTTCCGTGCCATCCTCAGCCAGTTCCGCGCCAGCATCCTGAGCACCAAGCGGCACCTCACCCGCATGCGGCCCAACCGTCGCTACGGCTTTGATGCCATGGGCAGCCAGTATGCCTACAGCACACGCCTGCTCGTTGCCGTCGATGTAAGCGGCAGCGTCCCCGACGAGGATATCCGCAAGTTTCTTGCCGTCATCAACCGCTTCTTCAAGCAGGGCATCGAGAGCATCGAGGTCATCGAGTTTGACAGCAAAATCACTACCGAAAAGCCCCTGCTGCTCAAGCAGGCGGCAAGCGGCATACGCGTCGTCGGGCGCGGCGGCACCAGTTTCCAACCCGCCATCGACTTCTACTACGAGCACGAGGAGTATGACGGACTCGTCTTCCTCACCGACGGCTACGCTGCCGTCCCTAAACTGCCTGACGACAAGCGGCATAAGCCCCTTGCTTGGATTCTCACAGCACAGGGGGGCAACGAGGAAAACCTGAAGCCCCTGGGCCCCGTGGTCCGCATCACTGGCCTGTAACCCCCGCGCGTTAACTCAAGACCATCAAGACGAGCCACCATCGGTGTGAGTGGCTCGTCTTTAGTTTTAATATACCCCATATCCCTTGAATTTAAGCTTCGTTTCGGAAATGCTCAAATAAATTTGGCATTTCGCTCAACTTGCAGTAAAATTGAGAACTGTCGTCCTCGAATTTAAGCTTCGTTTCGGAAATGCTCAAATAAATTTGGCATTTCGCTCAACTTGCGTGAAATTTAGAGAATTTAAGCTTCGTTTCGGCATAAAAAAAATAAAAACTTCGTTTTTCTTTTTGTTCTGCGCTCAACTTGCAGTAAATTTGCACAATTTATGGGGGAGTGTTCCCTGTAACGAAAAAAGAAAGCAAAAAGTGATGATGAAAGATATGAAGATATTGCCTGCGTTGCTGCTGTGCGGCGTGTTGCTGACGGGGTTGTTCTCTTGTGGCGGCCGCAGCAGTCTTGACAAGGCAGTGCGTAAAGTGCTGGTGAGTGGCGACACGACACGGGCGGCTTATGACTCGTTGTGCTCGATAGTAACCTCTAATCCCGGCAAATTTGGCGACCTGGTGACTGCCGACGGCAAGGTGGACCACAAGAAAATGTATGAGTTCATCGACGGCATAGCCTCGAGCCTGCGTCCGCCGATGCACTGGGACACGCGGCTGTATGGCGGCGTGGAGGATCTGTCGCTGACGGTATACTTTGAGCGCAGCGGCTCGATGGTCCCCTATGACCAGCGCGACGGCGGCGGCCAGTTGAAGAAGGCCGTGAACGACCTGATCAACCATTTCCCCGCGACGAGCAAGGTGGCCATCAATATCGTGAACGATGGTATCTACCCCTATGAACACACGGTCGACGAGTTCTTGCAGGACCGTGACATCTACCAGAGCACAGCCGGCATCGGAGATGCCAGTTATACCGACTTTCAGTTGATTTTCAACAAGATTCTGGAGGCCCAGCGCCCCGGCAATGTCAGCGTGCTGGTAAGCGACCTGATTTACTCGCCCAAGGACACGCATGGTGTGAGTCTGGACAAGATTTTCAACGAGGAGAACAGCCTTGCCACCCGCGTGTTTGCCAAGTATAACGGCAAGAGTGTGGTGGTGCAGCAGTTCATGGGTGACTTCAGCGGCAAGTACTACCCCTACAATGGAGTCCCCTTTGACTACCAGGGCCAGCGTCCCTTCTACCTGATTATCATCGCCGACAATGAGGCGATGGACCTGCTGTCGCAGGACAAACGCTACAGCGGCGTGCTTGACGCCCCCGATGTGCGCAACAGTTACCGCTTCAACCAGGGCACTGCCCAGGTGGACTGCTGCGTGCTTCCCGTGTGGAAAGACGATGCCGGACGATTCCGTATCAAGCCCGGTGAGGAACTCACGCTGGACAAGTGTGATGGCGACCGCGAGACAGGCAAGTTGTGCTTCACGCTGGCGGTGAATCTTGGCGGCTTGATGAAGGACGAATCCTTGTTGTCCAACCCCGCGAACTATACCGTCAAGAGCATCGATGGCTACACGCTGGCCATCCAACCCATCGACCAGAGCATGGTCACTGCCAACAACAAGTCCTATCTTGACGGGAAGACGCACCTGTTCACACTGACCTGTGACCTGAAGAGCCCGCGCGACGAGGTGCGCATCGCGTTGCCCAACGGTTTGCCTGCCTGGGTGGCTCAGTGCTCGAGCGACAACGACACCAGCACTGGAGGCTCATTCTCCACGACAACATTGGGCCTGGACCGTCTGCTGGGCGGCATGTTCGCTGCCATGAAGGGCGGCGACAACCTGTTTGAAATCACCATCAAAATAAACAATTAGGATTTTTAGGAATCACTTGACTATATGAAACATATCGGATTTTTGATTACCGGGATTGTATTGAGTCTGCTGTTTGTCATATCAAGTTACAGTTACGACTACAACCTTTATTATAGCCTGGGCTATAGTGCTGGCTACAGCAACGAGATGCTGAATCTGCAGGTATATCCCGTTATCGCCATCATCACCCTGATTGTGGCATGGGGTGGGGCGGCCATCTATTACTATGCCATCAACTCGGTGAAGTTTGACCGTTGGTACCATTGGCTTGCCGTGCTTGCCGTTGTGGTCGTGTTGGCCCCTGTTGTATGCTATGTGTACAACGATGCAGTGTTCAAGGACAGCAATCTGGCCTACACCGGCGAAGCCATCAGGTTTGAATTCTGGACAGTGATATTTGCTGCTTTGTTCTATGTAATCGCTTCTTACTCGATACGCTGGTGGAGCAGCAACTGCCGCCACACGCCGATACCGCAGTAAGGCTCGCGGGGCTCGCAGTTTAGAGTTTAGGGTTTAGAGAGCATCTGCGCTCTTGCTCTTTAAAAAACAACTAGAAACTAAAAACTAAATAAATGAGATTATTCCTTTTTGCAATAGGAGGAACCGGTTCCAGGGTGCTGAAGTCGCTGGTGATGCTGTCGGCAGCGGGTGTGCGCCCGCTGGACGAGGACGGCAAGCCCGTTAAAGACCTGGAGATTGTGCCGGTGATCATCGACCCGCACAAGGCCAACGAGGACCTAAAGCGCACCGAGTCGCTGCTTAACGACTACCGTGACATCAGGAAAAAACTATACGGCACCGACCCCAATGCTGATGGGTTCTTTGCCAACCGCATTGTCACGCTGCGCGAAATCATGAGCAACAGCAGTGTGACGCTCAACGACACCTTCATTTTTAACCTGGGTGCGGTAGAGAATGCCAAGTTCCGCGAGTTCATCGGCTTTGACACGATGAACGAGGCCAACCAGGCCTTGACCTCGCTGCTGTTTGCCAACTATCAGTTGGAGAACAAGATGAACATCGGTTTTGTGGGTAGTCCCAATATCGGCAGCGTGGCGTTGAATGAAATTAAGGACAGCAACGAGTTCAAGGCGTTCAGCAACATCTTCCGCCAGGGCGACCGCATCTTCTTCATCAGTTCCATCTTTGGCGGAACGGGAGCTGCCGGCTTCCCCATCATGGTGAAGAACATCCGCCAGGCATCCAACCTGGAGGGTATCGAGAACCGTGATGCGTTGAGCCGGGCCCCGATAGGCGGCTTGACGGTACTGCCTTACTTCACCCTCGAGGGCAACAAGCATGACCAGCGCATCGCCACTAGCGACTTCATCGTGAAGACCCAGAGTGCGCTCTATTATTACAAGAACACGCTCACTGGCGACAATGACAGCAATGTGAACTGCATCTATTATCTGGGTGACAAGGTGCGCAGCAAGCCCTACCTGTATGACCCGGGTGAGCACGGTCAGCGCAACAATGCCCACCTGATAGAGCTTATCGGAGCGCTGGCTCCTTTCCATTTTGCCGGTCTGCCCGAGAACAAGCTGCTTGACCCTGACGGTTACCCGTTGCCCACCACTGCCTATGAATATGCGTTGGCTAAGGACGATTTGAGCCTCAATTTCCTGTCCTTAGGCCATCATACCCGCCAGCTCATCTATGAGCCCATGTGCCGTTTCCACATGCTGTTCCTGTTCCTGTCCACAGGTTTCAAGGACATTATCGGCCAGGGCTTTACCGAGGACGAGCCCAAAATCAAGAGCGATATCCTGGCCTCTCAGTTCTACCGCACGCTGACCGACCAGTTCATGCTATCCTACGCGCAGTGGTTGACCGAGATGAACGACAACATGCGCAGTGTGGCCCTGTTCAAGCCCGGCGAGATAGACATGTCGCGTGTCATCGAGGGCGTGAGTGTCAAGAAGGCACTGTTCGGCCACAAGAGGGTGGACAACGATGTGTTCAAGGCTGAAATGAACAAGTTGAGCAAGGACAGCAACAACTATGGCGAACACAGTGTGGAATACAAGCTGCTCGACCTGTTCAACAGAGCGGCCCACAAGGTTTTCACCGAACGCTTCGAGAATATCAATTAGTGCAATCGACAATCTTGAATTTCTAGCGGCACTAGCCTGTTTAGAAACCAGTAATCAGTAATTAATGAGCGAGATATTATCCTATAGTAACAACACGAGCAAGAACAGCGAGGAAGACTGGATCAGCCACGACCCTTACAGCGACGACGACATCGCGCGCATCAAGGATCCTGACGGCGGCCTGAGCGAGAACCCCCGTACTGCCATTCCCAGTCCCCTGGCCCAACTGGACCTGGTGAAGAATGCATTCAAGCAACTTGCCAATGAGCGGTTGCGCGGTGCCAGGATGAACGAGCGCTTGGTGTCCAACGCGCTGGATGTGGCGCAGTTGTTCTTTGACTACGAAAACCACAAGGACTACCTGCGCATCATCCGCTGGAACCGAGAGGAGAACATCGAGCAGTTGAGGGCCAATCAGCAGCACCGCCTCTACGGCGAGACGCTCGACCTGTTCCTGCGCAGTGACAAGGTCTATAATTTTGACCTGCTCAAGGACTGGTATATCATCATGTGGGACCGCAAGGTGCTGGGCGGCACTTCGCCCGCATCCATCGTCATGGCGGCTCCCGCTGTGGGTGCCATCGATGCCATCAAGGTGGAACAGGGCGTGAGCCTGTTTGGCGAGACGCGCCACCTGTGGCAACGCGACGAGGATTTCGTCTTCTACTTCTACTTGTTGCTGAACGCTTATCCCACGCTGCGCCTGCACTGCGGCGAGGTGTATGCCTACATGCAGAAGAACCTGGAACCCCTGCGTCAGCACCGTCCTGACCTGTACCGTCGCCTGACGGCTGTGATTCCTAATCTGGATGCCCTTGACGAGGGCCGCGCCGGTGCCGTTCTGGAACAGCTGGAGCAGAGTTACGACCCCTTTGGCGGCGGCATCGATGTGAGCGTGCTGGGTGCCCGCTTCTATCACAAGCGTGTGCTTGACATCCGCACCGCAGCCAGCGAGAGCGACTTTGTCATCACCCCGACGATGCCCCAGGGCAAGAGCGAATTGCCATTAGTGCTGGTCAACGGCTTCAACGGCAATGTGGAGCGTTACCGCTATATCGACAAGGAATGGGACAGTGCGACCCAGGTGTATGGTGGCGGTATTCCCCTGAGCGAACGCAAGTTGCCCGATACCTCGATCCAATATCCGTTTGTCACCACCGACGACTTCCTGACCGACACCATCGTGCGCCTGGACAGCGGCTGCGTGATAGACACCGACCACTTCTTTGACGGGAACCTCAAGCCTCGCACGCCGCAGCCCACTTGTGGCTACCTGCTGCCCTTGAAACCGTTGCTGTTCACCTATTTTGACACCGATTACCTCAAGGGCACCATCGCCGGCCGCCATGTGATGGATATCGAGGAATATGCCGACGGCAGCGTGATGGTCACCCTGCGTATCCGTGTCAAGAAAGGTGAGAACCGTTACATCGAGCTCTCACGCAAGTATTTCCCCATCAACGACCACACTTGGACCTTTGACGAGCGTCGCGGTACCGGCCGCGTTGTGGGCGTCACCTTGTCGACCTCGGTTTTCCCGTTTGTCAAGACCGACGCCAACGACGACTACACCGTGCAGCTGTTCACCATGATCGAGAGCGGCGGCGCAACGCTGCGTTTCTACAAGAACGGCATCAAGACCGATGGCCTGAATGTGCGCGATGCCATCCGTTCCCACTCGGGCTACACCACGACCTACTATGATGTTGACGGCTCGTTTGACTATATGGAAGTAAGCGTCAAGAATCATCTGGGGCGCTCCAGCGGCGTGATTATTCCGCAGTGGAAGCCCTATGCCCCGAGTGCCAAGGAACTCATCTTTGCGGTGGACTTCGGCACCACCAACACCCATGTCGAGTGGGCCGAGCGCGGTCAACCCTCGCGTCCGTTCACCTTTGAGTACGGTTCTCAGCAGGCCCTCGTCGCCTCGTTGCACAAGCCCCACTCGCTCGAGTATGCCGAGCAGTTGCAGCGTGTGGAATTTGTGCCGCGCGAGATAGACAATATCTATGGTTTCCCACTGCGTTCCACGCTGGCGCGCAACGAGAACAGCGGTATGGGCTGCAACCTGTTCAGTGATGTGAACATCCCCTTCCTGTATGAGCGCCGCTACTTCCACGGCTATGAAGTGACGACCAACCTCAAGTGGAAGGGTGACACCGAGTTGGCCAAAGCCTTCCTGCGCGAGCTGACCTTGCTCATCAAGGCCAAAGCCCTGCTCGAGAATGCCGACCTGCGCCGCACCGGCATCGTCTATTTCTATCCCGTGAGCATGGGCGGCGCCGACCGTGATACCCTGGAGCGTACCTGGAGCGAACTGTTCAGTACCTACATTGGTGCCGACAGTGACCACCTGCGTTCCTACCCCGAGAGCCTCGCTCCGGCATACTACTACAGTGGAGCCGAGGTTGCCGGCAGCAGTTATGTATCCATCGACATCGGCGGTGGCACCTGCGACACGGTCATCTACCAGCCTACCAGCGACCGCATGAGCAGCGAGCCCGTGGCCATCTCGTCGTTCCGCTTTGCCGGCAACGCCATCTTTGGCGACGGCTTCACCGACAAGGATGCCGACAACAACCCGCTGCTGCAGCACTACACGCGCTACTTCAAGCAAGTCATCGAGAATGACAAGGGCAACAATATCGCCTACCTGGGCAGCATCCTTGCCGACATCATGGCGCAGAAGCGCAGCGAGGACATCAATGCCTTCCTCTTCTCGATTGAGAATGTCGAGGAACTGCGCTCCCTGCGAGAGATAGACCGTAACCTGTACAGTTATAATGCCCTGCTGCGCAACGACAGCCAGCGGCGGCTCATCTTCATGTACTTCTACTCGGCCATCATCTACTACATCGCCCAGGCCATGAAGCAGCGAGGCTACGAGATGCCCAAGCAGATTTACTTCTCGGGCACCGGCAGCAAGATACTCAATATCCTAGGTTCGCTGAGCCGCATCAACATGCTCACCCAGAACATCATCGAGCGTGTTTACGGCAAGCAGTACACCGAGTCCTTTGAGATCAGGCAGGAGGTGGAATGCCCCAAGCAGATTACCTGTCGGGGAGGCATCAAACTCGAGAACAAGCGCCTAGAGGGACAGGCCGATGTGTCGCGCTATAACGCTGCCAGTGTCAAGCGCATGCGTTACTGCTGCTCGATGATAGGCATGGGCGAGTTGACCATGGCCCAGGTCGAGTCGATCGAGGTACGCGACCAGCTGGTCGCCGCGGTCAAGGAGTTCAACCACTTCTTCATCGACCTGTGCGATGCCGCCATCAAGGACGAGTTCGGCATCGAGAACAACATCCTGCGCCTGTTTGAGAGCGTCCTTGACGACAACCTCGCCAATTACCTCACCGCCGGCATCAACTCCTTCCTCAAGGGCCGCTATAATGCCGCCGATGTGGTTGAGGATGTCCCCTTCTTCTATCCTGTTATCGGCGTAATCCGCCATAATCTGCTCAAGAATATGCGTAACGATATCATCAGCAAGTTTAACCAATAATAATAAATAGTTGTCAGTCATCAGTTGTCGGCGTCATTGGCAAAACTCTGACAACTGGCAGCTGAAAAACAGAAAACCTAAAAACTGTTATGAAACGATTTACATTGATTATGGCAGCGATTGTCTGCCTCGCCATCTCGGCCATGGCCGAGGTGAACGACGACCAGGCCCTGTCGCCTGCATTGTGGAAGCAGGGTGTGGCAACTTGTGCCCACTACACCGCCCACGGCCGTGGTTTCGGCAAGAGGATTGAGGAAATCCACAGCCAATATCCTCAAGGTTACACCTTGGATAACCTTAACGATGTCTACGGCAGCAAGGGACGCCGCTGGGAGAGCATCTATAAGGAGTTCAAGGCCAAGGAGGGCGACGGTGGCAGCATCAATGATCTGCAGGCACTGGTGACCCCCCAGGTATGGAAACTCGCTGAGCCCGAAATCCGCAATTTCATCGAGAATCCGCCCGTCTTCGCCGCCACTGAAGAGACGGCACCTGCCGACGGACAGACCGGTGACGAGAAGGTAGAAGGTGAGCCCCAGGACGGCACCGCCCAAGCTACTGCCGACCAACCCGCCACCGCTGGCAAATCAGGCGTCGCATGCCCTGCCGACCTGCCCCTGTGGCTGGGTATCATCGGCACATTGCTGGGCCTGTTGGCACTGCTCACCGCACTGAGCAACCGCGGCAAAATCAAGGAGATGCGCCGCACCTTTGCGCGCGAACTCGACCGCACCAACGCCAATCTGCAGGAGTTCTCGACCGATGCCGCTGACCAGATGAAGGCCCTGTCGATCCGCTTGACGGGAAAAGCCCTGCGTGAAAAGGATGAGGCTGGCATCATCGAAGCCGTAGCCGACCCTGAAGAAGCTGTCGCTGAGCCCGACGAAGAAGCCGACGAGGAGCCCGTCGTCGACGCAATCCCCGTCGCTGAGGATGACGAGGAGCCCGCCGAGACCCCGCAAGAAGAACCTGAGCAGGACGAAGCAGTCATCAACGACGAGGAAGGTGAGGTCATGAACCTGTTCATGAGCCGCCCCGACGACAATGACGACTTCACCCGAGTGAGTGACACCTACGAGCCCGGTAACTCAGTCTATGTGCTCACCACCTTTGACGGCACCCACGGCACCTTTGAAATCATCGACAAGCCCGAGGTTCACCGCTTTGCCCTCCTGCAGCCTGCCGAGAACCTCATGCGTGCCTGCTCGGGCAACGCCATTCAGATTCCCAGTGGCACACGCATCGTCACCGACCGTGCCGGCGAAGCCGAGTTTATCGACGGTAAGTGGCATGTCGTTGTCAAAGCCATCATCCACTACGAGGGATAATCACTAACGGGCTTTAGCTCGCAAATGGTGAGGAGTTAGAAGTGAGGGGTGAGGATTGAACCACTTCTAACTTCCAACTCCTCACCTATAATTATTATCTTTATATGCGCTGGACCTGTCCTAAATGCGGCAAGAAAATCAATGTGAGCGACGAGCGGCTCATCGCCATCGATGGCCTCATCGTCTGCCCTAACTGCGGCCTACAAGCACAACAGCCGCTGCCCAAGTCCAGCCGAGAAACTACCCCCCGGCAACACCCCATGAAATCATCACAGCAAACGCCGCAACACAGCACTGCACCCCGGCAAGAAGTCCCTCCCCAAACTAAGCCCCGTCCCAAGAAGAAAGCCAAGAAAAAGAAAAAACAGTCCGACGGCATCAGCTCATGGGGCTGCCTGTTGCGCTCTGTCATCATCACATTGGTCCTGTTTGCCGCCTATGTCTTCTTCGGGCTTCTGCTCGATGCCATGCAGTAGTCAGGTATCTTGAAGTCGGCTCTTGAACCGCCAGCCTCTCACGAGGCTTGCACTATCGTTCCCTGCGCTCCGTGGGTGCTCGGGCAAGATAGGCTTCGCCTCGACAATGCCGTGAAAAAACCGTAGCTTTTTCTTGGCGTTGTGCTCGGCTTGCACTATCGTTCCCTGCGCTCCGTGGGTGCTCGGGCAAGATAGGCTTCGCCTCAACAATGCCATGAAAAAACCGTAGCTTTTTCTTGGCGTTGTGCTCGGCTTGCACTATCTTTGCAGAACGAATTTTTTTTAGGGTGGGGGAGTGGATAAACCCCTGCGTGCGGCAATGATGGAGTTCCTATCGACATATCACCTGCAGGGCCTCGTGTTGGGCCTTTGCTCGTTCTTGATCATCGGTGTGTGCCACCCGATTGTCATCAAGGGCGAGTACCACTATGGCTTGCGGTTCAAGTGGGTGTTTCTGGTTGCAGGCATTCTGCTGTGTGTGGGCTCGCTGCTGGTGCGCAGCGTGCTGATGTCGTCGCTGATGGGCGTGGGCGCCTTCTCCTGTTTCTGGGGCATCAGGGAGGTGAATGAGCAGCAAGAGCGCGTGCGCAAGGGCTGGTTCCCTCGTAACCCCAAGCGCACCTACCCCTGGGACGAAAAATAGTTAGGAGTTAGGAGTTAGGAGTGGTGAAGGCGATTATCATGACAACGACAATGCTTGTGCTGCTAGGTACAGGCCTGGCTGCTGCCCACAATGTGAGTGGTACCATCACCTGTGACGGCTTGCCGGTGGCAGGTGTCGCCGTGAGCGATGGCGATGAGGTCGTCCTGACCGATGCCGACGGCTGCTACGCCATGACCAGCACCAAGCGTACGGGTTATGTCTTCTACACCCTGCCCGGCGGCTACGAGCCATTGCTTGCCGATGGCTTCAACCCGCAGTTCTGGGCACCGCTCGACACGCGCGATGCCAGCGTCGGCGAGGTGCACGACTTCACCCTGCGCCGCGTCGACAACGACTGCCACACGGTCATCATCGGTGCCGACACCCATCTGGCACGGCGCAACAGCGACCGCGCCTATATCAAGAAGGGACTCATCGCATGCCTGGGCGACGAGGTTGAACGCGCTGCCGGCACCCCCGTCTACTCCATCCTGCTGGGCGACCTCACATGGGATGTCTTCTGGACCCAGAACGACTACAACCTGAGTGATTTCATGGTCGACATGAAGCACTTCAACTACCCCATGACGCTGTGGCCCGTTATCGGCAACCACGACCATGACCCCAGCGTCCCTGCCGGTGCCGACACCGACGAACTCGCGGCGGCACCGTGGCGGCAGATTGTGGCACCGAACTACTACAGTTTCAACCTGGGCAAGGTGCACTATGTCGTGCTCGATGACATCGTGTACCTCAACATCGCCTACCCTGGCGAGGACTACAGCGAGGGCGTTGCCGGCAGCCGCAACTACCGTGGTGCCATCACCGACGAGCAGATACAGTGGCTGCGCAAGGACCTGCAACAGGTTGATTACAGCACCCCCGTCGTGGTGTGCCTACACATCCCAGCCTGGAGCATCAACGCTAATTTCAACTACACGGCCCGCCTCGACAATACCTACACGCTGTGCTCCCTGCTCGGCAATTATGACGAGGTGCACATCGTCAGCGGCCACAACCACTGCAACTACACCGCCCAGCCCGCTGCCTATCCCCACATCACCGAGCACAACATTGCCGCAGCCTGCGGCTCGTTGTGGCAGACCGCCATCCTCACCGGGCACCACATCTGCCAGGACGGCAGCCCTGCCGGCTACCTGAGATGGAGCGCCAGCGGCACCCGCCTGCAATGTGCATTCAAGCCCATCCACGAGGGAGACCGCCAGTTGCGCGTCTATGACATGAACACGGTGAGCAACTTCTACCGCACCAATTCCACGATGCGTGCCATCCTCAACGAGTACCCCTCACGGGTGAACTACGGCAATATCGAGGCTAACACCGTCATGGTGAATGTGTTTGCCTTCAGCCCCGGCTGGCAAGTCACCATCAGCGAGGGCGACAGCATCCTCCCGTGCCAGCGCGTATACACCGAGGATCCCTACCACACCATCAACTACGATGTCCCCCGATATGCCGCCTCGGGCTACTACAGCACCTATTACATCACTACCGCTAGCACTCACATCTTCAGCGCCAGGGCCGCCACGGCCACCAAGCCCGTTACCGTGCGTGTGGTGGACAGCTACGGCAACATATTCCTGCACCGCATCATGCGTCCTCACAGCTACAGCCTGGACATGGAGAACCGGGAACAGGTGCTCGTGGCGGGTGATGTGAACACCGATGGCGAGGTGGGTATTGCCGATGTCAACCTGCTCATCAGCCTCCTCATGGGGGCTGCTGAACCGCAATTCCTTGCCGACGCCAATGCCGATGGTGAAATCAACATCGCCGATGTGAACAGGGTGATTGACCTCATCCTCAACTTGAACAACAATTAAAAACCAATAATAATGCGAATAGATATCCTCACAGTCATGCCCGACGCCCTCGAGTCACCCCTGCACACCTCCATTCTGCAGCGGGCACAGGACAAGGGCCTGGTCGAAATCCATGTCCACAACCTGCGCGACTGGAGCCTGCGCAAGCACCGCAAGGTAGATGACTACCCCTTTGGCGGCGAGGCCGGCATGGTCATGCAGATAGAACCCGTGTGGCGTTGCATGGAAGAGCTCAAGAGCCAGCGTCAATATGACGAAATCATCTTCACCTCGCCCGACGGCGAACAACTTGACCAGCCGATGGCCAATGCCCTGTCGCTCAAGGAGAACCTGATGATACTGTGTGGACACTACAAGGGTGTGGACTACCGCATACGCGAGCACCTCATCACCCGCGAGATCACCATCGGCGACTATGTGCTCACCGGGGGTGAACTGCCTGCAGCCGTCATTGCCGATGCCGTCGTGCGGCTCCTGCCAGGAGCCATCGGCGACGAGCAGAGCGCCCTTAGCGACTCTTTCCAGGACGGGCTTATCGAAGCACCCGTGTATACCCGTCCCGAAGTCTTCAACGGCTGGCGTGTGCCCGAAATCCTGCTCAGCGGCCATCAGGCCAAAATCGCCGAGTGGAAGATGCAGATGTCACTCGAGCGCACCCGCCGCCTGCGCCCCAACCTCCTCAAGGACAACAATTAAAAACCAAAAACCATAGAATAATAATATGTCACCAATCAAATTCCAACGCCCCAAGTGGATACCCCGATGGCTCAATGTGCCACTGGTGCTTGTTCTCGCCTTTGTCATCACGCTCGCCTTCTTTGGGGACAACAACTACATGCTCACCAGCAAGTACCGCTCCAAGATCAACGAGCTCAAGAGCCAGATCAAGAACAACCAGGACTCGACAGCAATCTATGATGCCAAAATCAACGAGCTCAAGACCGACAACGAGACCCTCGAACGCCTCGTGCGCGAGAAGTACGGCATGAAGCGCGTCAACGAGGAAGTTTACATCACCGACATTCCCTAATTCCACCTGACAATCATGACACTGGAGAAAAGAGTGAAAATATCCAACCTGATGGTTATCCTGGGCCTGTTCACCATGCTGGTCATGGCAGTGATGCCCTTGTTCAACAACCTGATTGATGCCGAGTGGATGCTCTGGGGCTACACCGCCGGCGCACTCATCGTGCTCGCGGCGCGCCTTATCGGCTACATGACAGGCTGCTCGCTGCGCCTCAGGCGCCTGCAGCACATCCTGATCCTGAGCGCGCTGCTCTTTTGCGCCAGCGCCTCGGTGAAATTCATCCCTGAAGTTCAAAGAAACTGGATTGCCCTGCTCATGGCAGGTCTTGTCATCCAGTTGTATGCCTCGTGGATGATAGACCGGGAAGTTAAGAAAAACGAAAAATAACCTCAAGTGGCGGGTATTTTTTGCAGTTACGGACAGTTTGAGTAATTTTGCGCTTTTGATGAAAGGTAATTTGACAATAGATATCGGCAACACCTCGGTCAAGGTGGCATTCTTCATCGGTACCCAGATAGCGGCGACCAACCGCTTCGTGCGCCGTGACTCGCGCCTGCTCGACCGCTTTATCAGCAGCTACAAACCCGACACGGCCATCGTGTGCAGCACCGCCTCGAGCGACGCCAGCCGCCGCCTTGAGGAACTGGCTGAGCAGCGATGCCGCCGCCTGGTGCACATGACTCACGAGACGCCCCTTCCCATCACCCTGGGTTACCGCACGCCGTCTACGCTGGGCCGTGACCGCATCGCCACTGCCGTGGGCGCCTGGACGATAGCCCAGCGTCTCGACATGGACAGCGATGTGCTGGTTATCGACGCAGGCACCGCCATCACCTATGACCTGGTGACCTCCAAGGGCTGCTTTGTCGGCGGCAATATAGCCCCAGGCCTGGGTTTACGCTTCAAGGCACTGCATGAGCACACGGGCCGCTTGCCACTGGTGCAGCCCGATGGGGACACGCCCGTTGTGGGCTATGACACGCCCACTGCCATCCGCAGTGGTGTCTTGCTGGGCCTGCTTGGCGAGATCAGGAGTTATATTGCCGACCTGAAGCTCTCCTACCCGAACCTGATGGTCTTCATCACCGGTGGCGACGGCAAGTTGCTGCACGAGCGCTTGGACAATGAGGACATCATATATTACGAGAACCTTGCGGCTGAGGGCCTCAACCGCATTTATTTATATAATGCAGCAAATGAAACTCATTAAGAACATAGTACTGTTATTGCTTGCCGTGGCCATGGGATGTGGAGCGGCACAGTCACAAATCGTCACCACGCCCTATTCCAAAATGGGCTACGGAATGCTTAGTGACAATGTGTCGAGCATCCAGCGCTCGATGGGAGGCGTGGGATATGCCATGAGGGGCGGACGCATCATCAATGTGATGAATCCGGCTTCTTATGCCAATGTGGACTCGCTGACCTATCTGTGGGATGTGGGTGTCGACCTCACCAACTTGTGGAGCAAAGAGAACGGCAACAGCGGTTATAACTTTGGAGGCGGTCTGGACTACCTGACGGGACACTTCAGGATTACAAAAGGGCTGGGTGCAGCCTTCGGCCTGTTGCCTTACTCGTCGGTAGGCTATACCTACGGCGGCGACATTGACGGCGGCGCCGAGTCGCGCAGCGGCAACGGCGGTTTCAACCAGTTGTTCGTCGGTGTGGGCTATGAGCCGGTGAAAAACCTGAGCGTGGGTGCCAATTTTGCCTATCTGTTCGGCACCACTTCCAACACGACTCTCATTGCTTCCAGTTCCTCCAGCTATTTCAGCCGCAACATGAAAATCCGTGACTGGAACGCCCAGCTGGGTGTGCAGTACAGCCTGCCGCTGAGCAAGGGCCGTGACCTGCTGACCGTGGGTGCCACCTACCAGCCCAAGAAGTCTTTCCATGGCGACGCGTGGGGTACATCCTTTGACAGCCAGGACAACAAGGTCGACACCATCGGCTTCACCTCGATGTCGGGCAAGTATGAGCAGCCGTCCTCCATCGGTGTGGGACTGAGCTACAACATCAACCGCAAACTCACCATCGAGGCCGACTACACCTTCCAGAAGTGGAGCAGTGCCAAGTATGAGCCAATCAGAGGTTTTGAGCCCCAGTCGATGAAGTTTGACGACCGCTGGAAAGTTGCTGCCGGTGTGCAATACACGCCCAACAAGCGAGGCAGTTATGTGGGAGCGATGTCGTTCCGTGCCGGAGCTTTCTACAACCACGACTACATGAATTTCTCGGGCAACAATGTGCGAGACTACGGAGCAAGCGTCGGTGTGGGTCTGCCTGCCCCTGGCGGCAAGACCACCGTCAATCTGGGCGTCGAGTGGCGTCATCGAGAGACAAGTCCCACGCATCTCATTACCGAGAATTACCTGAACATCACCCTCGGTGTGAACTTCAACGAACTCTGGTTCTGGAAAAACCGCATCCGTTAGTCAGTGCGTCACCTGCTGGACATAGTGTTGATTGCCGTCATCATAACAGCCGTCACGGGTTGCAAGGATGACGGGACCAATGTAGTGAGCCATCCCACCAACCCCGAGGTGGTTCCGACCATGACGACGACTGATGTCCAGACCGTCATCAGCGACTCGGGTCACACCCGCTACCGCATCGCCGCCAAGTTGTGGAACATGTATGAGGAGGCTGCCGCCCCCCACTGGACTTTTCCCCAGGGCGTTACCTGTGAGGAACTGGACAACAATTACAAGACGGTGACGACCATCAGGTGTGACTCGGCCTACTTTGATGAATTAAAGAACCTGTGGACGCTCACGGGCAATGTGCGCATGACCAATGTGTCCAATGATCTGGTGCTGACCGACGAACTCATCTGGGACCAGTCTGCCCACCGCATGTATAGCGATGCCTTTATCCATATCGAGAAGCAGGGTCGTGTCATCGAGGGCTACGGCTATGAGTCCAACGAGCGTCTCACCACCTATGAGTTGCGCCAGGTCGAGGCCATCTTCCCCATCGACGAGCGCCGCATGCCTCACCCGGGCAGCGGCAACGCAGCTCCCCAATCGATTAAATAGACGAGTGTAACCCGCCATCACTACTGATGGTAATAAGATATAAATAGAGAGAATAGTGGATCCTTCATCATCGCTGATTGTCGCACTCATCGCGCTGCTGTGCTCGGCATTCTTCTCGGGCATGGAAATCGCCTTTGTCAGTTCCAATAAGGTGCGGGCCGAGATTGAGATGGCCCGAGGCGGCATCATCAACCGCATCCTCAACATCTATTACAGTAACCGCGAGATGTTCATCTCCACGCTGCTCATCGGCAACAACATCGCCAACATCGTCTACTCGATGGCCATGGCAGTCTTGCTCACCAATCCCCTCAAGCAGTGGATCAGCAACGAGGCCGTGCTGCTGCTGGTGCAGACGCTCATCGCCACATTGATAATCCTCATCTTCGGTGAATTCATTCCCAAGAGCATCTTCCGCATCAACCCCAACGCGTCGTTGCGCACCTCGTCGGTCCCGCTGTTCATGATTTACTGCGTGCTTTATCCCATCTCGCGTTTTACCGAGTGGTTGTCGGCCATGCTGATGAAGTTGTTCGGCATCAAAATCGACTCCACGCGTGTGCGTCTGCTCACCGTCGATGAACTCGACGCTTACCTGCAGGAGAACATCGACAAGCGTGAGGACGAGAACAAGACCGTGGAGCGCGAGGTGAAAATTTTTGAGAACGCGCTGGACTTCAGCGACACGAGGCTCAGGGACTGCATGGTGCCCCGCAACGAGATTGTGGCGGTTGATGTCGAGGATACCACGCGCGACGACCTGGTGAAGCTTTTCACCCGTTCGGGCCTGTCCAAGATTGTGGTTTACAAGGAGAACATCGACGATGTCATCGGCTTTATCCAGGTGAGTGAGCTCTTTGTCACTGATGTGGACTGGAAAACGCGTCTCAAGCCCGTTGTGTTCGCTCCCGAGACATTGCTTGCCCGCAAGATGATGCAGCAGCTCATGGACGAGAAACGGTCGATGGCCATCGTCATCGATGAGTTCGGTGGTACCAGCGGCATGGTGACACTGGAGGATCTGGTCGAGGAAATCTTCGGCGAGATTGAGGACGAGCACGACCGCAACCGCCTGATTGCTCGCCAGCTTGGGGAGAAGAGTTACGAGTTCTCGGGCCGCATGGAAATCGAGGAAATCAACGAGCGTTTCCATCTCGACATCCCCGAGAGCGATGATTACCAGACGCTGGCCGGCTACCTGCTTGCCGAGAACGAGGCCATCCCCAATGTTGGAGAGGTGTTTGACCTGCCGCCTTACCGCTTTACCATCGAGCGCAAGACCGCAGCCCGCATCGAGCTGGTGCGCGTGGATGTCATCGATGACGATGAGGAGAAGAAATGATGATTGAGGCGGCTTTTTGACAAAAAAAGCCCATAGGCATTAAAAAAATGTCCAAATATTTGCAAGATTGAAAACATTTGCAGTATCTTTGCACCGCATTTCGCTCGAGATGCGACATGGTGTGTTAGTTCAGTTGGTTAGAATACCTGCCTGTCACGCAGGGGGTCGCGTGTTCGAGTCACGTACACACCGCACGGGAGATGTCCGCAAGGATGTCTCCCGTTTTTTTGTCTGATATCAGTATTGATTATTGATTCAATAAATTTATTATCATTTTCTTGATAATTAAAATACTAATGCTTAATTTTGTGCATTCATTATAACCAAGACTCTCAAGCGCTAACAGTAATACATTTATATCAACACTTATTAAAACCAACGAATTATGAGAAAATTATTATCGCTCTTGATGGCAGCCTTGTTGCTGCCGCTGTCGTCGGTCGCCATGGACTTGGCGCCCAACCAGCTGCTCATGGGTCACTACCTGACCGATGATTTGGCCACATCGGGTTGGGGCTCTAGCAGCCTTCTCGGTCTTTCCACTGTTTGTACTGATCTCACACCTGATGAGCTGGCTCTATACAAGGATGGTGATATTGTCGCTTTCAGGATTGGCCTGTGCCAGCCCACTACGATTAGCCGCTTGTTCGTCATCCCTATCGACCTTGATGGCAACTTGCTGATGGATGAATTGACCGAGTGGCCCTGTGAATTCTCTGGCGTAAACGGCTGGAACTTGGTTGAAATGGATCAGCCTTACAAGATTGAGATTCCTGAGGGCTATAGCCTGAGAATCGGTTTTGACTATGATCAGCCGACCAAAACCTCCAAGCCCCTGTCGGTTGTTAAGGTGGGAACCACCTATCCGGCTTACCATTTTATGAATGGCGAATGGAAACAGCTGATTCTCAGCTACAAGGGCAACTTGAGCCTGCAGTGCCTGGTTGAGAACGACAACTTCCCCAAGTATGTTATCAGGGTGCGCGACATCACCATTAACAGCCTTACTCATATGGGTGATGAAATTCCCTATTCGTTCAAGACATGTAACATGGGCGTGAGCAATGTTCCGGCAGGCGGCTGCACCTATGAGGTGGCTGTTGATGGCGAGGTGATTGAGACGCTGACCAACCCCACCGCTTTGTCCTATGAGTTTGTCACCATGAATGGCGTGATTAACACTGAAGGCATGGCCGCCGGCAAGCACACATTGACCATTACTCCGGTCAGTGCGAACGGTGAGGTCATTGAGAATACTCTCTCGTTTGAAGCAACATTCTTGCTCTTTGATTACGGTTTTGATCGTCAGATGCACCTTGTTGAGCAATTTACTTCGACTAACTGCACCTACTGTCCTCAAGGCTCGGCAAATATCGCAAACTTGGTCGGTATGCGCGATGATGTCGCTTGGGTTGCACATCATGAGTACATGAGCGGTTATGACCCCTTCCAGACGGCGCAAATCGATTCGCTGCCTAATCTTGAGGGCATCGATGGTTATCCCGAGGCCACCTTCGACCGCACGGTGGGCATTTCGAGCGCCACTCAGGTTTATGCCGTTATTACCAATATGCCGGCATCCACGATGAGCGATTTCTTGGACTATGTTACCGCGCAAGGACCGTCATGGGCCACGGTGAACATCAACAGCAGCTTTGACGCCAGCACCCGCAAGGCTGTCGTTACCATCGATGGTGACCTGGCTCCGGGCTTTGACGGTCTCATGGGCGAGGATGCCAAACTCACTGTCTTCCTCACCGAGGACGGCCTGGTAGCTCCCCAGGTGAGCGGTGGCAACAACTATGTTCACAACAATGTGACTCGCATTGCCCTGGGTTCGGTTAAGGGCAATGCTATCAAGAAGGTAGGAGAGAACAAGTACAAGAACGAGTTCACTGTCAACATCCCTAGTGGTTGGAAAACCCAGAACATGAATGTCGTGGCCTTTATCAGCCGCCCGCTGGGCAACAAGCTCAAAGACATCTATGTGACCAACACCAACAAGCGCAAGTTTGGCGAGTATGACGAGCCCACTTCGCTCAAGGGTGATGTTAACGGCAACCAGGAAATCGATATCAGTGATGTTGTTGCCCTGATCGACTATGTGCTCACTGGTAACGCTACGGGCATCGACCTCGTTGCCGCCGAGTGTGATGGTAATACTGCCAGCGTCGACATCAGCGACATCGTTGCCCTGATCAACTATGTGCTGAACGGCACCTGGTAATGAGAATCTGACAGATGCTGCCTGTCGGGGGCAGTGCCTGGAAAACCCAACGGGAACAAGTCCTGCCATATAAGGACTTGTTCCCGTTGCTTGTTGCCTAAGCGGTGTGTGTATTTCGTTTGTCGGGGTACCTGGATTCGAACCAGGGACCTCCTGCTCCCAAAGCAGGCGCGCTAACCGGACTGCGCTACACCCCGAACAGGATACTCTCGTTTAGAGCGGTGCAAAGGTACACTATTTTTTAAACATGGCAAGTCAAATCATGTGAAATTCGGATTTTTTGCCCTCAAGGGGTTCTTTTTTGCCAAGAAAGTAGTAACTTTGTATGTTTTATAGCATAGCAGGACGAAACAACATCAAATAATATAGTAATTACACTTATGTACAGAACGAAGACAAACGGCGAACTTCGCTTGGCCAATGTGGGCGAAGTCGTGACTCTGGCAGGCTGGGTGCAGCGCACGCGCAAGATGGGCGGCATGACCTTTGTGGACCTGCGTGACCGCTATGGCATTACCCAAATCGTGTTTAACAATGAAGTGGACGCTGACTTGTGTGAGCGTGCCAACCATCTGGGGCGTGAATATGTTATCCAGGTCGAGGGCACCGTTGCCGAGCGTTCGAGCAAGAACGCTAACCTGCCGACCGGCGAGATTGAGATTATCGCCAGCAAGTTGAACATCCTGAGCGAGAGCATTACGCCGCCGTTCACCATCGAGGATAACACCGACGGTGGCGATGACCTGAGGATGAAATACCGCTATCTGGACCTGCGCCGCAATGCCGTGCGCAAGAATCTGGAGTTGCGCCACGACATGGCCATCCTGATTCGCAACTATCTCGACGACAAGGGTTTCCTGGAGGTGGAAACGCCCATCCTGATTGGGTCGACCCCTGAGGGAGCACGCGACTTTATTGTGCCGTCGCGCATGAATCCGGGCCAGTTCTATGCATTGCCCCAGAGCCCGCAGACACTGAAGCAGCTGCTGATGGTTGCCGGCTTTGACCGCTATTTCCAGATTGCGAAGTGCTTCCGCGACGAGGACCTGCGTGCCGACCGCCAGCCCGAGTTCACCCAGATTGACTGCGAGATGAGCTTTGTCGACCAGGAGGATGTCATCGAGGTGTTTGAGGGTCTTGCCCGTCACCTGTTCAAGAAGGTGCGTGGCGTTGAGCTGCCCGAGAAGCTGGAACAGATGACCTGGCACGACGCGATGCGCCTGTACGGCAGCGACAAGCCCGACCGCCGTTTCGGCATGACCTTTGTCGAGGTGGACGATGTGCTCAAGGGCACGGGTACCTTCCCCGTATTCAACGAGGCCAACTACATCGGTGCCATCTGTGCACCCGGCTGCGCTTCCTACTCTCGTAAGGAGCTGGACGGCCTGGTAGAGTTTGTGAAGCGTCCCCAGGTGGGTGCCAAGGGCCTGGTTTATGTCAAGTTCAACGCCGACGGCACCGTCAAGAGCAGCATCGACAAGTTCTATGAGCCCGCCGTTTGGCAGCAGTTGAAGGAGAAGATGGGCGCCAACGACGGCGACCTCGTGCTCATCATGAGCGGCGACAACGCCAACAAGACGCGTGTGCAGCTGTGCACGCTGCGTCTGGAAATGGGTGACCGTCTGGGCTTGAGAGACAAGGACAAATTTGAGTGCCTGTGGATTGTGGACTTCCCCCTGTTTGAGTGGAGCGACGAGGAGCAGCGCCTGATGGCAACGCACCACCCGTTCACGATGCCCAATCCCGACGATATCCCCCTGCTTGACGAGCATCCCGAGCGCGTGCGCGCCAAGGCCTACGACTTTGTGTGCAACGGCATCGAGGTGGGCGGCGGCAGCCTGCGTATCCATGACGGCAAGTTGCAGGCCAAGATGTTTGACATCCTGGGCTTCACGCCCGAGCGTGCGATGGCTCAGTTCGGCTTCCTGATCAACGCCTTCAAGTACGGTGCACCTCCCCATGCCGGTTTGGCCTTTGGCTTCGACCGCTTTGTGTCAATCATGGCCGGCCTGGACAGCATCCGCGACTGCATCGCGTTCCCCAAGAACAACAGTGGCCGTGATGTGATGCTCGATGCCCCGAGCCCCGTGGACCAGAGCCAGCTCGATGAGCTTTACATCGATGTGGACCGTGAGCGCCTCAAAGTCGAGGGGAAAGAGTGAGTTGATAGTCTAATCTAGAGTCCCTAGTCCTTAGTCCCTAGTTGGTATCCGCCGGCATGAGGCCTGAGGACTAGAAACCAGGGACTAAAACAAAATATATGAAAGTCAGAGAAATCGCTGAAGCCATTGAGCAGTATGCTCCCCTGCGGCTGCAGGAGGAGTGGGACAATGCGGGCATCCAGGTGGGAAACCCCGAAGCTGAGATTACCGGTGTGCTGCTGTGCACCGACGCCACCGAGACCGTCGTCGGCGAGGCCGTAGCACTGGGCTATAACCTTGTCATTTCGCATCACCCGCTCATCTTTCGCGGTCTGAAGAAAATCATGGGGCGCACGCCCGTGGAGCGCACGGTGGCGATGGCCATCAAGCACGACATCACCATCTATAGCGCGCACACCAACATGGACAGCGCCTGGCAGGGTGTCTCGTTCCGCATGGCCGACAAGATCGGGATGACCGATGTCGCTTTTCTGGACGACAATCGCGTGGACGCCTACGGCGACCAGTGCAGCACATCGGCCGGCTGCGGTGTGATAGGCAACATCGAGCCTACTGCGGCAATCGAGGTGCTCAAGCGGGTGAAAGCCGCCTTTGAGGTGGGTGCCGTTCGCTACTGCGGCAATCCGGACACGGTCATCAGCCGTGTGGCCCTGTGCGGCGGCGCTGGCGGATTCCTGATTGACAAGGCCGTTGAGATGGGTGCTCAACTCTATGTCACGGCCGACATGCGCTACCACGATTTCCTGGACAACAGCAAGCGGATTGTGGTGGCCGACATCGGTCACTACGAGAGTGAGCATTTCACAAAAGAGATTTTTTTAGAGATTATTCAGAAAAAAAGTCCTACCTTTGCAGTCGCTTTTGCAAAAAGCGAAACAAACCAAGTGAATTATTTATAAAGTTTTAGTTCTAAGTTTTAAGTGAAATGACCGAATGACGATACCGTGTCAGGGGATACAAACCGCACTTACGACTTACAACTTAAAACTTATAACAAACTAAGAATTATGGCATCACAGAAGAAAGAACTCACCGTTGAAGAGAAACTCAAAGCGCTTTATGACTTGCAGCAGAAGCTCTCGGAGATTGACGCTATCAAGACGCTCCGTGGCGAGCTGCCGCAGGAAGTGCAGGATCTGGAGGACGAGATTGCAGGCCTTCAGACACGCGAGTCCAAGTACCAAGATGAGATTGCTAAACAGCAGGAAGAATTGGCCTTCAACCGCGAGACCAAGCAGAAGGCCGAGGAACTCATCGAGAAGTACACTGCCGACCAGGACAATGTGCGCAACAACCGTGAGTATGACTACCTGACCAAGGAGATTGAGTACCAGAAGCTGAACATCGAGCTTGCCGAGAAGAAGATGAACGAGGCGGCTCGCCGCATCGAGGCTTTGCAGGTCGAGATCAACAAGGCTAAGGAGATGTCAACCGACCGTGAGCACGCCCTTGAGGAGAAAAAGAGTGAGCTCAACGAGATCGTCTCGGAGAACAAGCAGAAGGAGGAGACCCTGCGCGAGAAGGCCAAGAAGCAAGAGAACAAGATCGAGGAGCGCCTGTTGACGGCGTTCAAGCGCATCCGCAAGAACACCCGCAACGGTCTGGGTATCGTTGTGGTTCAGCGTAACGCTTGCGGTGGCTGCTTCAACCGCATTCCCGCCCAGCGCCAGATGGAGATCAAGATGCACAAGAAGGTGATCGTGTGTGAGTACTGCGGTCGCATCCTCATCGATCCCGAACTGGTAGGTATCGCTCCCACCGAGGCCAAGAACAAATAAAGCTGCCACGCCTGCAAGAGGCAGCGCGTAGCGGGACAGGTCCCAGAGGCCGCCACGGCGACTTTAGCCATCGGGTACCACCCGTTACAAGACACCGCAATGGCAACACGCCCACATGTGGCATGTTGCCATTGTCTTATTTTGTGCCGTCGGGTCAGGCCTCGGTGAGGGTATACAGCACTCCCAAAAAGGGTTGATGCGGGGAGGCGTGCGCAAATGACATATAAATGCAGTATATATTATGGTTTGGTTTGTCGAGTAAATCATGGCGTTGGTCTATTGCGGGCTAAACATCTTTTAACTTTATACGCAAAAAACAGTCTAATAAGTAAATAAAGATGATGTTTAACCAGTCCTTTTTGTCTTGAATAAACCGGACGCAAATTGCAGATATTATGAAACGCCTTCAACTCATACCAGTCCTATCGATAGTGACATGCACACTGCTGTCTTCCTGTGCGCTCCTCGTGTCAAGTCCGCTCCCTCGTGCAGGGCACCACCATCACCATGCCGATAGCGAGTCCAGTTACGACGAGAGACACGATTATCGTAACACCTATCATGGAACAATCCAGGTTCCTGCCGAAGGAGGAATCTATGAAATCGACTGTGCCGATGACGACTTTTTCATTTCATACATTATTGACTCGTCGATGCCCCAGTCGGTTGCCACCCATAATGGTCGTTGTGGCTCGATGGTTGAATGTGGCCGGCATGTTAATGGCTTGACTTATGACGGCCCCTTTTATTCAATCGCCTGTTATCAGGAAAAACACAATTGGGTCATAGAAATTGCCCCGTTCAGGGCTGCAATGGCTTTGGGTGATGAGCGGGAAATTATGGTGCATATGAGTGATGAGTCGGACTACAGCGATGTTGTTTTTATATTTAAACAGAGTGGAGACACGGAGCCTCCAGAGTATATTCGCTAGAATCGATATTTTTACTACTTTTGTGAAGTAAATGGACCGTTTGTAGCGTCTAAAGGATAAAAACTAATACACAACCAATACACAATTAATACGATGAAGAAGATACTGCTGATAACGACAATTGTACTGTCTTGCCTGTTCACCTCATGTGAAAAGGAAGAGCAACGATTCAATTTGGACCTGGTGATGTCACCTGTCGATGAAAACCGGGAGTATGCGCATATTTGGGGACAAGATGAAAATCTCGACATCAAGTTCACACTGATAGCCGATATTTCAGGCATGCCTGATATGAGAATCAAAACCATAGATGTTTACCTGCGGGATTCATTGATCGCAACAAGCGGTGGCGGCACCGAGGTTGCCATATCCTGTCCCCTGAAGAATGTCCCGCAAGGTATAGCCGTGCTGAAGGCCATCGCAAAATGCGTTGATAAAGGAGATTCCCACGAGGTGGTACTCACCATGCCGTTCTATCTGTGGATTACCGATGTCAAACCATCGACGAGCGCATCACTCAATTGCCCAAGCACTGTCTCTAACGGGTCGGTCTTGAACTGCACCTTTGACTACAGCTGCAATATTGAAGAGGCGACATTGTACTGTACCAAACTGTATCTGGATGGAAAGGAAGTTGCCTTCTCGACGAGCGCACCCTATGACATAGCCTATAAAATCGAAGGGTTGTCGTCAGGTGTCCATGAGGTGTATGGGGTCGTGTATTGGACCAAAAAAGGCTCACATATGTTTTCGATGCCCTGCGTCACCGCGGTGAAAAACATCACCGTGAAATAAATCTTAAACATTGAAAAACGATAACGCTATGAAAAGAGCATTTCTATCTAGAGCGCTGGCCCTCGTGGCGTGCCTGGTGTGTTACATGGGCACAGTGGCGCAAGAGGCCTATGCTGTCTTTACCGAGGGCGACAGCACGCTGACATTCTACTGTGATGACCTGCGCAGTACCCGCCCGGGCACTTCCTATTCGCTGAACACGGGATATGGCCTTCCCGGCTGGTTTGATGACCGGGGCAAGGTTGGCCATGCGGTGGTTGACCCCACATTTGCCGCAGCCCGTCCCACATCGACCAACAGTTGGTTCCGCGGCATGACTCACCTCACCTCTATCACAGGAATCAACTACTTGAATACCAGCTTGGTGACGAACATGGGAGGGATGTTCAGCGGCAGCTCATCCTTGACCGACCTTGACCTGAGCGGCTTTGATACCGGTAATGTGGCCGAAATGGGAAGCATGTTTGCCGGTTGTGAATCCTTGTCCACCCTTGACCTGAGCGGTTTTAACACATCGAGTGTGACGAGCATGGCGGTCATGTTCTGGAACTGCAAGTCATTGACCAGTCTGGATGTGAGCGGTTTTAACACCGAGCATGTGACGGTCATGAGAGCCATGTTCCAAGGCTGCAACTCCCTGAGCTCGCTGGATGTGAGCGGCTTCAACACCTCGAGCGTGACCGACATGAAAGATATGTTCAACGGCTGCAAGTCCTTGACTTCGCTTGATGTGAGCGGCTTCAACACGGGTAATGTGACCGACATGAGAGCCGTGTTCTGTGATTGCAAATCCTTGGACACTTTGGATGTGAGCGGCTTTAACACCAGTCATGTGACGCATACCGGCTCAATGTTCTCGGGTTGTGAATCCTTGGGCACCCTGGATGTGAGTGGGTTCAACACCAGTAGTGTGACGCAAATGGTCGCGATGTTCCAGGACTGCAAATCCTTGACCGTCCTGGATGTGAGCGGCTTTGATACCAGGAATGTGACCGGCATGGGATTCATGTTCAGCGGCTGTCAGTCATTGGCGGCCCTGGATGTGAGCGGCTTCAATACCGAGCAGGTGACCACCATGAGGGCTATGTTCCAATCCTGCAGCGCTCTGACTTCGCTGGATGTGAGCGGCTTTGATACCAGGAATGTGACCAACATGGGGTCCATGTTCAGTGGCTGTCAGTCATTGACCACCCTTGACTTGAGCGGTTTCAATACCGAGCATGTGGCTGACATGAGCGCGTTATTCCAATCCTGCGGTGCTCTGACTTCGCTGGATGTGAGCGCATTCAACACCTCGAGTGTTACCGACATGAGTTCCATGTTTGCCGGCTGCAATTCCTTGACCAGCCTTGATGTGAGTGGCTTCAATACCTCGAGCGTGACCAACATGAGTAGTATGTTCAGTTATAATTCCTTGAGCACTCTGGATGTGAGCGGCTTCGATACCGGTAATGTGACCGACATGAGTTTCATGTTCTCATACGACACCTCTTTGACCAATGTTGACCTGAGTGGCTTCAACACCTCCAGCGTAGAGAATATGAGGTACATGTTCTATAACTGTGAATCGTTGAATGATCTCGACCTGAGCAGTTTTGATACCGAGCATGTGACCGACATGACATCCCTGTTCAATTTCTGCAAATCCTTGACCACCATTGACTTGAGCAGTTTCAATACCTCGAGCGTGGAGAATATGGACGGCATGTTGTGGGGTTGCAGTCATCTGCAAACGATTTATGCTGGTGAAGAGTGGAGTACCGATGCACTGACTGACTCAAGGGGAATGTTCTATGGTTGCGTCTCGCTGGTTGGTGGCCAAGGTACAATATATAATGAAAACTATGTTGACGCATCGCGTGCCCATATCGACGGCGGTTCGGACAATCCCGGCTATTTCACCGAGAAAGTTGATGTGCTGCAAGGTGATGTGAACGCCGATGGCGAGGTGAGCATCGCCGATGTGAATTGCGTTTATGACATCATCCTGGAATCTCCTGGCGCCCATGACGGCCGTGCCGATGTGAACGGTGACCATGAGGTGGACATCGCAGATGTGAATGCTATTATCGACATCATCCTGAGCCACTGATGATAAGATAAAGTTGCGACTTTTCAAGGTCTAATCGGTTGAGCAACTTTTCCAAAATTATAAAAGTCTGGCGAGTACCAGCGCCTCATGAACACCAATGCGAATAAGCGAGCGTAATGTCAAGTTTTCTTGAATATAGCCGAGCGTGAGCATTGAAGACGAAGTCAATAAATCACCGAAATCTAAAAGAAAATAAGTGTTTATCAAAGATTATTGTTACCTTTGCTGAGATGGAGAAAGAAGAATTGATTATGAAAAAGGATATATTTTTCGCATTATTGGCTATTCTGCTTTTGTCATGTAACCAGGCAGTTAATAAAGAGCAATCAACTAAGGTTACATCGATGAATACTGCCCAAATGAAAACTGAATCAGTTTTTTACGACACCATTAGAATAACAGATGATGTCCTTTATGTTGTAGTTCATGAACGAATAGGAAATAAGGTGACTAAAGGAGAAATTGTCAAGTATATTGATAATGATGGTAATGAAATATCTCAAGATGATCCTCGGTGTAATGCTACTCATAAAAAAGGGGAATATGGTTATATCGTCAAAGCAGGTGATACCATTTTCTATGAAGCGGAAACTCTTCCAATGTATCCAGGTGGCAAAAGCGAAATGGAAGCATATCTCAAAAGAAACACGGTTTATCCCTATGATGAGAAAAACAATCATCCTACGGGAAAGGTCGGAATCCAATGTCAGATAAAAAAGGACGGCACAATCGGAATCGTGAGTGTTTGCCGCTCAATTGATCCCAAACTCGATGCCGAAGCAATCAGGATAGTCTCGTCATTTCCGAGTTTCACACCCGCAACAATACAAGGTAAAAACGTGAGTTGTTGGTATATCGTAATGGTGCCTTTCCAATAAGTTTAAGCGTCTTTTCAAGGCATACGCGGTTGAGCAACTTTTCCAAAATTATAAAAGTCTGGCGAGTACCAGCGCCTCATGAATAATAAAATCGTGATTAAGTGAGCGCAATGCCATGCTTGCATGAGCATTGCCGAGCGAGAACGATTTATCCAAATCACCGAAATCTAAGAGAAAATGAGTGTTTAGCGAAATATTCGCTATCTTTCCTGCGTTTAATATAAATCGGAGTTTAATCGTTCGGGCATGAAAAATATTGTAATTAAATATTGGTGGGTATTGCCACTACTGCTATGTTTCGGCTTACTGGGCTTGATGTATTCTTTTACCTCAACTCCTAGTATTTCTGAAAGCATAGTCGGTGTTTTGCTCTTATTGGTGGTCATTCTACTTTCAGTTTCTTGGATTATTTTGCTGATCAATAAAAAATGGTGGCAATGCATCTTGTCATTCTTGTCTTCTGTAATAATTGTAGTTTTGTTTTGGGTGCCTCTGGTGACGGCTGCAATGTTTGGACCTGATGCTGATGATTTTGGAAGTAAGCATAAAATCCCCGATGGTCTTGAATATCATTTGCCACTTTACTCATCATCAGACAAAGATGTGCTTATTGATAGCCTTAACACCGAAACTTACCTGCAGGTTTGGCAAGGAGTCCAAGGTGGTATGTACATGTATGATTTTTACTATCCTTCCTTACCTACTGGAGAAGTATTCCTGCGTTGTTTTGAGGCTACTGAAAATATCCCTTTATCGGAAGATAGATTGCAGCATCGAAGCGCAGTACTCGTGGATGCCACATGCTCCTTCTCTCAATTGGTTAATCATCAAGAGTTTACCATCTATGAAGGTGATTTCGAAGATTACTATGCTGCTCGAATAGAGGTGTGGTTTAGAGATGCAGCATCAAAGAAGGAAAGAAAACTATGCGAAAAGATATACAGGGTTGAAGGATGGATGAGATAATTGTATAAACCCCAATTAATCGGAATGTCTTTTCAAGGTTTAGGCGGTTGAGCAACTTTTCCAAAATTTAAAAAGTTGGGACGGATGCCAGTCCCTCGTGAGTAATAATTCACCGATATTAAAAAAAGAAGAGTGTTAGCAAAGATTTTTGCTACCTTTGCCTTTGGGTTTTAACAACAGAGGAGTAATGATGAAGAATCCAGTTTTATCAATTTTGATTGTCTTGATCCTGCTTCTGATTAGTAGGAGCAATAAGGTTTATGCTTATTGTGATGAATCAGTAACAAGTCTTGAAATGGGATACTCTAGCCCGAACAATGATAAAAAGACGGATGCTGATGCTGTACGTTACTATCGAGTGGATACTATAAATGGCATAAAAACTATTACTCTGTATGATATAAATCTAGGTGAGGAACAGACCGCAGAAATTGAGTTTCTGAAATCATTGCCCAAGAAAAGCCTTCATATGTACAGGGCGATGTGTGGCAGCGATACCGTGTCGTTGCTGGATCTCAATCCTGAGGTAGGAGAGTCGTTTGTAGTCGGTGAAACCTCAATAGTTAAAGTTCGCCCGATTAGGTCATTGAGGGTATTGTATTGGGAGTTGCCATCCGCTTCTCGTGCTTATTGCTTTGAGAATGATACAATCTGGTTTTCGCGTGATGATACATCACCCAAATACTTACTCATGGATGATGGCGTTGTGATTAAACGTGCTCAGAAGCAAATAATTGATGGTGTGGAAGTCTGGAAATATGACGACGGTAATGAAATAAAAGCAATGAAAATTAACTGGTCTCATAATCACGACTCATTGTCTGTAGGTCAGAATGGTAATTTAAGTTTGTATAATAACTTGCAATTTGAAAATGGTGTTTGTTATAAAACACTGAACGTCAGTTTTCTGTCTTTTGGAAAAAATCCATTGAATGGTCAATTCAGTAAAGGTCTTTCTCAAATATTCAAAAAGAAAAACGATATCCCGACTTCTTCAATATCATTTATCTACGATGGTCATGAGTATTATATCAGTTTGTGTAATGATTGTCAAAGGCATATCTCTATCGAGGATTTTAGTTCAGGTGATATAATTACACTTAAGATTGCATTTTTTCAGGAGGTCAAACAACCATATGATTACGTCTTTCCATTTGCAATGGTCACTGAAATAGGAACGAAATGATGTGTTTAGGCGAATATAAATAAACTAATACATTGCTTAGCGTCTTTTCAAGTCATACGCGGTTGGATTACTGTTGCGGTAATTCAACCGATTTTTTTGGATATTTACTGTCGACTGGCGCCAAATTTCTATTCAATTGTCTATTCAATTGTCGAGGTTGGAGACGCAAGATTTTGTGTCTCTGCAATGCAGGAAGCAATGCTGGCAAGGATTTTGGCTGACGGTGGGGCGGTGTTAATAACTTTTTTGTGGGTAATCGTGCAGCGGTGTGGCGGGAAAAGAGTAACTTTGTTGTCGGCCTTGCCGCATCGAGCCGGCAGGGCAAGGATTGACTAGAGACTAAGACTATTATTACATCACGACATGAACGGGACAGGAAAGTTATATTTCAAGTACGGCACGATGGGGTCGGCCAAGACGGCCCTGCTGCTGACCCAGGCCTACAACTTTGAAGAGCGCGGCATGCAGTACCTGTGCATGAAGCCCATTATCGACGACCGCGAGAATGACAATGTCATCCGCTCACGCATCGGCATCGAGCGCAAATGCTCCTGGATTTATCCCGAGAGCGACCTGTATGAGATGCTGAAGGAGATGTTTGACCGCACGCTGGTCGTCAAGGACTGGATTCTGATTGACGAGGCCCAATTCCTGTCTGCATCCCAGATTGACCAACTGGCGCGCATCGTCGACGACTATGGCGTGAATGTGGTGTGCTATGGCCTGCGCACCGATTTCCAGTCCCACCTGTTTGAGGGCTCGCGTCGCCTAATGGAACTTGCCGACACCATCGAGGAGGTGAAGTCAACCTGCTCGTGCGGCCGTAAGACCATCATCAATGCCCGCATCGACAGCAGCGGCAACATCGTTACCGACGGCAACCAGGTCGAGATTGGCGGCGACGACAAGTATGTGTCGCTGTGCCGCCGCTGCTGGCGCAATCGTCGCATCGAGAGCACCAACCGCAACGCCATCAAGTTTGAGGACGAGTGATGTTCCAGTTAGGAGTTAGGAGTTAGGAATTAGGAGTGAGGGGTTGGGCATCTGCCGGGTAAACCTCTCACTCCTCTTGTTTTTTATTTCTTTTTCTTCTTTTTGTCGGGGACCAACAGGTGCAGCAGCCAGCCGATGACAGTGAGCGCAATGCTGAAGGCCAGAGCCCACCAGAAATCCTTGACCATGAAATGGGGCTCGAGGACCCATGAACACAATTCCACCATCAGGGCGTTGATGACCAGAGTGAACAGTCCCAGAGTGAGGATGTTGATGGGTAATGCCAGGAATTTCACGATGGGTTTGATCCAAGAGTTGATGAACCCGAGTACAATGGCAACAATCACAGCCCACCACCATGGGTCGACATTCACGCCGTTGAGTATGAGCGAGGTAAGGAAAACCGCTATTGCCGAAACAATTAATCTGAGAATCATAACAGTTTATATTTAAATGTTTTATCTTCGGTAAAGCCCGGATGGCGTGGCGCAGCCTGCCGGTGGGCGTCGTCCATCTCCCGTTTGGGCACGATAAAGGTACAACTATTTCGCCGTATGAGAGGCAATAATTGTTTTTTTTAAGTCGCAATACTGAATTTTTTCAGTAATTTTGCGGCTCAATTGAGAGAATGATATGACTGAATCAGCAAAAAAATACTTGAATCTGGCCAAGGACTATGTGATGATTACCGTGGGCCTGTTTTGCTATGCGTTTGGTTTTACGGCATTTATCCTGCCCGAGAAGATTGTGATTGGCAGTGTGACGGGTCTGTCTTCACTGCTGCACTATTGGCTCAACTGGAATGTGGCTGTGACCTACTATGTCATCAACATCATCCTGCTGGTCATCGCCTTCCGCAGTGTGGGCAAGCAGTTTGTGCTGCGCACCATCATCGGCGCATCAATCTCGACAATCCTGATAGGTGTCCTACAACCCATGTTCCCGACGCCCATTATCGAGCAGCAGACGTTCATGAACGTCATCCTGGGC